>CASWVG010000005.1 GCA_949472775.1 uncultured Lachnospiraceae bacterium
TCTTAAACGCAAAGGCATAGGTCTCCACATTTAACTGTCCGCTCACCGTCAGATTGGTAGGCTTGCCAAAGAAATCGGTGCTATAGTCAACCTGTCCGTCCGGCGTCTGCGGCAGGTTATTTAAATCCATGGTGGTCACCTGGAACATCTCGCCCGCGCCCTCGCAATCGCTGCCCGTGATGATCGGGGTGTGCACATAGACGAAACCTCTCTCCTGAAAGAAGGTGTGAATCGCGTAAGCGATCAGCGACCGCACACGGAATACTGCCTGGAAAGTATTCGTTCTGGGGCGCAGATGGGAAATGGTGCGCAGATACTCAAAGCTGTGCCGCTTTTTCTGCAGCGGATAATCCGCCGTGGACATTCCCTCCACAATGATTTCCTCCGCCTGCATTTCAAATTTCTGTTTCGCCTGAGGCGTCGCCACAATCTTTCCCCGCGCCACTATCGCGGAACCCACATTCAGTTTGGAAATCGCATCAAAATTTTCCAGCTTGTCCGCATATACAATCTGCAGCGGCTCGAAAAAGGTGCCGTCGTTTGCCACGATAAAACCGAACGTCTTGGAATCCCGGATACTTCTCACCCAGCCTCCCACTGTCACTTCCTTATCAAAATACGCCTCGCTGTCACGATACAAATCTTTGATATCTGTCAAATCCATTTTCAATGCCCCTCCTGTTTTTATCTCAATCTACATTAGCCGTGGTTTCATGTATGTTGCTGTTCTCCTTTAAAAAGGCAATCACCTTTTTCCGCATCAGATCCTCTTTCAGGGATTCCATATCCACGCTCTTTTCCAGTTCCTCCTCGGAAGTGTAACCATAGTTCGACATCAGCGCGGAAACCTCTCCTGCGACCTCCTCCTCTGTCGGCACAAGCCCCTCCTTGTCGGCAATCGCCTGGTACATGATATACTGCTTTGCCATCCGCATGCCCTCTTCATCGAAAAGCGCCCGGTACCCTGCCTCGTCGAGCCCTTGATAAAGCTGCATATACTGCATGAGGGACATGCCGATAGAGGACGCCCTGACGCTCATACTATTCTCTATGCTTGTGATAAAGCGCTGCACCATCTCCTCCGGCGGCTCTTGAAACGTGCTGTTTTCCATAATGGTGGAAGCCATGGCGTTCTCGATCTCATTTTCATAGGTGCTCTGCACAGACTGGTCATAGAGATTATAAATGTAGTCATTCAGTTCCTTCGCCGTCTGCGCGCCGCCTATGTTATACCCCTCCTCGCCAAGCTGTTTCACAAGCTCGTCCGTGAGTTCCGGTGCCCTGCTCTCGCTGATGCTGTTCACCGTCACCTCAAACACCACGTCCTCCCCCGCCAGATCGGGATTGGTGTAAGGATCGGGAAAGGTCAGATTGAGGCTTCGCTTTTCTCCGATATTCGCGCCGATCAGCCCCTCCTCAAAGCCCTCTATAAACCGCCCGGAACCGATCGTCAGATCAAAACCTGTCCCCGCGCCGCCGTCAAAGGCCGTGCCATCATGGTATCCGACGAAGTCAATATTCGCCACGTCACCTTCCTGTACCGCTCTGCCCGTCACCGGCGTCTTTTCCGCCTTCGGCTCCAGATAATTATCGTAAATGTAGCTTTCCACCGCGCCTTCTGGCACTTCCGGCTTATTGACCGTCGCCTCAATTCCCGTATAAGCACCGAGCGTCACATACTTCTCTGCCTTAATATCTTTTAAATACTCTTTACTGCCGCATGCCGTCAAAAGCAGCGATGAGGCAAACACCGCTGCGACAACACAGATTTTTCTTTTCATATCTCCTCAATGCCTCTTTTCTTAAATCATAAGCAGCAACTGCTCTGTATCCTCACATCTGCTATAAATTCAACCCTTATCTTACCACAGCCGTCCTTCATTTGTCTATATCCGGCCCTCGCTATTTCGCGGAGTCGTCGCGCCCCTGCATAGATCTCCTGTACACAAAATGCCCGGAAGTCGTATTTTGACGCTTGCGCTACACGAAGATCAATGTTAAAATATCTTTTACATATATTGTTGAGAACGGAGGCATTCCCATGAGCACGTTAACCATTGTCTTTCTGGTAATTTTGGCGGTTCTGCTGATCGCCGTAGTGGTATTATATTTCTTAGGAAAGAAAGCCCAGAAAAAACAGGCTGAGCAGCAGGCACAGATCGACGCGATGAAGCAGACCGTATCCATGCTCATCATCGATAAAAAACGAATGAAGTTGAAGGATGCAGGGCTTCCCCAAATCATATTGGAGCAGACCCCCAAACTGTTGCGTGGCTCCAAACTCCCTGTGGTGAAAGCCAAAGTAGGACCCCAGATCATGACACTTATCTGCGAAGAAAAAATTTTTGATTCCGTTCCCGTCAAGAAGGAAGTGAAAGCTGTTGTCAGCGGTATCTACATCACAGATGTTAAAGGACTCCACGGCAAGGCGCCGGTAGTCGAGCAGAAGAAAAAGAGCAAATTCAAACAACTGATTGAAAAAGCACAGGAAAAAGCAGGTGCAAAGCCAGTGAAATAACAGGTGCAGCAGTTTTACGACAGGAGCGTAAAGCTGCTGTTTTCTTTGGAGCGGATGTCGATTCTGATGTGGCAGTCAGAGAGGAACTCATAGTTGATATCCAGCGCGTAATCCACATCCACCACAATATTATCTTCCTTTTCTTCTATCGTTATCCGCTTCGTGTCAATCCCCACCAGGATCTGCCCGAAAGGCGTATTGTAGTTTGACAGATTCTTTTTATTTTCCTGGAAAACCATATGTACGTTTACCAGGCCGTGACGCGTCAGTTCCACCATCTGCCCGCCAAACTTAAGACGATTTTTCGTAGGACGGTCAAACCCTTCCGTAACTTCCTCATAAACGACATAGTGCCTGTCGTTCTTCTTATAATAATCTCCCACTGTGACCGTCTCGATCTTATCAGCGTCTTCTTCCCGCTGGTCAAACTGTAATCCCTGTAAAGTCAGCAATACTTCTTTCGTCATTTTTTATCCCTCTAAAATTCATCAATCCGGATCTGCTTTGCGGACAAAATGCCATAAGGCAGAATGGAATTGGCAAAACGCTGAAACTTATCCGCGGCATCGCTGACAAAAAAGCGGTACAGCTCCGTCCCAAGTCCTGGCCTGTGCCCGCTCTCCAGACCGCGCTCTGCCAGGAGCGCTTTCAGTTCCCTCGCTGTCTCGTAGGCGGGATTGACAAGGGTTACGCCTTCCCCCATAATCTTTCCCACTGTGGAGCGCAACATCGGATAATGGGTACATCCCAGAATCAAGGTGTCTATGCCGCTGTCGATCAGCTCCGTCAGGTAGCGGCGGGCAATCTCATCCGTCACCGGATCTTCCCACAACCCTTCCTCCACAAGCGGCACAAAGAGCGGGCACGCTTTTCCAATAACACTGACATCACTGTCATATTCTTCTATGTAACGGCTGTATATGCCGCTGCTTATGGTGGCTTCCGTCGCCACAACACCGATTTTCTTATTCGCGGTAGCCGCAAGAGCTGTCCTGGCTCCCGGCTTCACCACGCCGATCATCGGAAGATCCACCTCTTTTTCCAGATCCTCCAGAGCGTACGCACTTGCCGTATTACAGGCGACCACGATGGCCTTCACCTGCTGCGTCTCCAGAAATCGCACGATCTGTCTGGAATACCTCGTCACCGTCTCCTTTGACTTATTTCCGTAGGGCACCCGCGCCGTATCTCCGAAATATACGATCCTCTCATTGGGGAGCTGCCGCATGATCTCGCGTGCCACAGTCAGCCCTCCCACCCCCGAGTCGAACACGCCTATGGGGCTGTTGTGCCACTCTTCCTGTCCGTTCATGGTTTCCGACCTTTCCTGCCGTTACGATTCAAACCCACACCGGATTTCAACTTCCTATACGATTATTCCATGTGAATCCCAACGACTAATTCTTATCTATAGACAGATTTTCCTTACACCACTCCCAAAATCTGCTGCTTATCACAATCTCATCACCGGAGGCATGCCAGATCTCTGCTGCCTCAATCTCGCCCGGCACACCGTCCGGCCTCATCCCATCCAGTGTCTCTACCTCGCACGTCTCCTGCGTAAAACATATTTCCGGATAAAAGATCCCCAGCCAGACTGCCGCAAATAAAAAAGCTGCCAGCGTTTTTCCTGTCTTCTTCATCATCCATACTCCCATCTGCCGTGATTTCCGGCATTGAGAGTATTCCCGCTTCTTTACGGTCTGATACACCGTTTGCTATTTTTCCATTCACCGTACGGCACGCATTGCATGAAGCACTGACAGCAACCTTGCAAATATAAATCTGCGCATATATTACGAATAATCAGCGGGAGCTGCGCTTTCCCCTGGGATCGACGCGGATCTGCCGGATAATAGACTGTTCCTGATTATCAATGTGAAGTCTCGCCGCTGCCGCCGCACTCTCCCTGTCTCCACTCATAATGCTCTCATATATCATCCTATGCTCATTGACCAGGTTTTCATGCCCGCTCTCATCCTTGATGTATTCGAAGCGGTAGCGGTACATCTGCTCAGACAGATTATTAATCAGCTGGATAAGTCTCTGGTTTCCCGTCGCCTGCACAATGATATCGTGCAGCGCCACATCCGCCTCCGCGATGGTCACCACCTCGCCCGTCTTCGTCGCCTCCTCAAAACTGTCGCAGGCTCTCTTTAATGCCGCCTTGCCCTCCGCTGTAATCCTGTCGCACGCAAGTTCCGCACAGAGCGCATCCAGTGCACGTCTCACCTCCAGCACATCCTGCAGGCTTTTCTCAGTGATCTGCGCCACCTCCGCGCCCCGCCTCGGAATCATGGTTACCAGACCTTCCAGTTCCAGTTTCCGTATCGCCTCACGGATCGGCGTGCGGCTCACACCCAGACGGTTTGCCAGATGAATCTCCATCAGCCTCTCCCCCGGCTTCAGTTCGCCTGTCAGAATAGCACGGCGCAGCGTATTAAACACCACATCCCGCAATGGCAGAAATTCGTCCATATTCACAGTGAAATCATGATCCATACGCATTCCTCCATGATTCCGCTCCAGCGGAATCTCAAATCCCAAGGCAAACAGACTTGTCTGAGACAATGCCCGTGTTTCAGGCATTCTCCTGTGTGAGAAAAGTCCGCGAAGCAGGCTTAGGCCTTCCAAGTCAGCTTTGCTGACTTTGCTGTGAGCGATCAGATGTATTTCTCACATTCCCCCCGGACAAACTCTGTCACAAAAACCGCTTCTGCCAGTTCTTCTTTCCTTATCGACGCCGCTATTTTATCCGCCGTCTCCCTCTCCTTGCAAATGCCAAACACCGTAGGACCGCTGCCGCTCATCAGCGCATTTTCCGCCCCCAGCCCACACATCATCTTTTTCAGTCTCTCGATCACAGGATACTCTTTCACTGTAACTGTCTCCAGCACATTTCCCATCCTGTCCGTGACCCCTTCCAGGTCTCCCGCCGCAAGAGCCGCCGCCATCCCGTCGATATCCGGGTGAAACGACAGTTTATCCACCTGTAAATGTCCATAGACAAACGCTGTGGACACGTCAATATCAGGCTTTGCAATCACCAGATGGCAGGCCGGCGGTTCAGACAATGGTGTCAGAATTTCTCCAATCCCCTCCGAGAGCATGGTACCTCCCCGAATGCAGTAAGGAATGTCAGCCCCAAGCGTCACCCCTGATTCTTTCAGTTCTTCCACGGAATATCCCATTCTAAAAAGTGCATTCAGCCCCCGCAGAGTCGCCGCCGCATCAGCGCTTCCGCCTGCCATGCCAGCCGCAATGGGGATTCTTTTGTGCAGGGTAATGGAAACCCCCTCCTTAATCTGCCGCTTCTCCATCAGAAGCGTCGCCGCCCGATAGACCAGATTATTCTCGTCTGCAGGCAGATTGGCACCCTCTATGCAAAAGCCGATCCCCGGCTTTTCCCTTTTTTCAAAAGTCAGATCGTCGCATATATCCACGGTCTGCATGATCATCTTTACCTCGTGATAACCGTCGGGTCTGCGCCGCAGTACATCCAGTCCCAGATTTATTTTTGCGTATGCTTTTTCTCTTATCATAACCGCTCCCAGTCAGCCACTGACCTGATGATTTGTCAGTCTTTCCCGCTTCCGCCTCTTTTACGCAGAAGTCAATGTACTTTGTATACAAAGATTGTACTTAATTTTGTACAAAATGTCAAGTACAGCCTCACTCATTTCAAAGTTTACCATGTCCGTAAAAGATTAGATAGATTTTTTGATTTTCTGCTTTTTCTCTTCTAATTAAATTAGGAAAATGGTACGATATAATAAATAGAAAAAGGAGATTGCTGGCGGCAGTCTTTTTGTAACTGCAAATATACATATTTATTGCCAAGGAGGGATACCCATGAGCGTAAATGGAATTACAGGAGCGGGAAAGAACGCTTACGAAGCACTTACAACCACGCAGCAGACAGAGACAAAACCTGTTGAGGAGATGAAAGACAACTCTTCCGAAAAGGGTGAAAACGGTGTTGTCTATGAGCCTTCAAAAGATAGTGTCAACATTCCTGTGAAAAAGTATGTACAGAACACAGAGCTTGTTAATAAGATGAAAGCTGATGCTGAGGCACATACACAGCAGTTAAAGAACATTGTCGAGCAGATGATGACCAAACAGAGTCAGGCCTCCGGCATTGCCAGCGGCGACATGTGGAAATTCCTTGCCAGCGGCAAGTTTGAAGTAGATGAAGCTACCAAGCTGCAGGCACAGGAAGACGTTTCCGAGGACGGCTACTGGGGCGTAAAACAGACCTCCGGCAGAATCCTTGATTTCGCAACTGCTCTGACAGGCGGAGATCCGAGCAAGATCGAAGACATGCGCGCAGCTTTCAAGAAAGGCTACGAGCAGGCTGAAAAGACCTGGGGCGGCGAACTTCCTGAAATTTCCAAGAAGACCTACGACGCTGTTATGGCAGGCTTTGACAAGATGGCTGAAGATGCTGCAGCTCAGGACAATGCGACGCAGAATGTGCTGAATCAGGCTGCTGCCGGACAGATCGCATCTAACTAAACAGCAGAAAGCGAAAGGAATCGGAAAAATCCCGGTTCCTTTTTTTGCACATATCACTAAAAAACGCTTCCATAAATCAGCATTTTGTCAAGTATTCCAATCCATGCAAATCAGATATAATGTACGCAATGGCAATGAGCAGTGCGCGGACATTGAAATATGAGAGGCGGGAAACCCGCGCACCGAAACATTTATCTGATTGGATCGCAAAATTATAAAGGAGAACCCACATGGTTGAATACGAAAAAATCAAGAAAATCCCCTACGGCGGAGACTACAACCCGGAGCAGTGGCCCGAGGACACATGGGAGGAGGACATGCGGCTTTTGAAGCTTTCGCACATCGACATTGTCACACTGAATGTCTTTAGCTGGGCCAGCTTACAGTCCGACGATGACGTCTACCATTTTGAAAAACTGGACAAGATTATGGAACTGGTGAAAAAGCACGGCATGAAAGTGTGCCTTGCCACTTCCACCGGCGCCCACCCTGCGTGGATGGCAAGAAAGCACCCCGATATCCTGCGTGTGGAGGCAACCGGCATGAAGCGCAAGTTCGGCAGCCGCCACAATTCCTGCCCCAACAGCCCCACCTACCAGAAATACGCTATGGCACTGGCTTCTAAACTGGCTGACCGCTACAAAAACTATGACAATATTGTGGCATGGCATATCTCCAACGAGTACGGCGGGGAGTGTTACTGCGAAAACTGTGAGAAAAAATTCCGGGAATGGCTGAAAGAAAAATACGGGACGATCGAGGAGGTCAACCGGGCCTGGGACACCGCATTCTGGGGTCACACGTTCTATGACTTTGAGGATATCGTCGCTCCCAATCACCTTTCCGAGCATTGGAGCAATGACCGCAGCACTTTTCAAGGCATCTCTTTGGACTACCGCCGCTTCAATTCGGAGAGCATTTTAAACGCGTACCGTCTGGAGTATGACGCGGTCCACACCATTACCCCCGATATCCCCATCACCACGAATCTGATGGGCACCTATCAGCCTCTGGACTACCAGATGTGGGCCAGATATATGGATTTCGTATCATGGGACAACTATCCCGCCAACGACACGCCCGTTTCCGGCACCGCCATGCGCCATGACCTGATGCGCGGCCTTAAGCAGGGAAAACCTTTCGCCCTGATGGAGCAGACGCCATCCGTCACCAACTGGCTGCCCTACAATATGCTAAAGCGCCCCGGCGTGATGCGGCTTTGGAGCTATCAGGCAGTCGCCCACGGAGCGGATACGGTCATGTTTTTCCAGATGAAGCGCAGTATCGGCGCCTGCGAAAAGTACCACGGTGCGGTGATTGACCATGCTGGTCACGAGAACACCAGGGTATTTCGTGAAGTTGCCGCGCTTGGCGCGGAGCTTGAGCGGCTGGGCAGCCAGACCCTCGGCGCAAGGAGCGACGCCAGGGCCGCCATCGTCTTTGACTGGGACAACTGGTGGGGCATCTCCTACTCGGCGGGACCGTCCGTCTTTCTGGATTACTGCAAAGAGGTGGAACGCTATTACAAGGCACTGTTTGACCTGCATATTCCCGTGGACATGATCGGCGTGGAGGACGACCTGTCGGCATACGATCTGGTGATCGCGCCGGTGCTCTATATGGTGAAAACAGGCTACGACGAAAAGCTGCGCGCCTACGTGAAAAACGGCGGCCGTTTCCTGACCACCTTTTTCAGCGGTTATGTGGACGAGCACGACCTCGTGACCGTAGGCGGTTATCCAGGAAAGCTGCGGGATATTCTCGGCATCTGGGTGGAGGAGGAGGACGCTCTTCCTGCGGACATGCACAACGCCTTCCATTACAAGGGCAGAACCTACCCCGCCTCCATGCTCTGCGACCTGCTGCACACGGAAGGGGCGGAGGCCCTCGCCTTTTATGAAAAAGATTTCTATGCGGGAATGCCTGTGCTCACGAAAAACGCCTTCGGCAAAGGCTTTGGCTACTATGTGGCGACACAGTCCGACGATGCGTTTTATCGGGAATATCTCGGGGAAATCTGCCGTGAAGCGGGAATTGAAGCAATTATGGACGCACCAGAAGGTATGGAAGTGACCAGAAGAGTCAATAAAAACGGTACGTTCATATTCCTGCTAAATCATGGGGAAGAGGCGCAAGTGATGGCAATGCCCTTTGCGGGGACGGACCTGCTGAGCGGAAAGGCTTATAAAGAGGGAGATGCGCTCACGATTGCCGCAAAGGATGTGGCGATCGTCAGACTATCGACCTGACACCCGAGAGAACGGGCTGCTTCCATTTCCACATAGCGATGCATTTCGCAGAAGCAAACAGGATGCGCTGTTTTATTAGGGAACCGTAAATCAGCCAAATATGCAACATTACAGCGCGTCAATCACGCCCCAGATGCCCTGCTCCTCATACACATTTTTGTAATAGGCGACCTCGGTTCTGATCAGTTCGTCAATGACGCGCATACCGAGAAGTTCCACAGGCGCTTTGTCATCCGTCATAATCCGGTTTCCCGCTTCATAGGGAACCAGGTTTTCAGAAACGGTATCCATCATTACAAGGAGACTTTCGTCCGCGACAGTCTCCTTGTGTTTTTTCAGATTCTCAATCATCAGCGGGTTGTCGGAGGCAAAAAGCTCCCTGTTGGTGGAACCCTTCACGTCCACCGTGTAGACCTCGCCGAAAACGCTGCCAATGGTGTCGGAAAGATAGGCGTTGATGCTGTCCTCCCCGCTGCCCCGCATGTTCATGTTGACCACCATCACGCCGTCCTCCGCCAGATGCTCCTTCACCAGCGAAAAGAACTCCGTAGATGACATCTGGAAAGGGATCGTGATATCCTGATAAGCGTCCACCATAATTACATCATACTTCCCGTCAATGGCATTCAGATAAGCCCTGCCGTCGTAAGTGGTCACCGGCACATCCTCCGGCAAATCAAAATAAGTCCGCGCCAGATCTGTGATCTTTTCGTCAATCTCCACGCCCTCCACCGGCATGTCCCCAAAGAAAGCCCGGCACTGGTGTGCGTAAGTGCCCGTCCCCATGCCGAGAATCAGCGTATTGCAATCCGCCGGGTTATCCTTTCCCGTCATAAGCGGCGCCGCCATGGCATAGTCGTAGTACATGCCCGTCAGCCCCTCGTCCTTGATCAGAATGGACTGCACCCCGAATAGCACATTTGTCGATAATATGACATTCCTGTTGTTTTCTTTCACCTGCAGATAATTGTAAATGGACTCCCCTTCGTATGCCAGATTGCTCTCCCAGAAAGCAAAACTGTTCGACGCCCCGAAAATACAGCACAGAATAAAGATGACCGCCGACGCCGCGCTTTTCTTCCACCCGCTCTTTTTGCTGACAAAATAGATGATCCCGAGCCCCAGAAGAATCGCCGCAAAAATCAGAAACGTGACCGAAGTGCCCACCGCCGGAATCGAGATAAAAGTCGGCACAAACGTACCGATAATGCTGCCGATCGTGTTAAACGCACCGAGCGTCCCCACGATACTGCCGCTGTCCGAAAGGCTCTGTACCGTGTACTTTGCCAGAGACGGCGTCACCGTTCCCAGCAAAAAAAGCGGAAACACGAAGATCACCATACACGCCGTAAAAGCCGCCCAGATCAGAAAATTCGTATTTACCGCAAAAATAAGCAGCGCGGAAATGCCTATAATAATATACTTTCCCACCGCCGGAATCAGCGCAATCCATACTCCTGCAATCAGAATCCGTGTATAGAGCTTGTCCGGGTTCGGATCCTTGTCCGCACTCTTCCCGCCGTAAATATTACCGAGCGCCATAGCGATCATAATGGTGCCGATAATGATCGTCCACACAATCTGGGAGGAACTGAAATAAGGAGCGAGCAGCCTGCTCGCCCCCAGCTCCACCGCCATCACGGACATGCCGGCGAAAAATTCCGTCAGGTACAGAAAGATTCTATTCTTTAAAATCGGTGTTGTGTTCATGCAAATTCTCCCTTTATGTTTCTTTTACTCTTCCAGCTTAATGATTAGCTGCTCCATACATACCTTAACATCAATGTATTTTGCTCTCAATCACCGAACGCTTATTGTTGATGGTCAATAATCCATTGTAAGATTTCCTTTTCACCAATATTACCGGCTGCCATCGCAAGAATTACATAACTTAACTCCTTCTGACTGTATGACAATTCATATCCATTTAATACAAGATAAACTAACATAGCATGTGCGCCGAGTCTTTTTTTCCGCCTAACATTGCATGATTTTTTACCAATCCAAAACAAAGTCGTGCCGCCTTTGCCTGAATGCTTGGATAAAGCTCCTTTCCGCCAAATGACTGAAACGGATTATTTAACGCCAAATCAAGCATTCCTTCATCACGAATACCACTACTTCCTCCCGTGGCTTTGATTACACTTGCATGAAATTCTAGCACCTGCTCTTTGCTTAAAATAATCATTTTGCCAGAACCTCATATGCTTCCATATTCTGCTTTATTAATCGTTCAGATATTGCAAACACATCTTCATCACCGGCAACTTTTTCTTTTTCCGCTCTACTGAAATCAATGACCAAATATCTGGGTACAGTATTTTTCAGAATAACCGCCGTTCCATGTTCATCAACTACTTTGGTTACTTTTGAAAAATTTTGATTTGCTTCTGTAATTGAAATCATTGTGTTTGTGTCTATTGTCATGTTATATGCACCTCTCTTCCACATATATCATATGTAAATTCCAGCCAGGAATACAGCCAATTCCAGATTACTAAATTATTCAATGCTGTTATTCTACCACAACGACACACACAGTTCCATTAAATTTTACTAAATATCCTCGCACCACGCCCAGCGAAGCGAAGGCGGGCAGCCTGCCAGAACACAGCGCGGGCGACGTAATATTACCCGTCGCCCGCGCGTCCGCTTACAAACTCAAATGCCGCCCTTCACCACCAGTATTTTATCTCCCGCACTGATTTCCTCCGTCGGCAGCTCGTTCACTTCCCTAAGCTGCGCCACCGGCACATAATACTTCTTGCCGATATCCCACAGCGTCTCTCCCGGTCCCACAATACAGATCACCATCCCCGGCAGGTCGCTGAGCTTATTCAGGTCAAGCGGCTCCACCCGGATATCTGTCACCAGATCGCGGTTCTGCACAGAAAATACAATCACTTTAAACTGCAATGCCGCCTTGACGTCCAGCTCGTCGCTGTCAAGCATGGTCACGGTCAGCTGCTCAATACTGCTCCGCAGCTTATAGACACAGGTGGGCAGAATGTTCTCCGCCTCGATCACATACTGGAACGGCAGTTCATTGACTGTGGAATAAATGGACTTCGCGCCGCCTGCACTCAGATAGAGTGTTGTCACCAGAAGCGTACCCGTGACGGCAATGCCGTTCTCCACAATGGACTGCTCGTCGATCCTGATTTCCCCGTCGGAGTGGATGAGCTGGTACATCGGCATCTCCGGATTCTGAATCCGCACATGCTCCGCAATCTTACATTTGCCGTTTCCGGCAAGCAGAAGACTCTTTACTGGCATCTGCGTGGTCAGCGCTTCAATCTCCTTATCCACACCGTAAACGTCGGAGATCACCTCCAGATTTTCCTCCTCGTAGAGGTGGATATCCAGATCCAGTACCGGCTCCACGCAGAACACTCTCTCCTCGCCGTCAAAATCCTGCCGCACTTCCACATTGCACTGCCCCAGATGATACTGGATATCGGGAATCATATTCTCCCGGCAGCCATGGCACTCGATAATACCGCTGAAAGGCACCGTATTTTCATACCACTGTGTTTTGTCGTTATCCCCTTCGCCCTCATACAGGAAAAAGGCGCGCATCTCCCCCTGAATCGAAAGCTTCTCTTCAAGCGCCTTAAACTCCACATGATCGAAACAGATATGGTGCCATATGGTCTGGAACACGTTAGGCAGATTGCCCGTCAGTTCCATCTCCTCCTTCAGGCGGAAAATGTCTTTCTTGTGCAGCACCAGCTCTATCACCGGGTAGACGCACTTGCGGTACTCCACAGGCTCCTCATGGTAAAGGTCAACCGCCGTCTCACACTCCACCTGCTCCTCCCGCTCCAGCGTAAAGGAAACCACCGCCTGTACACTGAATTTGCGCGAGTTGATCAGCCCCACCGTCAGATCCTCGATACAGCTTTCCGAAAGGATCGTGTCGCCATTATTTACCCCTTCCATATTGACCTTTTCCTCAAAGGGAATCACCGCCTCCATGCTGGCGCACATCCCCTCCATGTCCGTCAGATACAGTATGGACACCACTAGTTTGCCCTTCAGGCCAACCACGTTTTCACCGGGGCGGATCTCCTCCATAATGATCTCGCCTTTACTGCTTAACAGATAGTTTGCATCCAGTTTATTATCTGAAATGTTAACGTCCTCTTCCAATACCATCTGCGTGCCGGCTCTACCGTTTATTCGATCCATATGTATCTTTTTCTTCACCAATTCCACAAAAAATGCCCTCCCTGCGTATAGTTACTATAAATCTATGCGCAGGGAGGGGCGGATATGTTTCTTATTTTGGCCGGAAATTGCGACAACGTAATAGGTAATTGCGAAACTCATCAAATCGTGGCTTTTTTTGTGCAAATTCAACAACCTTAAAAGAGTTTCGCAATTGCCTAGACAACGTAATCATGAAAGGGGAACGCAAAGCATTCTCTGAATCAAGCACGCCGGCGCCCGGTTTTTACAGATACGATTTCGTCCGCTTCATATCGGTGACAAAATCGGGATTGTCTTTTTTCATCAGGTCATAAAGCTTATACGCGTTATCGTGATCCTTGATCAATGCCTGCAGTTCGCTCTCCGTTATGCCGACCAGCTGGATGAATTGGGTCTTGCCATATAACGTGTCCTGCGTCTGCGCTTCCGTATCGGCAATCGTCAAAAGAGCTGTGATGTCTGACTCCACACCCGTATGTAAAGACTTTCCCCCGCCCGAAACATACTCGAAGGGATCAAAAAACCTTTCCTGTGTATAAGTATATCTGGCAAGATTCAGCATCATGTCAATCGCCCACATACACGCCTCGTCTGTCTCTTCCTTAAGCTTGATCGTCATTTCATAACCCCATTTACTCCACTCGCCGCCAAGCGCTTTTTCATTGGCGTAAAGCTGGGTCATGCCGTATGTTACTATGTGCTTATAGCCTTTCGGAGATGGGTAAATGGAAAATCCGTCAAGGTAATTGTTTCCCCCAAAGACGGCTCTCGACGCCATGTCTGTGGCATAGTGCCCGGGCTTCACTCCGGGATAAAGCCTTTCAAATTCCTTGTCAATAATTTCCCATCCTGGCGCCCACTCGGGATCGTCTTCCACCCTCTTTCTAAACTCCTCTATCGTCATTTCCGTTTCCTCCTGCCTTCCCAGCATTTCCCATTGCGTCAGCCATATTCGCCACGCTGCTGGCATAGTTTCTCCTAATCAGCATACGGCATTCCTTTTGCGCATTTCCTACGAGACCGCCCCGACCAGCTCCGTCACATTCTCAATCCCATACTGCCTCATATAAGCCTCAATCCCTTCCACCACTTCCACCGTAGTGTAGGGATTCACAAAGTTCATCGCACCCACGGCCACAGCGCTCGCCCCGGCAAGCAGGAATTCAATCGCATCCTCCGCGCTTCCGATACCGCCCATACCGATAATCGGAATCTTCACCGCCTGCGCCGTCTGGTAAACCATCCGCACGGCCACAGGCTTGACCGCAGGGCCGGACATGCCGCCCGTCTTATTGGCAAGTACAAACTTTTTCCTGTGTATATCAATCTTCATGCCTGTGATCGTGTTAATCATGGAAAGCGCGTCGGCTCCCGCCGCCTCCGCCGCTTTAGCCATCTCTGTAATGTCCGTCACATTCGGGCTCAGCTTCATAATCACCGGCTGTTTCGCCTTTTTCTTAATCTGCGACGTAATGTCGTAGAGGGAATCTGCCTTCTGCCCGAAAGCGATCGCCCCCTCTTTCACATTGGGGCAGGACACATTGATTTCCAGCATGGAAACGGACGTGTCCGAAAGACGCTCCACCACTTCCAGATAGTCCTCCACGGTTTTGCCGCACACATTTACAATGACATTGGTGTCATAATTTTTCAAAAATTCCAGGTCTCTCTCCATAAAAACGTCAATCCCCGGGTTCTGCAGGCCGATGGCGTTTAACATGCCGCCGTACACTTCCGCCACACGGGGCGTTGGATTGCCTTCCCAGGGCACATTCGCCACACCCTTGGTCACCACCGCGCCAAGTCTGTTCAAATCCACAAAATCACTGTACTCCATGCCGGAACCGAAAGTGCCGGACGCTGTCATAACAGGATTTTTAAAGGTGACTCCCGCAATTTTTACCTCTGTATTCATAGATCCACCTCCCCTGCCTCAAAAACCGGCCCTTCCGTACAGATGCGGGCATTGTGTACATGGGAATGCGCGTCCACTTCCGTTGTCCGGCATACACAGCCAAGACAGGCGCCCACGCCGCATGCCATGCGCTCCTCCAGAGAAATATAGGCTTCGATCCCGTTCTGCTCCGCATACTTTTTAATTGCCTGGAGCATCGGCATCGGTCCGCAGGCCATAATCACCTCCGCGTGGAGCGCGTAGGCTTTGATGATATCCATCACATTGCCTCTGGTTCCCACACTGCCGTCCTCCGTTGCCACATAGACGTCACCGTACTCTGCCAGATCCTCCTCCAGAAAAAGGTCTTTATTCCGATAGCCGAGCAGAATCTGTTTCTTCTCATCCATCGCTTTGGCCAGCTCCAGAATAGGCGGAATGCCGATCCCGCCGCCCATCAGAAAGGCCCGCTTTCCCTTCGCCTTGTCGACAGGAAATCCATTTCCAAGCACACCGAGCACTTCCAGCCTGTCGCCCACTTTGCAGGTTGAAAACTCCGCCGTCCCCTTTCCTGCCACACGGTACACGAGCCGCAGCCTGTTTTTCTCCTTGTCCGCCTCGCAGATGCTGATGGGGCGGGGCAGGAGCATACTCTCACCGTGTGGATAAACCGCCACAAACTGGCCCGGCTGGGCATTTTTCGCAAGCTTTGTCTCCAGCCAGAGGTCATAGATCTGTTCGCCTATCTGTTTTTGTGATATTACTATCGCCGTAACTTTTCTCTTTTGCGCCATATGCGGTTCCTTTCTGGTTGTTTTTTTAATAGTATACCACAATCCCCGCTGCTTGTCTTTCCATTGCCAGAAGCCATTCCTTCTTTTCGAGACCACCCGCGTACCCCGTCAGGCTCCCGTCTGACCCTAAAACCCTGTGGCATGGGATAATGAGCGAGATGGGATTGCGCCCGACAGCACTGCCTGCCGCCTGCGCCGACATGGATGCAAGTCCACGCCGTTTTGCAATGCCTTCGGCAATCTTCGCATAGGTCGTTGTCCGGCCAAAGGGAATCGCCAGCATCTCCTCCCACACCTCTTTCTGGAAAGGCGTGCCTTTCAGTTTCATCGGCGGCGTAAAGGCAGGCTTCTTCCCGCTAAAATACAGAGCAAGCCATTCTTCCGTCTGTGCAAAAACAGGCAGGTCTTTCTCCTCGTGCTCCTGATCCAGTTTTGCCGCAAAATATTTCTGCCCCTCAAACCACAAGCCCGTCAGTGCATGTCCGTCTGACGCGAGCAATATCTTTCCGAGAGGGGAATCGCAGTCATGTGTGTATTCCATCGATATACCTCCTGTGAGTCCTCATATTACCATAATCAGTGTCCCCGCCCCGATCAGCACACAGCCGATCAACGACCTCGCGGTAAACTCCTCGTGAAGAAAAACGAACGCCAGTATGAGAGTGATCACCACACTCAGCTTGTCGATCGGCACCACCTTGGACGCCTCCCCCATCTGCAGGGCATGGTAATAGCACAGCCACGATGCGCCGGTTGCAAGCCCGGAAAGAATCAGAAAAATCCAGCTTTTTCTACTGATTTCCGCGATTCCGCCCTGTGCATTCGTCAAAAACACCATACCCCACGACATAACGACAACCACAACCGTCCGTATCGCCGTGGCGAGATTGGAATTAACGCCCTCTATACCGATTTTTGCAAGGATTGAAGTCAATGCCGCAAACACTGCGGACAGAATTGCAAACAGAAACCACATACGCCGCCACCTCCACTTTATTTATAACTATTTTTCCCCATAAAATCAAGTTTACAACCAAACAAGAAGCGGCAAATTTTCACATATTAAACAATTCTGTCTCCTTTCCTGCCACATTATAATTAAGCCTGTAAACATAATGACTGGCAAACAAGGAGAAGCCTGAATGGAACTTTTCAACACATTAAAGTTTATTTCAAGGCAAAAACTGCCTATTATAACAACATCATGTAGTTTTATGGCATGGATCTTTGCGGAGGCTCGCGAAAAAATCTTGGGCTCTGTATGGTTTATCCCAAATCATATGCAGGTACGGAGAACGAAAGAAAGCTGATGCGGGTACTCGATAAAGCGGCTGAAAGTCTGTCATGCACTTAATACATCGTCAGATATCATACCGATAGACCCGCAATCGGTACCACAGTCCACTATAGATCGGGGAACGCGATTACCGGCTCAGGGGCTGTCCGATGCTCCCCGATTCTTTTCTCCATCCAGACCATGTCATACCATCTGCCGAATTTATAGCCGCACTGATGGAATTTTCCGACCATCGAATATCCCAGACGGCTGTGAAATGCCACACTGCCGTTGGTCAGGTATTCGTCTTCCACATCACAGCAGGCGATGCAGGCATTTAGGTTTAAAATATGCTGCGCTCGGGAAATTTCCTCCAGCGCAGTATAGAGCCTGCGTCCGATGCCAAGCCCTCTCTTATCTTCCTTCACATAGACAGAAACCTCCGCCGCCCAGTCGTAGGCCGCCCTGTTTTTAAAGACGCCCGTGTAGGCATACCCGGAAATTTCTCCATCCGTTTCCGCCACAATATAAGGATATTTTTTCAGTGTGTTTTCTATTCGTTTCTGAAAGTCACTCCGTTTGGGTGTCTCATACTCAAAGGTAATTGCCGTATGTTCGACGTAGGGCGCATAAATTTCCAAAAGCGCCTGCGCATCACCGCCGCAGGCTGTTCTGATTCTGATATCTTTCGTTCCCATACTTTCTGCTAAATCCTCCTGCCGGCAGTCCTTTATTTGTCTGCCGCCGTCTTCTTCCTGAGCTTCAGTTCTATCCCCTGTCGCCCGGCAGCTTCCCGAAACATCCCTGCCGCATATGCACTTTTTTCTTTCTGCACCATACTGTTTGCTGCTTCGTCAGCGGCAATCTGATCCATTACAGCCCTGATCCCAGACATCGGGAGCAGATTCACTGCAAGGCAGAAGAAATTCTTTTTCCGGCCGTCATTGTAATCGGCGAGCAGTCTATGTAAAATCTCCGCTTTCTCCTTCTGTTCGGCATTGTAATTTTCTATGCCGATCTCCGCCGCCCTCTGCAAATCGGCTTTCTGCCTTTTATGCGTGATGAACGAATCAAATGCATCGATCCCCTCATACTTTTCGCACGGGTACTCCCCGCACTCATGGCAATACGCAATCTTTCCGTGCTCCAGACTGCATTTTGCAATCCTGCACGGCTGGTTCCCGCTGCCCCCGCCACAGCCCGGGCAGTGCCCGCCCAGACGCATGGTGCAAAGCCCGCAGTTCAGTCCGCAAAGCGACAGCCATTGATTTTCCCTTATAAAATCCTTCATGTGATTATTTTTCCTCCGCCAGCAGTCCTGGCACCTCTCCAGGGGCACAAACGCATCGTCCCCCACTGAGAAGCCTGTTTCCGGGCCGTCACCATACCTCACTCACATACACTGCCTCTGTACAATGCTTTTCAGCTTGCGCTATCAGCATTTTTATTAAGGTATTTTTTACATGTATCGTCCTAAATTTAACATAGCGCCGAAAAGAAAGCAAATCTTCCCTCCAAAATCCACTTACTATTTTCCAGAATTAACTATTTATTGAATTATTTCCCAATATTTACCATATTTTATGCGGTACATTTAATTTATATTTTTCTACATTAAAATGCGATACAGTAAAAATGTCGTTATGACAATGATGATACACAATGGCATGCAGACTATTTGCGAAGTCTGCCTTACCTTTAGACAAAGCTGAAGCACCCTTGCTTCGGCACGGAGAAAACAATGGAATTCGGTGCATTTCTGGCTAAACTGCGAAAAGAAAAGGGCTGCCTGCAGAAAGAAGTTGCCGCCTATCTGAACGTAACCGTGGCAACTGTTTCCAACTATGAAAAAGGTGTACATACACCCGATCTCAACACTCTGATTAAGCTTGCGGACTTTTATGACGTATCCACAGATTTTCTTTTACAGCGGACCCGGTACCGCGCCAGCATCAGCATGTTGAACAAACGTCTTTCCGCGGAATATACCGTCAGCGACCTGATCAACACAACATTGGAGCTGGATCGTCACAACACCGCTGCTCTTTTGGATTACTATGAACTGCTGACACTCCGAAACTCTGTCAATCGGACAACGTAAACACTTTCGATAAGACATAACAGAAATCATACTGTTATGCTCCCACAACAAGCGGCAGGAACTTCAGCTTCCGGCAAATCGCCAGGCTCCTAACCGCTTTGTTTGTGTTGCCAGAATTTTCTTTCCCCGACACTTTTACCGGGTCTAAAGTGATTTTACCACATCCCTTTTTCATTACAAGGCAAACATTCCAACGTTTATCATTCGTTTCCAACTTAAAAATCAGTACAGATAAAACTAATTTGCTTGACAATAATACTATATAGTATTATTCTATATGATATAAACGGATCTATAATAAATGAACACAAGGATTTCAACATGAAAAAATACGCGCCGCACAAACAGCTTTTAGGAAAAATTTTACAACTGTTACAGGGAAGGAGACCAACGAAAATGGAAATGAACATGATCAAATCGGGAATACGCGCATTGCGTGAAAACGCCCAGGTCGCTTATATCGCGTCCGTCAGCGAGGAAGGATTTCCTCAGATCAAGGGCATGCTTGTCTTAGAGCACGAGAGTATGAAAACCCACTATTTTTCCACCAACACCAGTTCGAAGCGGGTATCACAGTTTCTGCGGAATCCGAAAGCGTCCGTGTACTATGTGGACGACACCGAAAATCAGTATAAAGGCGCACTGTTTACGGGAACCATGGAGGTCTGCACCGACCACGAGACCAAGGCGTTTCTCTGGCGGGACGGGTTCGAGATATATTACCCGAAAGGTGTGGATGATGAAGATTACTGCGTATTGAAATTTACCCCCAGGACCGTCAACTACTATTACGGTCTGAACAATGTGACTCTGTCGATAGATGAAATTGCCGATAATACCCCGACCAGCTCATCCCAGTCATGAATATGCAGATAGTCAAACGCTGCCGCCATCCCATGATTCTCCTGAATCACCGGATTCACGTCATACGGCGCGCTGCCTTCGTAGAGCACGGGATAAATACCGGCTCCATGCGCGCCGATCACATCCGCTTTCATGCTGTCGCCGCAGTACCAGACCTGTTCCGCCTTAAGGCGGGCTTTTTGCAGCGCCGTCTCAAACAGCATCCTGTCCGGCTTTCTGACCACATACTCACTGGACGCCATAATGAACTCAAACTGATTATTCGGAAGAAGCCTGTTGATCCGTCTGGTGAGTGCCCGTCCCGACCAGCCGATATTGCTGACCACCGCCGTGCGGATACCCTCCGCTTTGAGATAGGCCAACATTTCTTCCGTCTTTGGCATCACAGCGCCTTTTGAAGCTGCCGTCCACTCGATCTCCTCCAGCTCTTCATAGGAAACGCTGAAAGTAAGACCCAGATATTCGTAGATCAGCCGCGTAAACTGCCACTGGTGGATTTCTATGCCGTTATCCCTCTCCTTCTGAAACCGTTCATACAGTTTCCGCACCTCAGCGTAAATTTGTTTTGCGGTAAGGTTGCGCGGATTATCCACGATATAGGGAAATGCCGCTTCCTCGCAGCGCAGCGCGTCAAACTCCGGCTCACAAAGAAGCGTATGTCCGTAATCAAACAAAATCATCTCTGGCTTTCTCATTTGTATATTCCCTTTCTTTTCTTACTGGCTTTCCAAATGCTCTATCCGCGGTACACAATCTTCCCCCCGCAGATGGTATAGCTTACCACCCCCGGCATGGTCTCTCCCACAAAAGGCGAATTGGCGGCTTTTGACACGAACTCCTTCACCACCCATTCCTTCTTCGGATCAAATATGACCAGATCCGCAGGGCCGCCCTCTCCCAGATATCCGGCATTGAGATGATACAGCTTCGCCGGGGCAAGACTCATCTTCTCCATCAATTCCATCATGGAGAGATACCCCTTGTCCACCAGTTCCCGAATCCCCAGCGACAGGGCTGTCTCCAACCCGATAATGCCGCTCGGCGCCTCGGTAATCGGCTTTGCCTTTTCCTCCGCGCTGTGGGGCGCGTGATCCGTGGCAATCATGTCGATCGTACCGTCCCGCAGCCCTTCAATAATCGCAAGGCGGTCTTCCTCTTCCCGCAGGGGCGGATTCATTTTCGCAAGCGTACCATACCTAATGACAGCCTCCTGCGTCAAAGTAAAATGATGGGGCGTCGCCTCCGCAAAAATACGCCGGCTCTTTTTTTTCGCCTGACGCACCAGTTCCACCGCCTCTTTTGTGCTGATATGCTGGATGGAAAGGTCCGCTTCCTCCTCCACGGCAATCTGCAGATCCCGCTCCACCATGGAAATCTCCGCTTCTCTGGGGGAACCGCCTATGCCGTAGTGCACGGCTGCCTTCCCCGCATTCACACCGTTATTTTTGATAAATGCCGGATTCTCTTCATGAAGACTCACAGGTTTCCCGCACTTCGCCGCCGTTCGCAGCGCCGTCCGCAGCAGCGCCTCATCCATCAGCGGGATGCCGTCATCCGTAAAGCCTGCTGCCCCCTGCCCGCTAAGCGCCTCCATATCCGTCAGTTCTCTGCCCTGTAATCCCATCGTCACATTGGCACAGGTATAGACATGAATCCCTGTCTCTTTTCCCTTATTCAGCACATATGCCAAGATGTCCGGATTATCCACCGCCGGCTTCGTGTTCGCCATCAGCACCACGGAAGTAAAGCCGCCCTTTGCCGCCGCAGCCGCACCAGTGTGGATATCCTCTTTATAAGTAAACCCCGGATCCCGGAAATGTACATGTACATCCACAAGTCCTGGAGCTACTATTTGACCGCTTAAGTCAATTATGTCCGCGGCATCTTCCGTAAGCGCCCCCCGCGGCACAATCCTCTGAATGGTCCCGCTCTCCGCATCAATCAAAATATCATAATAGCCTTCCGTACCCGAGGCCGGGTCTGTCATATATCCGTTCTTTAAAATAAGCATGCTATTTACCTCAGCTTTCCTATCCCACCTGCCCTTAAATTAAAAAACGCCGTTCGGCTTATTCCTTTTCTTTCCTCCCAAAATACGCCGAACGACCTATTTTTATATTTCCAGTATATAGTAAGCCGTTCGGCTAAGTCAACATTTCCTTTACTCAAACACCACCGGCTTCTGCGAAAACTCTGTCTTCACCACCACATAGGGATAACTCGCCACAGGCTTGCTCTTCTCCTCCGGCGACGGTCCGATCAGATTGGTGTCGATATAGACCGCGTTCGCCGTCTCATACAGATCATTCACCGCAATGCTGTAACCGCCCGTCTGCTGCGTCCCGTAACCCACGCAGATATAGAGAAATCCCTGGTCTTCAAAAGTCAGCTTAAAAGTATCTGTTTTCCGCTCCTCAATCTTTGCCAGAAGTTCTTCCGGGATATTATCCTCCGCAATCACCGTGTAATCCAGATCCTTGATCTTCTCCATGGGGTTCTGTTTCTGCCCACAGGAATACACCGCGAAACACAGCAGGCAGACCAGCCCTATACTGACTATTCTCCTCTGATACTCACTCAATCCGGTCATAATTTCCTCCGCATATCTGTCACAATTCACACCCATACCAGTTTCTGCATCCATTTGCAATGATCCGATGTGGCTTGCAACCGCATATCTTCTTACTATCTAATTTATTATGCGAAGGCATTGTCTATTCCTATAGATTAATGCTATACTTATTAAAATAATGATCAAAACACAGAAAGGTTTTTCCCATGATACGTCTGATACTAGTTGCCACCTTCGTTGTGCTGTTTCTGATTTTCAGCATTCCACTTTTAATCTTTGAATACTTTCTCGGAAAGTTTAACCAGAGCGCCAAGGACAAAAGTTCACTTGCCATTGTCAACTGGGCTTTTCGTTGCGTTCTCTTTCTATCCGGCGTGTCCGTCACAGTGATCGGTGAAGAAAATGTCCCCAGGGACGTTCCCGTACTGTACATCGGAAATCACCGAAGCTATTTCGACATCGTTATGACCTATGTGCGCGTTCCCAGACCCACGGGATACATCGCCAAGATTGGTATGCTCAAAGTGCCGCTTCTCGCAAACTGGATGAAAAACCTGCACTGTCTTTTCCTCGACCGGAAGGATATCAAACAGGGCATGAAGACCATTCTCACGGCAGTAGAAAAAGTAAAATCCGGTATCTCCATCTGTATCTTTCCTGAGGGAAGCCGCAGCACCGAGCCGGACGAATTTCTGCCTTTCCATGGCGGCAGCTTTAAAATCGCTGAAAAATCCGGCTGTCCCATCATCCCTATAAGCATCAACAACGCCGAGCAGGTCTGGGAAGCCCATCTGCCAAAAATCAAGAAGACCCACGTTGTCATCGAATATGGCAGACCCATCTACATAAAAGACCTCAGCAAAGACCAGAAACGCCGCATCGATGATACGGTATTATCTGTCATTAAGGAAATGTACTTTAAAAATAAGGAGCTTATTCTTCCGCCACCACCAGCTCATCATCCATAATGGCCGCAAACAAAAGCAGCAGCTCCGCGTTCTGGTCCACCTGGTTCATGATCCCCAGGCTCACATCCACGTCGCGGTAATTGCGCCCGCCGACGCCGTCCAGATAGGAGATGGACTGCAGATTGCGTCCCAGCATATAGTGGGCATGGTTTTCCAGTACCGTCCCGTACTCGTGGTTCGTGATAATGTGATCCACAACGGCAAGTCTCGCCATATCCCGCAAAAGCCCGGCATTGCCGCCCTGCTTTTCATCCGTATTCACCAGAAGCTTGGAATCCTTGGACGCATAGGAAATCGTTTCTCCCTTGCGCATCAGGTTCTGTGTCGCAGCCTCGCACAGATTCATATCCACCTTCTGTTTCGTGGAAAGATAAGTCACGTATCCCCAGAAAACATAATCATTATCCAGATCCGGATCCGGATTCTGCGTCAGATAAGACTTTACTGCGCTGTGGTAGTGGTAACCTCCCGTAGCGCGGTAAAGCTCCGCCGCCGCAAAGAAATACTGCCCCTCCGACACATCCGCCAGATAATTCTCCGCGTAACGGTAAGCCCTGTCCGAAGCCTGCAGGCAGAGAGTCGCAAACTCCCTGTCATAACTCTGGTACAGATAGCTGAATTTGGCCATGGTTGCCGCATAATGGATGGTCGCCTCCATGGTAATGCCATCTATATAGAGAATGTAACCTGCGTTCTTATTATCCACGGAACTGACAGAAGCATACACCGCCCCGCTTGTGTCCTGCATCTTGAGAAGCCAGTCGATCTCATACTTCACCTCATCGAGCACATCGGGAATCCCGTTTCCACTCTCCGGTATCCCCATATTGTCGCCCAGATCATCGGGATAAAGTTCATAGGCGAGCAGCAGCGTATTGACCGCCTGGCAGCCGCTTACCACGTCCCGGCTCCCGATCTCATCCACATGCCAGCCGCCCGACACATCGCACTTGATCATCGCCTCATCCTTCATCTGCGCCTCTCTGGAATGGCAGGCATTGTGTGCCGCCTCCCCGGCAAGTTCTGCGGAAAGCGTCAGACCGCATCTGCTCAGATAATATTGTTTAAACACCCTGTTCAAAAGCGCTTTGTAAGGATCCTCAATGATCTCAAAGGCGTAGGAGCGCCCGATCGACGCTGCCTGTATGTAGTATGACCCCACCGTATTAAAATCTGTAAAATCCGCGTAGCTGATATAGGCGCTGACAGAAACATCATACCCTTTACTCTCAACTTTACCCGTATAGACTTCCCGTCCAGTCTCCGCATCCAGAACGGAAAAGGTTTCCGGCGGCGTCTCGCCGTTTATCATAGCCACCTTTTTGCTGCCCGCGGCATAACCTACCTGGTCTACCAGAATGTTCGGCAGGCTCTCCGGCACTTCATAATCGAACTCCGGCGAGAGCCCGAGACTGGTGAACTCGTCCGTCTCCTCTTTGCTCGTCAGTGAATCCACTTGAAAATCCTGCAGATTTCCGCAGCCCGTCGCAACCGTAAAAGAAAGGGTGAGGACGAGAATCATGCCTGTTATTTTTTTTACCATCGCACTCTTTTGCATAATTACCTTCCCAATCATCTGTTCTCCTGTGGACTTCGATTCCGCTCCCCGCACAATGCCCACCAGATTCCACTTCGCCGTCCAATGTCATCATGTACAGTTTAACACATTTTCCTTCGCTATAACAGATTGCATTTTCTGGCGGTTAAAACGAAGTGTCGCTATCTTCCGCGGAATACACTATCTCCCCATCGATCAGCGTATACAAAGTCTTGGTAAATACTTCCATGGGATTTCCGGTAAAAACCGCGATATCGGCGTCCTTGCCCGGCGCAAGGCTGCCCACCCTGTGGTCCACGCCGCAGATTTTCGCCGCGTTGATCGTGATGGATCGCAGGCCTTCCTCCGGGGACATGCCGGCCTTTACCGCAAGCCCCGCGCAGATCGGCAGAAACTGAATCTTGGAAACGGGATGATCTGTGGTAATCGCGGTCAGAATACCTCGCTCCGCCAAAAGCCCTACCGTCTTAAACGCCATATTCTGTACCTCGATTTTATTTCGGCTCGCCATGTCGGGCCCGACAATCGCCGGAAATCCGGCCTCCTTCAATTCCTCCATAATCAGGTGCCCCTCGCTGCAATGGTCCAGCGTCATCCGAAGTCCGAACTCTTTGGCAATGCGCACAGCCGTCAAAATATCATCGGCTCGATGCACATGTGCCTTTAGGGGAATTTCCCCGTGAAGAACGGGCAGCCAGCATTCATAGCGGAAATCTATCTCCTCATCTGGATTCTTTTCCCGCTTTTTCCGATAAGTCTCCGCCTTTGTCAGCTCCTCGCGCAAAAGCGCGGCGATCGCCATGCGGGTGGAGGGGGATACCCCCTGCCCCGAATAGTTGACCTTCGGATTTTCCCCGAACGCCACCTTCATGGCGGCAGGCGCTTTCACAATCATATTGTCTATACATCTGCCATGTGTCTTCACGAAGGCGAACTGCCCGCCCACCACATTGGCGCTGCCGGGGCCGATCATTGCAGAGGTGATGCCCGCCTGCATGGCGTCCCTGAACGCGGCGTCCATGGGATTGATCGCGTCAATGGCTCGCAGATATGGCGTGACGGGGTCAACATTTTCATTGCAGTCGTCCCCCTCCATTCCTTTCTTCTCCTCCGTGATTCCCATATGACAATGTGCCTCGATAATTCCCGGCATCACCAGATCGCCCGCCACGTCGAGAATCTCTCCTTCTGCCTCCGGACAGTCCCTCATTTCTCCCACAGCGGCGATCTTTCCATCCCGGATTTCGACAAACCCATCCGCAAAATCGCGCCCTTCCATGGTTTTTATATTTCCGTGAACAATTAACATGTATTTCCTCCAGCGATATTTGCCGTGTCCTTGTGCAGAAGACTGAGATTTTCTTTGCATTTGGCGCACTGCGCCCCACTCGACTTTTTTGCTTACTTTTATTGCAGTTTACTCATCGGATTCACCGGTTCCCCATCCTTGGTCAGCTTGAAATACACATTCGTGCCTTCCAGACTGTAATATTTCGTAGGCGCCGCCACCGTGCCGATGCCGTCACCCACATGCACGAAGCTGCCCTCGGATACGGTAATGTTCTCAAGCTGTCCGTAAGTCAGTTCATAGCCGTTGCCCAGTTCCATCACCACCGTATTGCCTGTTCCGGAATCATAGCTGACAGAGGTCACGCGCCCGTCCGCCGCCGCCGAAATATTCTCTCCCTGCGTGGCGGAAATAACGATTGCCGGGTTGTATTTGTACTGATCCAGGGTCGGGAAATAGATGGTCTGATCCATACTGTAATTGATGAGCACATCGCCCACGATCGGCCACACAAGTCCATCTTCCTCGCTGAAATCAAGCTCCGGCTGCACGGTGGTGGAAATCGCTTCCGCCTGTACTTCTTCACTTATCACGTCGTCCACCGTCTCATCGAACATACCGGCTTCTTCCTGCTTCTTATCCGTATCACTGCTCTTTTTTTCAGATGCGGATTTTTCCACCGGGTCATCCTTCTCAGGCTCGTCCTTCTCTGCCTGCCCGGACTTCTTCTCGTCCTTCTTTTCCTCCAGTTCCTGTTCCTGATCCTTTTCCTTCACTTTTTCTTCAATGGTTTTCGTTTCCGTTGTATTCTTCCCGGACTTCTTATCCGATTTTAAGCCGCTCTCCGTGTTTTCCACATGCACGGAATTTGCTTCCTGGAAATTGGGGTCGTAATCCAGATCATCCGTCCCGACGCCCGCAAAAAGCGTGTCAAGCTCCTCGCCGGACACCATGTTTTCCGCCAGCTCCGTACTGCCCTGTTCCAGTGCCTCGAAATCCACCACATAGTCTTCCTTCTCCGCGCGGTTGTTATTTCTTACATAAACACCGGTCACTGTCAGCGCCGCCAGGACGAACACCGAGGACGCCAGCATGATGATTCTCTCTTTTCTGATACTACTTCTGTTTCTTCTCGCCATGAAACTCGCCTCCTGTTTTTCTTCCGATGCCGCGCAGACCGTCCGTCCGAACACAAACAGCCCCCGCACCGGGTTTCTCTGATAGTTTTACCCAAATTTTCCGCCTTATTCAAAATTTGCTAATTCCGTCTGAAAAAAGAAGGCAGCGAGAATCTCCCGATAGCTTTCCCCATTTTCCGCCATTCGGGCAGCTGCATACTGACTCATACCATAACCATGTCCCACCCCTGTCACATGAAAAAGCGCCTGTTCCTCCTCCCTTTCCATCTCAAAGGACGCGGAAGCCAGACCGAAAAGATGGCGAAACGTCTCGCCGTCCAGTCTTTCTGCCTCCCCGTCAACGTCAATATATGACACGCTCGTCATATATCCTTCCCCATCAAAAGAAAATTTTCCCTCTTCCCAGAGCTTCTGTTCCTCAAAGTCCCCCTCCAGAACGCTCCTCAATTTTTCAAGATAGCGTTCCCTGTCTACTCTTACCACACTATGGCAGTCCGGCGCCTCCCTGTCCTGCTCACAAGAGACCGCCGAGAGATACGGGCAGTCCTCATCCCCCGCGTCCCTGGTGGAACCGTTGCTCACTCTGAAATAGGACGCCCGGACCGGATCACCCTTGTAGGTCAGAATTTTTCCCACTGTCTCCCGTACCGCCTGCCTGCTCTTTTTTAAAAATTCTTCCTGCCCTGCCGCTTCCTTATAAAACTTTGCCAGCCCGTCCCCGTCCACAATGACTTTCTTTTCTCCCTGTTCCGCATAAAGAGCCGCCATTTCTGTGCGCAGAAGCACCGCCTGCGCTTTTCGCGCCTCCATTCCATAGTCCTCCGGCATCACAAGGCAGAGCCTGTACGTCAGGTATTCCTCCAGCGTCAGCTCCCAGACGCCCCATTCCACAACCGTCTCCACCAGATATCCGTCTTCCTTTTTATTCCCTTTCAGAAGGTCCGCTTCCTCCCCCACATGCCCCCAGAGGCAGGCGCAGACATAAGGCAATAAAAAAACAAACAAAAGGAAGCTGCCCGCATCCCTTTTGTTTGTTCTTTTTGAAACGATTCCATATTTGTTCATGTGACACCCCACATAAATCCTATGCGGATGTCCTTTTTTTATGCACCTAACTTTTTTCGTTATACACTGCCATATCCAACTGCTGCAAAGTGGATACTGTCCCGTTCTCATACAGGAAAATCCCTGTCTTTCGGATCATGGCGTTGGTTTCATTGGTCTTTTCGGCATTCAGGGAAAACTGTGTTCCCACCCGGGAAAGGCCGATGGCTCCCACTCCCAGGTCTGAAAGGTGATACATCTTATCCTCTCCGTTTTCATCCTTTGTCCAGATCAGAAGCTTCTCCCAGATGGGATCCGCCTCGTCAATCCAGCCGTTACCGTCCGAATCATATTTAGAAAGATCTTTAAAGCCGTCGCCGCTCTTTGTGCCGAAAAGTTCGCTGCCGTCATTGATCTTCCCGTCCCCGTTCAGATCAAGAGCCAAAAAGCCGCTGCCCGCCTGCAGGCTTGAAATCTCTTCCTCCTCGCCGTCGCAGTCCAGATCGAAGAAAAACTTCTGATCGGATACCTGCGCGATATTGGTATCCAGGTTGATTACCAGTGGATCTTTAAATGTAGCAATGGATGTCACCACATTCTCCTCATAGTACTCCTCAAATCTGCGGCTCATGCCAAACTCAAGATTGAAGGACAGCTCCCTCCCGTCTGCGGTTTTTACCGTACCCTGTGTGGAAAATGTAGTATGTTCCTCCTCCATGTGATAGCGCTGCATCTGGTAGCCCTGCACCGTAAACATGGTGGTACCGCCAGCCGCCGCTATCGGGCTGTTGCTCATATCTCTCTTCCCGCGAAAACGGAACAGCAGCTCCAGCAGAAACTCCACGCACTGTTGTTTGATCGTGCGCACTGCCTCCTGCTCGTCGTTTCTCGTGGATAAGTGCCACCCGCCGGTCACGTTGTTCATATGTGCGGAGAGGTCTTTCAGATTCGCCTTATCCTTGTCGTCTCCCTCCCCGGCAGTCATCTCTCCAGTGCCAGGCTGATCCTCAAAAAGAGAATTTAATCCTTCTTTTCCGCCCGCGAACGTGCCGCCCACAGACCTGGCTCTCACGCTCGTTATAGAACGGCTGGTTCTGGAGGACTGCATCCCTATGGTACCGGAATTAATTATCAAAGTTCCCTCCTTTTTGTTTAAGACCGCTTTCTACGCCTGCCTGTGCACCAGACAGCGCCTTCCCTGACGCCCGGCAACGAATAAGTTTCCCCACCCGCAGCGCCACCTGCACACTGCGTCAGTCGCAGTATTCCCTGTGCAGGAGCGCATAAAAAAGACGGTACCCTTATGGAAACTCCTTTTCCCTAAAAATACCGTCCCTGGTCTCAACATTATTCAAATTCCAGAAAAAAAGCCCTGGCCATGAGCCATTTCCCTGTAATTTATATATCGGAACTTTTCTGATTTACTTAACACCCCGCACGCAGAATGCTGCTTTTCAGACATTCTCCCGGGCAGGACATCGAACTTCTCCGCAGAGCAGCCTTGCTGCCAGTGCCCACAAGTCCTTCCTGCTCTGTTTTCAAGATGCAATGTATGCTGTATACATACTGCTGATCTGGCTTTCATCCAGCATCTGTTTCCATATATGTACCTCGTCGTAGCTGGCGCGGAACAGTTCGTCATAACAACTGATCCCGAGATAGGCATACACGCTCTCGGCATCCATGTGTAACAGCGACACTTCCCCTGAACCAATCAGTTCGCTGTTCAGATACAGATAACCCATTGCCCTTCCCTCCGGAGCCCCGGAGGAAGCAGATGCGTCCACGCATATAGTTATGTAAACCCATTCGTTCAGATTGACCCACTTTTTCTGTTCCATGGAAGGGCGTATCTCACAGGAATTGTTCAAAGCTGCGTCGATGGTATTAAAGATCGGCACAACCTGCTCCCCTTCCTCCGTGGTTTTCCTGTTGATGGAGAGATAACTCTGGCTGCCTCCCACATCCATCAGATGGGAACCGATCATCAGAAAGGGCGACCAGTCAAACAACTCGTCCGCACGGAACCAGAAAGAAATCGTATAGGATCCGTTCAAAGGCTCCACGCCCTGCAGCGCCACACCGTAACTGCCGTCCAGATAAAGTGCGTCCCCTTCAACCCCTTCCGTAAACAGTGGAAACACATCCTCCGATGGCGTCGGATAGGTACCTTCGTTAAAGCGTCCCTCATCCCCCGCTCTCGTCACCACAGCCGCATCGCTCAGCTTCCCGTTAAACGAATAGCTGTAATCCGCCTTCGGGACATTGCTCAAAAGCACATCATTGATGATCTCCTTGGAAGAAGAGTCAACCTCCGGCTTTTCCGGCCCCAGCTCCGGCAGTGCAACATTCGCCATGGCGTCTGTGGAAGTTTTGTCCGCCGGCACACTCTCCTGTGCGTCATTATTTTGTTGTGTTTTGCTTTGCAGCGCTTCATAGATCAGCGCAGCCGCCACAAGCAGTACAATCAAAACTGAGACGAGAGGGCGTACGATGCCCCCTGTCTCCTTTTTCACCCCATTATGCATAACACCCCAATACATTTAACTTGACCAGTCAATTTACCCTGTTGTAGTTGATGAGACACCCCTTTAAAATAATCTGCCTCTCCTCGTCTGTCAGTTCCCCCAGAGTCAGGGTAAACGGCTGAAGCGTTCCCTCCTCCACACATACCCGGTATGCATCAATGTTCGCCGCTTTCTCCTCCACCGCTTTACGGATGCCCGGGAAAAACAGATAGTCCAGATTCTTAAAAGGCAGCTCTCCCGCCTCAATCAGAAACGGCAGCATACCCCAGTTGATCAGGTTGGAGCGATATCTCTTGGTCGCATACTCGTTGGCGATATTCGCCCAGCCGCCAAGCACCTTCTGGCAGCTTGCCGCCTGTTCTCTGGCAGAACCGTCTCCTGGCTTCACCGCAAAAATTGTGGAACCGAACCCTGTATTTTCATGGGATGCATCCTCGAAAGACTTCTTGATCACACCCATCACCGGCTTCACATCGGGATGTGCCTGACAGGGGTGCTCTCCCTGCATTCTCGCCTTCTCCGCCCTCTGGATATCCTTGGCACGGCCCACATATTCGGGATCCTTTCTGGAAAGCGTAAACTCCGCAAGCCCAAGGGGGTTGGAACGGTAGGAAGAAGTTTCCCCGGAAGGAATCAGCTCGTCCGTCGTTGTTACAGGATCATGGATCTCCGACACTACCCGCAGCACCAGATTCTCCGGCAGCGCACCCATGGCAGGCCAGTCTTTGATGTTCGGTCCAAACTGAATCTCCACACTCTCGTCCGCCGCACCCTTGGAATCGAAAACACGGTTCTTATAAATATTTGCGTCAAAGTGATACTTGTATTTTCCGATTTCCCCATCAAACTCGGTTGCCGGCGTAAGCATGCCTCTGTTTGCCGCTGTAGCCGCAATAGACCTGGCGTCCATAAGCGCCACGGAAGAAATCTGTCCGTTTTGAAGCTTAGAGCCTTCCCTGTTGGGGAAGTTCCTTGTGGAGTGACGGATGCTGAACGCATTGTTTGCCGGGGTATCACCCGCGCCGAAGCAGGGACCGCAGAAAGCAGTTTTTAATACCGCGCCCGTCTCTAAAATCGCCGCCGCACAGCCGTTTTTAATCAGCTCCATGTACACAGGCATGGAAGCCGGGTACACGCTTAACGTAAAGCCGTCAGAACCGATGTAGGACCCCCGCAGGATATCAGCCGCCGCACAGATATTCTCAAAGCCGCCCCCCGCACAGCCCGCAATAATCCCTTGATCCACCATAAACTTACCGTCCACAACCTTATCCTGTAAAGAATAAGGCACCGCGCCGTCCAGGCTGACTTTCGCCCGTTCCTCCACGTCGTGAAGCACATCTTTCAGATTCGCGTTCACCTCGTCGATGGTGTAAGTGTTACTCGGGTGGAAAGGCATGGCAATCATGGGACGGATTTTCGACAGATCCACGGTAATCATGCCGTCATAGTACGCCACCTCTCCCGGATTTAACTCCCTGTATTCCTCTTTCCTGCCGTGGACGTCATAAAAGTCCTTGATCTCGTCGTCTGTCCGCCAGATGGAAGACAGGCAGGTGGTTTCCGTGGTCATCACGTCGATGCCGATACGGAAGTCCGCACTCAGCGCCGACACACCCGGACCCACGAACTCCATCACCTTATTTTTCACATAGCCGTTCCCGAACACCGCTCCGATGATGGCAAGCGCCACATCCTGCGGACCGACGCCTTTCACGGGCTCGCCTGTCAGGTACACGCCGATCACACCGGGCATATTGATATCGTAAGTCTGGGATAAGAGCTGCTTTACAAGCTCCGGCCCGCCCTCTCCCATCGCCATCGTGCCGAGCGCGCCATATCTTGTGTGGGAGTCGGAGCCTAAAATCATCCTGCCACCGCCCGCAAGCATCTCCCTTGCATACTGGTGGATGACCGCCTGATGGGGCGGTACATAGACACCGCCATACCTCTTGGCGCAGGTAAGGCCGAACATGTGGTCATCCTCGTTGATCGTGCCGCCCACCGCGCACAAGGAATTGTGGCAGTTGGTAAGCACGTAGGGAATGGGAAACCTGGTAAGCCCCGAAGCCCTCGCCGTCTGGATGATCCCCACGAAAGTAATGTCGTGGGACGTCAGTTTATCAAATGTAATCTTTAATTTCTCCATATTGCCGGAGGTATTGTGGGATTCCAGAATGCCATAAGCAATCGTATTCTTCGCCGCTTCGTTTTTCGATACATCCCGCCCGGTCTTATTTTTAATCTGCGCCGCCGCATCCGCATTATCCGGAATGATTTCCGTCCCGTTTAACAGATACGCACCGCGCTGTGTTAATTCAATCATACGCTCCTCCATGTCTGTGTGATTCTTTCCGTGTTTCTCCATTTATAACTACCTAAATTATTATAAAGGATAAGTGCCTCAGGTGCAACACACTTCCCAATACCCGTTTTTAAATCACCCTTCCACATACTTCATATAATACCCGTAGTCCTCCTTCTTACAGTTGACCCGCATCCGCACGCCGTCCTCTACGTACTCCGTCTCAAAGACCACCGCATTTTCATTCAGATAGGACACTGCCCTGCCGTCCGTGTAAGGAATCAGAAGCGTACACTCCCTATATCCGCCGGCAAGCTTTTCCTCGATCAGGCAGATCAGCTCCTCCATCCCGATCCTCTTTTTTGCGGACAGATAAATCGCATCGCCGGAGACAGCAGGCAGGTGCGAGGTCAGCTCCTCCGCCGCCACCCCGGAAAGCCCCGGCAGCGCGTCAGGAGAAACCAGATCTGACTTATTGTAGATATAGAGCATGGGAACACCGTCCGCCTGCAGCTTCTTTAGGGTCTGATTGGTGACAGCGATCTGCTCCTTATAATGCTCATCGCTGTAATCCACCACCTGTATGAGAAGATCCGCCTCCTTTGCCTCCTCAAGCGTAGACTGAAACGCTTCCACCAGGTTATGCGGCAGTTTGTGGATAAAGCCAACCGTATCCGAAAGCAGGAACGCGTGATGCTCCGGCGGCATAATCTTTCGCACAGTCGTATCAAGCGTGGCAAAAAGCATGTCCTTCTCCAGGACATGTCTCTCCACGTCCTCCCCCTCATCCGCGCCGTACAGGTCAAGCATGGCGTTTAACAGTGTGGATTTTCCCGCGTTGGTATAACCCACCAGAGCCACCCTGGGAAGCCCCGACTTCACACGGCGTTTTCTCTGTGTCTCCCGCTCATTCCCCACTTCCTTCAATTCCCGTCGAAGCTCCGACAGTCTCTTTTCCAGTACACGCCTGTCCAGTTCCAGCTTCGTCTCCCCGGCACCCCTGTTACTCAAAGAACCGCTGGCGCCGCCCTGACGGGAGAGCGCGGCATGCAGCCCCACAAGCCTGGGCAGCATATATTGCAGTCTCGCCACCTCCACCTGCAGCTTTGCCTCACGGGACCTGGCCCTTCTCGCAAAGATATCCAGAATCAGCGCACTCCTGTCCAGAATCGGTTTCTCCAGACGCTCCTGCAGATTCCGCATCTGCATAGGCGATAAGGAGTTGTCAAAAATGATAACATCCACGTCATATTCTTCTGCCATCCGCTTCACCTCGTCTACCTTGCCCGTACCGATATAGAAAGCCTTGTGCACCGTCTCCAGCGTCTGGGAGGTCACACCCGCCACTTCCATGTCGCAGGCCTCGGCCAATGCCCCAAGTTCCTCTAAAGAAGTGAGATAGTCCTCCCCGTCATTCAAATTAGCACCTACCAACAAAACCCGCTCCATCGACCCCTCCCTGAAATAAAACTTTTAGACAACTGTAAATCACCATATCTTCCTAATTGTGCAAATGATATGTGATTTGTACAATCCCGACACCTAAAGTGTTTTTCTATAGTATACTAAAATTCCTCTAATTCTTTCAGAAATTCCCTGAACGCCTCTTTCGCCCGCTCGATCGTCCCCGGATCGTAGGTGTTCAATGCCTGCTCGTACTTGTGAAGCTCCTGCGATATGAAATATCTTTTGTCTCCCAGACTCTCCTCATACATCCGCTCCCCCAGCGTGAGCAGGTACTTATTCTCCTCCCTGTCCCTCGGATGAATTTTTAAATAGGAAAGCGTCTCAAACCGCGCCGTAATCTCCTCCGGTGTCATATCCGCGTTTCTGCCGCCGAAAACCTGCTTCTCCCGCTTCCCGGTGGACACTACCTTTACCTCCACCTCCAGGATGGAATTGATGTCATACGTGTAGGTGACATCCACTGACTCCTCACCCGCAGGGGCGGACGGCACTTCTATATTCAGCTCCCCCAGAGAAAGATTGTTTTTCGCAAAGCGGCTCTCCCCCTGCAGCACATTGATCCGGATTTTCGTCTGGTCGTCCCGCACCGTGTAGAGCCTTTCCGTCCGGCTTGCCGGAATAATCGTATTTCTCTCGATAATGGGGCAGAACACGCCGTTCTCAAAATAACCCTTCTCCCACTCTCTGACCACTTCCGTGCCAAGTGTAAAAGGGCAGACATCCGTGAGGATCACCTCTTTTATCGCCTCTTTCCGTTCCTTCATGGCGCCCTGAATCGCCGCGCCGAGAGCCACCGCCTCGTCCGGATTGATGTTGGTATCGGGGATCACCCGGAACAGTTTGCTCACAAACCGGCGGATCACCGGGCTCTTTGTCGCCCCACCCACCAGCACCACCTTATCAATGTCGGAAAGCCGGATATGCGCGTCGGAGAGACTGCGCCGCACAGGCTGCCTGATCTTCTCAAGCAGTTCCTCGCAGGCACTTTCGTAGGCGGAAAGCTCCACCGTAAAGGAAAACGCCTCCTCACCGATCTTGCACTCCATAACAGAAGTCTTTCCCTCCGAGAAGCCAATCTTACACTTATCCGCCTGTTTATGGATATGGCGCAGGGTCTTTGCGTCGAGTGAAAGCAAGTCAAACTGCGGGAATTTATCAAAAAACATCTCCTCCAGTACATTCGTAAAATCCTCGCCGCCAAGGAAATTGTCCCCCGCCACGGCGCGCACTTCCAGAATGTTGTCGATCCGTTCCAATACAGACACATCGAAGGTACCACCACCTAAATCAAACACCAGAAACCGCATATGTCCCTGGCTCTGATACAGGCCGTAGGCGATCGCTGCCGCCGTGGGCTCGCTGATGATCCGCTCCACCTTAAGCCCCGCCAGCTCCCCGGCTCTTCTGGTGGCGCGCCGTCTCTCGTCGTTGAAATATGCGGGCACACTGATCACCGCCTCCGTGACAGGCTCTCCCAGAAATGCCTCCGCATCTTCCTTGAGCGCGCGAAGCACAAAGGAAGAAAGCTCCTCCGCCGTAAAGGTCTTGTGCAGAAGGTTAAATTTCCTGCCGCTGCCCATATCCCTCTTGAATACGGACGCCGCACTACCCGGATAGAGAAGCCCTCTCTCCACCGCCAGGTCCCCCACATAAATCTGTTCTTCCTCGTCCATGCTCACCACGGAGGGCGTCAGCCGCTTTCCAAGCCGGTTCGGTATGATCTGCGGTCCTTCCTCCGTGAAATAAGCAGCCAGACTGTTGGTCGTTCCCAAGTCAATTCCGATAATCATTTTTTCCTCCATGTCAGAGCAGCTCCCTGCTCAGACTTACTTTTCTATCTGTTAAATCCCTTCGCTCTTACTTTTTCCTTTTATTTCACAGGATTCCCTTTCCTGTGGAACAGCCGTGACACAAGCCCCTGTTTCTGTCCTGCATCCTTCGACTTTCCCCCGTCTTCCGGCCGCGTATGTCCGCCAGGTTTCCCCGAAAATCCGCCTCCGCTGCGTATGATCTCCAGCAGGAATCCAGCCTCCGTCATTTTTACGTCTCTTCTCAGCGTCTCCTCAAACAGCGCCGCCGCCCTCTCGAATTCCCCTTCACAGTAATAGTAGCAGCCAAGCCAGAAAGAAGCCTCATAGCATTTTTTGTACTCGCAGCCCGGGCACGGCCTTTGCTGTTCCATCTTTTCAAAAGCCTGCTTCGCCTTCTCCTTTTCTCCAAGTATCAGATCGCACCAGGCAAGCCACCCGCTGTGCAGAGGCGCATATCGGGGAGAAAACCTGTAATCTTCCGGCTCAATGTTTCTCTTTGCAAGACAGTCGAGTGCTTTTTTCGCATAGCGCTCCGCTTTCTCGCGCTCCCCTATCATATAATAGCATGCTCCCGTGCGCCATTCCATCTGGAATTTTCTCTCCCAGTTCTCCCCGTACAGCGCCGCCGCATCCTGATATTTTTTTGCCCCTTCCGCAAAATAGCACGCTTCCGTCAGATGATCCGCCCATTCCCGGTACAGTTCCGCCAGCTCCTCTTTGTTCGCTGCGCGCCCAAGCCAGGATTTTTTCATCTCATCAAAAATGGCCAGACCTTCCTGCACTTTGCCCATAGCGAGCAGGGCATAGGACACATCGGCATAATATTCCTTTGTGTCACCGACCTGTTTCCGCCTTTCTTCCTCCACCCGCAGCGCTTCCTCCGGGCGTCCCATATCCCGATAGCAGTCGTCCAGCGTATCCCACAGATCCGCATTCGCCGGGAAAACTGCCAGCCCCTCTCTGCAGCAGACGATGGCCTTCTCGTAATCTCCCAGGCCCCGGCAGCAGTCCGCCATACCCCGGTATGCCTTGACCGACATGTCCTTTTCCTTCATGGTCTCCAACGCCTGCCGGTAAGCCTCATAGCCCTTTGCAAACTGTCTGTCATTTTTATAGGCAACGCCGATATTCTCCCAGAGGATATACCGTTCCTCCTCCGGCACGGTTCCGCCTGCAAGAGCCTCCTCATAGTCCGCCACGGCAAGCGCGATCTCCATTGCATCCACATACAGATTACCCCGGTCCCACAGACGGTATCCCCGGTTCTGGGTAACCTCCATCTGCTTATTGATATAACGCAGCGCCGCCTCATAATCCGCACGCTTATACTCCTCGCTATGCAGACTCCTATAACATTGGAAAAGCCTTAAATTCGTATCCCGGTAAGTCTCGTCCTGCTCCACCGCCTTTGTAAAGTAACTGGCAGCCTGCCGCAGTTCCCCTGCCACTTGATAACATACACCTATACCGAAATAAAATTCTGTGTGATGGTAAACTTCCTCCACCCTCTTATACTGCAAAAGCGCCTTGTCAAAAAGCTCCGAATCCCGCAGGAGATTACCTAGCACAAGCACATAGTAAGGCTCCTCCGGGTCTAACATGATGGCTCCCTGAACAAGCTCTATCGCTGTATCAAGTTTCTCTTCCCTCTCAAATAAAAGCCCCTTCTCAAAAAGCAGCTCCGCCCGGTCAATGGCATCCCGGTCCCCCGCCTCTTTCTCCGTCTCGTCTTTCGTCTCCTTAAGCAGCGCATTCAGGATTTCCAGAGGACGTTTCCGGCTCTCCGCGTCCTCCGAAAGCATTCTCAGAATCTTCGCCTCCTGAAAGCGCAGCTTTTTGGAAAACTCCACTCCATTTTCTCTCGCCCTCTCTATCACACCAAGCGCATCCTTGTACTGGTTATGATCATAAAAGATCATCGCCGCGTAGAGGTACGGTTTTTCATAGCCCGCATACAGATCTATGGCGCGATAATAATCGTCCACCACCTGCTGCGCCTTCCCCATATGGTAGCACGCTTCCTGTCTGACGAGATAAGCGGGATAAAACCCTTCATCCGCCTCCAGAACGTCATCGCAGACCTCTGTTGCCTTCTCATACTCTTTCCGGAAAAGATACCTGTCCGCCAGATAGTATTTGCAGTCAATACGGATTCTTTCGTCCGCCTCCAGTTCAATCGCCGTTTTTGTCTCCCGCTCCCCCTCCTCCGGCTTTTCGGTGCAGTAATAGCAGACGCCGAGAAGGCGATGGCTCTGTGCCGCCTTTGAAGCCTTTTCCTTCTCGTCATCCTCATTTTCCTCCACGCATTTCAGATGCGCCTGATATACGGGAATTGCTTTCTCATAGCACTCCAGTCTGTAAAGCGCCCACGCCTTCAGCTCAAGACCGTCCTCCTCTGTCTCCAGCTCACTGTCCTCCGCAAGCAGGTCAAGAATATCCTCATACCGCTCCAGATCAAACAGCCGCCATCCCAGAAACGAGCGCAGTTCTTTCCCGGAAAGTTCCCCGTAAGGCTCCCCTTTGTCAAGTGCCTCCCGCAGCTCGGGAACGAGCGCGCTGCCGATCTCCTTCTGCAGTCCCAACAGCTCCTCATCCCGCCGGTTCACCTTAATCAGCTCATTTACATACTTGCCCGCCTGATCCCAGTTCTGCTGATCCACAAGATGGTGCATGGCAAAATATTTTGCCATATAATAGTCCGGCTCCTTGGCAAGAACCGACTCCCACTGCGCAAATCCTCTTTCTTCTTCCCCCGTATCATAAAAGATTTTTCCGGTCCAGACCCGGACATAACCGTCCTCGGGATAGCGCCCGATCAGCTCCTCTGCCAGTTCCTTTCCCTTTTCACATTCATTCAGCCGGATAGAAAGGCGTAACCGTTCCACATCCTCATAAGGGTGGTAAACCCCGTGCCTTTTCATATCCGAAAGCCTCTGGGACACACCCTCCGTCTCGTCGTTCTCCAGTCGGTTTTTTATGTCAAAATACTCCTTGATATAATCGTCCGTCTCCTCGTCGTTCTCCGGCTCACAGCCATCCAGCGCCTCAAACAGACTGTAATCGAGAAAGTCGCCCGTATTGACATGGTACTCAATATGTTTCAGAAAGTTGACATGGAACTCCTCTTTCAGCGCATCGAAATCCTCCATCACATGAAATGTCTGATCAAGCAGCACCCATACAGTCTGCGGCAAAAAGGAATGCCCCGACAGAAAACCGAGAAGCTGTTCTCTCGCTTCCAGAAACGTATCCAGGCCTGCACAGATCGGGTCGTCAAAAAGCGCCTTCCAGTTCTCCTGCTCTCTGCGCAAAAGAATATCTCGGTAAATTCCCCGCACGCGCTTCATCCACAGCCCGACCTCGCCCTGCGGCTCTTCCTCTTCTTCCTCGTCCTGCTGCCCGGCAAAGCGGAGCGCCTCTTCGTATGCCTCGCGCAGACGCTTAAAGCCCTCCGGGTCGTCCTCCGGATTCGTGCCCTTCAAAAGCGTAAGGTAACTCTGTCTGATCTGCTCTTCTTCCTTCGTCTCCGAAAGCCCCAATATCTGAAATGCCAGTTTTTTATCCATAAAAAATCCCTCCCGGTTTCCGCCCTTATTATAATAACATATGACCACCGTAAAATCGAGTAGAGCCTCCTTCGCACATGACAAAGGAGGCTCCGCAATCACTTATCCATTCACTTTACAATTCTTTTCACCACAGAATCCGCTGTCGTCACGGGGTCTTTGGGAATTACGACCTTATCGAGCTTCCAGATATCATCCACATACTCCTGAATGGTTCTGTCGGAAGTAAACTTGCCGGAGCACGCCACGTTTAAGATAGCGCTTCTCGCCCATCCCTTCTCGTCCCGGTAAGCAGCCTCCACCTTTTTCTGTGCCTCCGCGTAAGCCTTGAAATCCTTCAGGATAAAGTAGGTGTCCGCCTTTGAGGTACTCTGCGTATTTAACAGAGAGTTGTACAGGGAGCGGAACAGATCCGGGTCGCCGGGTGCGTATGTGCCGTTGATCAGCTGCATCAGCACCTTTCTCACGTCGGGATCGTTGTTAAAGATATCCGTGGGATGATAGCCGCCGTAATTCTCGTAGCGGATCACCTCGTCGGAGGACAGACCGAAGATAAATGCGTTCTCCTCTCCCACTTCTTCCACGATCTCCACGTTCGCACCGTCCATCGTACCGATGGTCAGCGCGCCGTTTAACATAAACTTCATGTTTCCTGTTCCGGAAGCCTCCTTACTTGCAGTGGAAATCTGCTCGGACACATCCGCCGCCGCGAAGATAAGCTCCGCGTTGGACACACGGTAGTTCTCGATAAACACCACTTTGATCTTTCCGTTAATGGCAGGATCGTTGTTCACCACGTCCGCCACGGAATTGATCAGCTTGATGGTAAGTTTCGCGTTCTTGTAGCCTGCTGCCGCCTTCGCGCCGAAAATGAACGTTCTGGGATAGAAGTCCATATCCGGGTGCTCTTTCAGCTCATTGTAGAGATACATCACATGTAGGATGTTCAAAAGCTGACGCTTGTACTCGTGCAGACGTTTTACCTGCACGTCAAAGATGGAACGGGGATCGACTTCGATGCCGTTGTGCTCCAAAATGTAATCCGCCAGGCGCACCTTGTTCTGGTACTTGATATTCATAAACTCCTGCTGCGCTTTCTCATCGTCAGCATAGATTTTCAGCTTGTTGATCTTCGGCAGATCCGTGATCCAGTCATTTCCCACATGCGCGGTCACCCAGTCCGCCAGAAGCGGGTTCGCGTGAAGTAGGAAACGTCTCTGCGTAATACCGTTCGTCTTATTGTTGAACTTCTCTGGCATCATCTCGTAGAAGTCTTTCAACTCCTGATTCTTCAGTATTTCTGTATGCAATCTTGCCACACCGTTCACCGAGTAGCCAGCCGCAATCGCCAGATGCGCCATCTTAACCTGTCCGTCATAGATGATCGCCATTTTTCTGACTTTCTCATGATTTCCGGGATACATCTGCTCAATTCTCGCAATAAAGCGGCGGTTGATCTCCTCCACGATCTGATACACTCTCGGAAGCAGTCTTGAGAACAGCTCGATCGGCCATTTCTCCAGCGCCTCGGACATAATCGTGTGGTTCGTGTACGCGCATGTCTTAGTCGTCACCTCCCACGCCTCGTCCCATGTCAGATAATGTTCATCCATCAGAATGCGCATCAGCTCCGCAACCGCAACGGTGGGATGAGTATCATTTAACTGGAAGGTCACCTTCTCGTGGAACTTCCTGATGTCGTCATGGTTTCTCATATACTTCGCCACTGCCGTCTGTACTGACGCAGAGATGAAGAAATACTGCTGTTTTAAGCGAAGCTCCTTGCCCGCGTAGTGATTGTCGTTGGGGTAGAGTACCTCCACGATATTTCTTGCCAGATTTTCCTGCTCCACCGCTTTCTGGTAATCGCCCTTGTCAAAGGAATCGAGCTGGAAACAGTTTACAGGCTCTGCATCCCAGATGCGCAAGGTGTTGACGATGCCACTTCCATACCCTACAACAGGCAGATCATAAGGAACCGCCGTCACCGCCTGATAGCCCTCCTGCTTAAAGTTGCTTCTGCCGTTCTCATCTACATACACGTTCACATAGCCGCCGAAGCGCACTTCTTTCGCATACTCCGGCCGGCGCAGTTCAAAGGGGTTTCCGTCTTTGAGCCAGTTATCCGGCACCTCCACCTGATAGCCGTCACGAATTTCCTGCTTGAACATGCCGTAGCGATACCGAATGCCGCAGCCGTAAGCTTCATAGCCGAGCGTCGCCAGAGAATCAAGGAAACATGCCGCCAGACGACCCAGACCGCCGTTACCCAGCGCTGCGTCAGGCTCCTGATCCTCCACCACATTGATGTCAATGCCAAGCTCCTCAAGCGCCTGCGAGAACACCTTATATGCCTGCAGATTAATCATGTTATTTCCGAGAGCACGGCCCATCAGAAATTCCATAGACAGATAATAAACCATTTTCGGATCCTGTCTCTCAAACTCCTTCTGGGACTTTAACCACTGATCCACAATGGCGTCCTTGACCGCATAGGACACAGCCTGGAAAATCTGCTGGTCAGTCGCCTCCTCAAGCGTCTTTCTGTAAAGGGTTTTTACATTGTAAAGAACGCTTCTCTTAAAAAGCTCTGTATCAAAAGTTGTCGTAGGTGCCTTTTTAATCATCTCTCTCCTCCTCGTTAACCCTGCTGTCAGATTAGGTTTATTTACATTCATTTCCATTATAGCCTGTATTTTTCCGTTTGACTATATAAAGATTGAAATTTACCGTTTCCGTCCAGAAAACTTCATGATTTGATACTTCCGCGCTGTTCGCTGCCGGCAGCTATATTTTCTGAATACCGATCGTCACAGTCTCCCCGTTCACATTCCACTCCTTGGAAACGGCCAGACTTTCTCCCGTACCGATGCTCTCCGCCAGCACTTTCCCGGCGATCACGGCTTCATTCTTCGCGGCGATCTGCGCCACTTTCTCATTGCCGTTCAGGGAGACTCTGATGTGATCCATCACCTCAAAATCCGCATCCTTTCTCATGGTCTGGATCTTGCTGATGATTTCGTACACAAAGCCCTCCTCGATCAGCTCTTCTGACAGATTCGTGTCAAGCACTACGCTCACATAATTGTCTGCCTCCGCCACAAAACCGTCCTTCTGCGCCATGTCGATCAACAGATCCTCCTCGGCAAGAGAAACTTCCACACCGTCCACGTCAAATTTCAACGCCCCCTGTGATTTCAAAATCTCCATCGCCGCGCTGCCGTCCACTGCGGACAGATACGCCTTGATGCCGCCGAGCTGTCTGCCGTACTTCGGACCGACCGTCTTAAGCTGGGGTTTGAAGCTGTAAGTCGTAAACGCTGATACATCGTCGGAGAATACGATCTGCTTTACATTTAATTCGTCCCTGATGATATCCTGATAGAACTCGTCAAGAACGGTTTCCGCTTTCACATACATGGTGCCGATGGGCTGGCGGTTCTTGATGTTGGCCGTGTTGCGGGCCGCCCGGCCCATGACAACGATCTTTAATACCTCCTGCATGGATTCTTCCAGTTTCTGGTCGATCATGCCCTCGTCCGCCGTCGGGAAATCACACAGGTGAATGCTCTCTGGCGCGGCTTCATCAATGCTGCACACCAGATTGCGGTAAATTTCCTCCGTCATAAAAGGAATCATGGGCGCAGCACACTTGCAGATGTCCACAAGGGCCGTGTAGAGGGTCATATACGCGTTGATCTTATCCTGCTCCATGCCCTTCGCCCAGAACCGCTCGCGGCTTCTTCTCACATACCAGTTGCTCATCTCATCCACAAAGTTATCTAACACCCTCGCCGCCTCGGGGATTCTGTAATGGTTCAGATGATCGTCCACTTCCTTGATGGCCGTGTTCAGTTTGGAGAGCAGCCACTTGTCCATCACGGGAAGTTTGTCATATTCCAGACTGTACTTCGTCGCGTCAAAATTGTCGATATTCGCATACAGCACAAAGAAGGCATAAGTATTCCACAAAGTGCCCAGGAATTTGCGCTGTCCCTCCTGCACCGCCTTGCCGTGGAAACGGTTGGGCAGCCAGGGAGCCGAATTGATATAGAAATACCAGCGGATCGCGTCTGCGCCGTAAGTCTCAAGCGCCTCGAAAGGATCCACCGCATTCCCCTTCGACTTACTCATTTTCTGCCCGTTCTCGTCCTGCACATGTCCGAGCACAATCACATTCTCGAAGGGCGCACAGTTAAACAGGAGCGTGGACTCCGCCATCAAGGAGTAGAACCAGCCGCGCGTCTGGTCCACCGCCTCGGAGATAAACTGCGCCGGGAACTGGCTGTCGAAAAGTTCCTTATTCTCAAACGGATAGTGGTGCTGCGCAAAAGGCATCGCCCCGGAGTCAAACCAGCAGTCGATCACCTCGGGCACGCGCTTCATGGTTCCTCCGCACTCCGGGCATGTACAGGTGATCTCATCAATGTAAGGTCTGTGCAGCTCCACGGTCTTTGCCGCCGCATTGCCGCTCATCTTCTCCAGTTCCTCTCTGGAACCGATGGCATCCATGTGGCCGCAGCCTTCACACTCCCACACATTTAAGGGTGTACCCCAGTAACGGTTACGGGAAATGCCCCAGTCCTGAATATTCTCCAGCCAGTTGCCGAAACGCCCCTCGCCGATGGACTCGGGGATCCAGTTCACCGTCCTATTATTCCGCACCAGATCGTCGCGCACCGCAGTCATCTTTATAAACCAGGACTCCCGCGCATAGTAGATCAGGGGCGTGTCGCAGCGCCAGCAGAACGGGTAGTCATGCTCAAACTTGGGCGCGTCAAAAAGTTTGCCTTCTTTATCCAGATCCTTGATCACTTCCGGGTCAGCCTTTTTCACAAAAAGACCCGCATAAGGCGTCTCCTCGGTCATGTTACCCTTGCCGTCCACAAACTGCACAAAGGGCAGGTCGTATCTGCGTCCCACCTGCGCGTCATCCTCACCGAAAGCGGGGGCGATATGCACGATGCCAGTACCATCCGTCATGGTAACGTAGCTATCGCACGTCACATAATGGGCTTTCTTTTTCTGTCTGGAAGCCTCCTCGCCCGCACAGGCAAACAGCGGCTCATACTCCTTGTATTCCAGGTCTGTGCCCACATAAGTCTCCAGCACTTCATAAGCGGGCGCATCGTCCGTGGCCAGCTTGCCGAGTACCGTATCCAGAAGCGCCTGTGCCATATAGTAGGTATAACCGTCCGCCGCTTTCACTTTCACATAAGTCTCCACAGGGTTCACGCAGAGAGCCACATTGGATGGCAGTGTCCAGGGCGTGGTTGTCCATGCCAGAAAATAGGCATCCTCACCCACCACCTTAAACCGGGCGATGGCGGAGCGTTCCTTCACTGCCTTATAGCCCTGAGCCACCTCGTGGGATGACAGGGGCGTGCCGCAGCGCGGGCAGTAGGGCACGATCTTAAAACCCTTGTACAGCAGTTTTTTGTCCCAGATCTGCTTGAGCGCCCACCACTCGGATTCAATAAAGTTATCGTGATACGTCACATAAGGATCGTCCATATCCGCCCAGAAGCCGACCGTACCGGAGAAATCCTCCCACATGCCCTTGTACTTCCAGACAGATTCCTTGCACTTGCTGATAAACGGGTCAAGGCCGTACTCCTCGATCTGCTCCTTTCCGTCCAGGCCAAGCAGTTTTTCCACTTCCAGCTCCACCGGCAGTCCGTGGGTGTCCCATCCCGCCTTACGGGGCACCATATACCCTTTCATGGTGCGGTATCTGGGAATCATGTCCTTGATGACACGGGTCAGGACATGTCCGATATGGGGCTTGCCGTTGGCCGTCGGCGGCCCGTCATAAAACGTGTAAGTGGGGCCGTCCTTCCGGGAGTCCATGCTTTTCTGGAAGATCGCATTGTCCTTCCAGAAAAGACACACTTCTTTCTCTCTGTCCACAAAATTCAGATTTGCGTCAACTTTCTGATACATAGTGTCCTTCCTTTCTTAACATCAGAAAGGCCCCGTCCCGTAAAAGGACGAGGCCAAAGTTCTCGTGATACCACCTGTTACGACGTACCGACTGACTCGCGCACGCTATACGGCGATTTCCTTTCGCCGTCCCGCTTGACGAGACCCATCTATACGGTTCCCGATAACGGCGGGACGCCGTCAGAGCCTACTGTCTCACCGCCTGCACTGCGCGTTCTCCGAAAGGGATTCCAGCCGGGCAGCCGCACATGCGGCGAAAGTTCAGTCTGAAACTCAGAAGTGATCTTCTCCGGTCTCCTACTCGTACCGGTCTTCCACCCTCACCGGCTCGCTGCGACTTTTAAAAATCGGATACTGTCTTCCTCAATGTCTCTGCCTATGATAACTGCTTATCATTTTGGCATTGAAAGGCGGGCTTGTCAAGACAATTTATTGTTAATTTTCCCGGTTGTGCCCTCACAGGCAAAAAGCAGGATTCATTTGCTCATCAATCTCCAAAACAGATCGGTTCCACATCCTCATCTAAGGGTTTCATCTCATACTCCGGCAGACTGTCCAGAAGTTCTTCCAGACAAAGGGTTGTGCTGCCGACCACGTCATGGGCGAGCAGGACGACCTTCTTCCGTCCGAGGGTGGTCGATACGCCGTTTTCAATCAGCTGCTTCGGGTTCGGGTTTTTGACCGCATCCTCCAGGCTTGCGTTCCAATCGTAATATATGTAGCCTCTCCTTGTCATTTCACGAATGATGGCTTTGCCCGTTTTCTTATTAAAGTCGTTGACGCTGCCGCCCGGAAAACGGAACAGGCTGGTCTCCACCCCCGTCGCTTCGTACACAGTCTGTCTCGCCTTTTCAAAATCCGTCACATAACTGTCCACACTCGCGTACAAGGCGTCGTAGTCATGGTGGTCACAGTGAATGCCGATGGTATGTCCCTCCGCCACAATCTGACGCGCCACCTCTGGGTGCTGTCTCACATTCTCGCCCACCAGAAAGAATGTCGCCTTGATATTCCTCTCCCGCAATATCTCTAGTACCTTCCGGGTGTTCTCCTCGGAGGGGCCATCGTCAAAAGTCAGATACATGGTCTTTGGATGAAAATAGTAGGCGATCCCCTGCACAATACCGTCCGCGATCTGCTGCTGATATTCCGCAAGGTTTAATTTCCAACGCTCCACCGCATTGGAGAGAAATCCTGTCTCAATCAGGCAGGCGGGCATGGAAGTGTTTTTGGTCACATAAAAATCCGCGTCGCTTTGCAGTTCCCGCTCTGTAGCTTCTGTACTTTTTAACGTCTGCTGTCTGATTAACTGTGCCAGCCTCTTACTGTCTGCCCGGTCGACATCCTCCGTATACCACACTTCCATCCCGTTCACCCCTACGCCTTCTTCCGTGGCGTTCTGATGGATGCTGATATAAATATCAGCGCCGGACCGGTTTGCCTGCGCCACGCGCATTTCCTTCGCAACGTAGATATCCGTCTCTCTGGACATGATCACCTGATATCCCTTTTCTTTCAGTTGGTCCCTCACAAGCAGAGCAATGGCAAGATTCAGGTCCTTTTCCCGGACGCCTCCTCTGGCACAGCCCTCGTCCATGCCGCCGTGCCCCGGATCCAGATAGACTGTTGGAATATGTGCTGCTACCGGCTGTGCATTCTCATCCCCTCCGAAAACTGCCGCCTGCGCCGTCACCAGAGCGAGCGGCAGCACCATCCGCTCTGCCCATATCTCCTCTGCCCCTTCCCCGTCAAACGGCGTATCCGCCGCGGTTCCCTTTTCTGTCTGCCACAACGTTTCCGTAAGAAAGCGGATGCCGCCCGCCGCCGCAAGCTTCACTGACAGCACTGTCGTCAGGCTGACGATACACAGTGCTGCGGTCAATGTATACATCCTCCTTGCCAGACGTCTTTTTCTCCGCTCCCTCGTCTCATAACCGCAGACGTATTCCCACGTGAACGATGACTCTCCGTACATAACTGATGCTCCTCTCTTGTATGCTGTGTAAATTCTCCTATGTGAGAAAAGTCCACAAAGCAGACTTAGTACTTTCTGTACTTCTCACATTAAGCATATAAAAGAGGCGCATCATAATTTCATCTAAGTTGCATCATAATGCCATAATATTTGCATCAAAAACCCATCTTTTTTGCATCAAAGTTGCATCATCACTTCTCGAACTGTCAGCGGGATACTTTCAAAAACAGCTCATTGATCCCCTCATAGAATCCCAGCGTCACCACCGTCTGCCCGTTCCCCATGCCCGCAAACACATATTTGCGAAAATACGGCGTCGTCTCCAGGAGCGGGTTGTCCGACTCATAGGGCAAAGGTTCGCAAAGTCCCATATATGCCGCCCATTCCTCCATCAGCGCGTCCGCGTCGATCTCTTCCCACAAGAGCGGCGTCCTCACATAAAATTCATATATTTTTCCGTCATCCGCGTCGATATAGGCATCCATCAGACGGTTTGTCTTATCCGCGTTTTTCTGGGAATTGGACAGGCTCATCTTCCAGACTGCCACATTGTTGCGCGGCTCCAGCACATCAATCGCTGAGTAAAGGGTAACGTCGTAGGAAGACGCGTCCACCTCCCTCACCTGCTCTGGCAGGATTCCCTTATCCTTAAGCAGCGTAAGCCCCTCGTTGCAGGTAGCATAAATCTGCTCGTCCGTGATCTCTCTGCCCGACGGTCCCCTGCGGTTCACCACGAAGGCATAGGAACCTTCCAGTTCCTGATAATCCACCTCCGCATCCGCTTCATGCGTCATGGCGCTCGTCTCGCTCTCGGGAAACGTCTGGCCGCTCAGACAGCATGACAGAATATAGAGCTTTTCATTGCTGTTCATCTGGTAGCGGTATCCCTCCCCGGCGTTTTCCACACTTTCCGTATGGGGTCTGTCCAGAATGCTCTGATCCTTATACTCCGCCAATGCCTCCGGCCCCCAGATGGACAGAAACATGGCTAACACCGCCAACAGCGGAACCGTCAGATAATATATCTTACTTTTCATAAGTATTGTTCTCCACGGGAAATACTAAAAAAGCCTGTCTGCATGTATGCGTCCTAATTCCTGCACGTCAAAGCTGCAAGGATGAAACTGAAACAGGAACCTTCCCCAACTTTGCTCTCAATCTGTAACCTGCTGTGATGTATTTTTAGAATCTCCACGCACAGCGCAAGTCCGAGCCCCGCTCCGTTCTTGCTTCTTGCCCGTGACTTGTCCACCATGTAAAAGGCCTTGACGATCTTAGCCTGTTCTTCCTCTGGTATGCCGATCCCGTAATCCCTCACTGAGATCCGATAGCCACCGTCAGCCCTCTCACCTGTCACCTCGACCACGCCCGTCCTGCCGCCGGATACCGATGCCTCAGACACACCGACCATATCAGCCCCCTTCTGGTCTGCCGCCTTGCCGCCCATTCCGTCCACACCCGCCATGTCAGGGCCTGCGCTATCCACCGCAACCGTACTGTCCGCCTTCGATGCGGCGCTGCTCTCCGAAGCCTTGCAGGCATTGTCGATCAGATTGACAAGCACCGTCTTGATCAGATTGGCTTCCATCTGTACCACGGCTTCTTCGTACACAAAGCGGATATCCATATCCCTTTTCTCCGCAAACATTTCCCGCAGGTATGCGAACAATTCTCCCACCGGCGTTTCCTGCATCTGCGCCTCATCCTGTTTTGCCACGATGATATCCAGAAGGCGAAATGACATGGCCTCTAAGCGTTTGCCCTCCGTATAAATATAATTTGCCGACATGATGCTCTTTTCCTCATCCAGCTTGTGGGAGCGCAGCATGTCCGCGTATCCGATGATCGCCGTCAGAGGCGTTTTCAGTTCGTGGGCAAAAGCGCCCATAAACTCTTCTCTCGCCTCGATCTCCTCCTCCAGCTTGCAGATATTCTCCTCCAGCGCATTTGCCATCCTGTTAAAATCCCCGGTGAGCTGCCCTAACTCATCCCGGCTGACCTGTCTGGCGCGGTATGTGTAATCCCCCGCCGCCATTTCTCTGGTCGCCTTCGTCAGCAGGCGGATCGGCTTCGTCAAAAGGGATGCAATAAACAGCATGATGACTGTACCGGTCAATAGTATGACTACCGTCACTTTTCGATATAGGGAAAACCCCATGGCACGTTCTGAAAACACCCCCGTCACATCCTTCATGGTTTCCAGATACAGAATCCGGTTCAGCGCATTGATGGATACGCAGGTGTGCACATAGAAGCTGTCCTGTGCACGGATCACACGGTAGGATTTGGTATGCTCATCCGTCTGCGGAAGCAGCCCTTCATCCGCACTAAATCCGCCGCTTGTATATAATATGTTTTTCTCCTCATCCGCAATCCGAAGGAGGCGCCCGCCACCCTGTCCGCCCATTTCCAGTTTGGACGCGATCTCCTCCACCACGCTGTCGGGCAGGACGCTGTATTTGAGCGGCACATTCAAAGCCGCCGTCTCAAAGGCAAAACTTAAAATACTGCTCTCGTCGAGCGACTGTCCCACCTCTCTGTCCAGAGAAGTCTCAAACACATAGTTTACAAAGTAAAACCCGCTGAATCCCAGTGCCAGCGCCAGCACAATCATGGTAGACAGTACCAATTTGATTGAAAATTTCATTCCTGCACCTCTAAGCGATAGCCCACCTTGTACACCGCCACCAGATTATGCTCCCAACCCAGCTTTTTTCGCAGGCGCTGTACATGCAGATCAAGCGTCCTGCTGTCCGCAAAGTATTCTCCTTCCCACACCTTCTCATATAAGGTCTCCCGAAACAGGGCGACGTTTTTATTTTTCATAAAGAGGAGCAGAAGGCCGAACTCTTTATTCGTCAGCTCCACGGGGCGTCCCGCCTTGGTCACCCTGCGTGCGTCCACATCCACCGTCACGTCACCCGCTGTAAGATGCTGCTCCGCTTTGTTGTAACGCCTGAGCACCGCCTCCACCCTCGCCACCAGTTCCACCACGTCGAAAGGTTTTACCAGATAATCGTCGGCTCCCAGCTTCAGTCCCTTCACCCGGTGCTTCACCTCATGCTTGGCAGTGATAAAAATCACCGGAATCCCCAGAGGGCGTATGTACTCCATCACATCATATCCATCCGCACCCGGCAGCATGATATCCAGAAGAACAAGTTCAAACTCTTCCTTCTCGATCAGGTCAATTGCCTCCAGGCCATCCTGCACTGTCGTACAGTGATACCCTGCGGAAGTAAGATTTAAGTCTATCAAATCACAGATCGGTTTTTCATCATCTACAATCAGTATTTTAATCATTTGTGGACTGCCACCCCCAATAATCCCGCGCTTTTTCTACCAGTATTTCCATCGTGTCTTCATCGCTGCACCGGTATACATCCCTGATTTCCGTATCCGGCAAAAACCCGCCGGTTCTCTGGTAATAGATCCTGTAATCACTCTCAATGAGAAGCTCCCCGCCCTCGCCTTCATAACTGTATCTGGCAAGAATCACGATGTCTTTGAGCCCATCCCCGTCGATATCCCGACAGGTAACACCTTTGAGCGCATAGAGATTGTCGTACTCTCCCATCGGCTGCAATACCGATACGATATCTCCCTGCTCGTTCACCAGATAAATCATAAATATGTCATAATCCGCAATCCGGTATGTCCCCGGCGTCACCTGCAGCTTACCGAGCTTACCGAACGTCCGCAGATAACACTGTTCCGGAATAACCCGGAAACGGTTCCTCTGCAGTTCCTGCAAAGTGGTCGCTGTGTACAGAAATTCCGTAGAATCCCCGTCCCGGACAAAAGCCGCAATGGAATCCGCGCTCTTATTCATGCCAAAGCGGTTAATCTTTTCTGAAATCCGATAATCCCGGTAAAAACCGTTTCCCGACTGATTCTGGAAAAGCACGTCCCCCACCTTGTAAGTTTCACCCGCATAGATGCCGCTCTCATTGAGGCAGGAGGTGATAAGCACAATATCCATGTTGCCGTCCCGGTTCAGATCCTGAAAGGAGACCGCCGCAATGGACTGCACAGGCTGTCTCATCCGCCCTCGGACGCAGTAGTTTGTCTCAAGCTGCTCCGTCCGATAGAGAATCTGTCCGTCCGCGTCCACGATAAACAGCGCCAGACGGTTATACTGCGCATCAAAGGCAGGCACCATCAGAATGCTGTCCTCCTCATCCGGCTCCAGAGGGAATATCTGGTCTTCCACCACGAGAAAACCGCCGTCCGCAATCCCGTCCCGGTTCTCAATCGACAGGAACCGGTCATAGTACGCCTCGTACTCCGCCAGCACGGAAGTCTCTTCTACTTTCTCCGGAGCAGCCTGCACTGCCAATTCCGTAAACGGCAAACAGCAGATCAGTACCGTCAGCGCCAGTGCATTCCTGTATCTACACCTGTTCATTCGTCACACTCCTATATAGCACAATCACTTATCACTTCCCTCTTTCTCAAACACCGCTCTCACGCAAAGCCCGTTCTCCGGTATCTCCAATTCCAGAGATGTCCCCTCAATAGTTTCCATCCCCTGTCCGGCACTGATTTCCCATCCAGCAAAGCGATATCCTTCATTGGCTGTTGCCGAAATGGTAATCGGGTAATCCGTAAAATATTCTCCCTTCCATTTTCCCTGGCCGTCAAAAGTCGGCGTTATTGTATTCAAAGTAATCTGCCCAGCGGCCGTGTCCGACATTTCGAGTTTCACAGTCGCAAGACAACCTTCCAGCCCGAAATTTTCTTCCAGATACTGCGCAGCATATGGTTTTCTACCCTTGATAAATGCCCGGATATCCGCCACTTCCTCATCAAAACGGTACACACCTTCTTCCCCGTAAAACCGCCGCAGATGCGCCTCCATCGGCTCCCGCATCAAAGCAAGCCATTCCCTGATCACCCGCTCCGTATTTTCCACTGAAAAAGTTTCATTGGCAAGATCCATCAGTGTAAGGGAAAACTCCTTTTTAAACGCATCACTCTGGCATAAATTGCAAAACGCTGAGTTACTCTTTATGGTACTGCCCAGTGTATCATCCTTCATCACCTCTTCCCGAAGTGCACTTGTGTTGACATCAAACAACATCCACCGCCATCTGCCGTCTTCATAATTTACCCGTCTCTCTGTATTTTTAACCGGCTTGCGCGCTCTCCAGAAAGCCTCGTTCGTACCAGGCCAGTCTTCGGTACCAATATAAATCTCTGTCGCGTAATAATCAATAAAACTTTGCAGATCAATGGTATAGTCAAGAGACTCATAATTCTCCGCTGTTGTAAAATCAGTATCCTGCAGATAATTCAGCATGCTTACATAAACTGCCCAGTCCGCCTCGCTCTCCCGGGTCAGTTTATTATTTTTCATTATAATAATGTTGTCAGCATCAACACCATAATAATAGCTGAGATATGTGTTTGTATATCTTTCGGTAAGCCAGTAGACGCCCCAGTATTCACCATTCAAAAACATGACGCATGGCTCGTAATTCATCGTGCAAAAATTTCTGTCCTTCGTCTGTGTGGACACAAACATATCGCGAAATTTGGCAATAGCATCCTGGCCACCCGCGGTAAGTGTCACCGTGTCTGCCATATAGCCAGTTCCAAACAAATCCGAATAGAACCGCGTCGCCAGGCTGTAAATCTTCCTGGCATAAAAGTTCAGACTTTTTGGCAGGTAGGCACGGCTGCTGCCTCCCTGAATCCGCATACCGCAGGGCTGCTTCAGGGATACCTCCCGCTCCGCGTTGAAAATCTGAATGTCCACCAGACGCTCCCATGCCATTCCATGATTATAAAAATTTGCATTCTCCCACAAGGGATTCCCGTTTTCGTCTAGATTGTTATCATATTTACGCCCAAGAACATAAATGCCTGTATCGTAATCAAAGAGATTTTCGGGCGCCGTCACGATAGACATGACATTCATATCCCGGTATCCCGCCTTCTCATCATAACACACAAAATAACTTTCCGTTTTCACCTCACCAAAATTTCCGTCAACATTCTGACTTACTGCTCTGACAATCGTACATTTGTCAACAGTATAGTCCGGCAGCTTATACTGCGGATCATCCACCAGATCCGTTCTCGCGGAATATACATTTGGCTGCGAAGTCGCGTCATCAATAAAAATAGGAGTCGTGTACAGAAACGCATTTTCGTCCGGTACAGAACCGTCCAGCGTGTAATAGATTTTTTCCCCGAATGGAGCAGACAATTTCAGCTCAAAAGGCTCCTCGTAAAATCCCGATTTTCTGGAAAAGCACAATTCCTTTGGGCAGTAATTGTCGCACAAAAGAAGCAGGCACAGAGTCCCACATATGAACAGCAAACAAAACAATGCACATTTTCGGCTCATCATCCCACTGTCTCTCCAGACTGTGCCACCCAGTTTACAGACTGAATGCCCGGAACAGTCAGAAGCGCATCCAATACATCAAGATTAATTTCGCCCTTTGTTCCGATTTCGCAAATCATTTCCTCGTGTCCGACATCCTTGTTTACCGTCCGCACCCGAAAACTGACAACATAAGGCTTCAATTTCTCCTCGAACTGTTTCCTGTCAATCGCCTGTTCTCCGCCGCTCACGACCAGCAAATATCTATTCCGGATTCCCGGCACTTTGCTGGACAAAATCAAGATTACCGCGATAAACAACACTGTGGTAAACGTCAGCCGCCAGTTCTGGGAACTCACACAGAGCCCTTCCGCCATCGCCCAGAAAATAAACATGGTATCCCGGCTGTCCTTTACCGCCGTCCGAAAACGTACGATAGACAGCGCGCCCACCATACCAAGCGACACGGCAATATTACTGCTGATCATCAGCATGACCACCACGGTAATCAGATGCATAATTACAAGAGACCAGTTAAATTTCCTGTTGTAGGCAATTTTCTCAGCGGAAATATAATATGTCAGAAAGATAATCATTCCCACTGCCAGGCCGCACATCAGTATAATCAGCGTTGTTTTCACGCCATACTCGCTGCTGTTTGTATAAAAATACTCCAGAACCTCTTCCTTCGACATAATAAACCTGCTCCTCAGTAATTGAAACCATAATAAACGGAACGTCCGGCACAATATTTGCTGTAAGCGCCCTGCGTCAGATGAAACTGCGTAAACAGGGCGGACAAAAACCCCATAAGCTTCCCGCTGTATTTCACTTCCAGAACCACATTTCCCCACAAGATTGGCGTATAACAGACATCCGGTGAAAAAATATCCATATTGGATTCGGAGGATCTGACATTCATGTCCAGCGTCACACGCGTGTCATACATGGGATATTTGTATGCCAGCCTGTCATACGCAATCTGGACAACAGGACGATACAACCCCTGCATCATAATACCATATGCTATCCGGCTGGTCCTGGAACTGTTAAAATACTTTTGAAGCACCTTTACATTCCCGTGTAAAAGTTCCACTGCGTCGGGCATCGATACAATCAGGCTCAGTTTCTGCTGGAGGTCATTGGACTTTTGCTTGATTTCCAATTTGCACAGAGACGCATCCCCGTCATAAATCCGGAGACGCACCTTTTTACGGTCGGATACACCCGCGAGCTTTTCCGCGAAATCAATCTGATTAACTGAATCAAAATACACACTTTTCACCAAATACGGACTGTCTGTACAATGCCCGTCTCTCTGCAGCAGCCTGTCCAACTGTTTTTCAATCGCCAAAGCCTTGACAAGCGGCACAATATATTTAATTTCCCTTCTCTGGGAATAAAGCTCTCCGCCCATTGTACAATCCGGCTCCTCTCCTGCATACAGAAATAGCGCTGTTTCTGACTAAACCTCAACAAGTATAGCACTAACCGGCCGCGTTTTCAATCGTTCCCCTCTCAATTTAAGATTTCATCATTGCCGCCCTTTTCCCCGGGTAAGCATCTCCACCATCTCCTGCTCTTTCCATACAAGGGACTCTCTGTCAATCAATTTCCGATCGTCCCCTTCATCCCACCAGAAACAGGTCACACCGCTCTCCTGCGCCCGCATCAGATAATACTGCAGCCATTCCAGACGATCCTCCCTGTTTCCCTTGTCCTCACTGCCAAATTCCGTTATGATCACCGGAATATTCTTTTTCACATAATTCTTTTCAAGCCACGCAAACAGTGTGTCTATCTTTTCCGTGTCTTTCTGGTCTTCTGCGTCAAAACGCTTATTTTCCCTATCCCCGTCACAAAAAGAATAAGGAATATAAGCGTGCACCGATACAATAATATGCCCCTTTATATACTGAACCGCTTCAAGCGCCTCTGCCTCATAACGGTTTGCATAGGGACAGATCAGCAGATACCTGTCCTCGTTTTCTCCCCCCACCGAGCGCACCGTATCCACAAAAACCCGGTTCAGACGATTGGTCATCGCCTGCAGTTCCTTCGTTCCCGGCGTCCACTCGAACTCCGAATCGCGCAGTCTCGGTTCATTCATCCCTTCAAACAAAAGCTTCTCGTCATAGTCGCGAAAACACTGTGCAATCTGCGTCCACACCCGGGAAAGCCTTTCACCGATCTCTTTTTCCCGCTCCGGCTTCAGGTCGAGCCACATTTCGTGGTGCGTATCCAGAATCACATACAGTTCTTCCGCCAGCGCCATGTCAACAACTTCCTGCACGCGGTCCAGCCACGCCTGCTCTATCGTTCCTTCCTCGTCCAGATGTTCGTCCCAGGTTACCGGTATCCGTACGCTTTTAAATCCGGCGTCCTTTACCGCCCAGAACAGCTCCTGCCTGATAGGCGGGTTATTCCAGAATGTCTCATAATCCTCTACAGACGCTTCGGACATATGCTCCCGCACACCGGTAGCATCCAGATTGTTTCCGATGTTAATGCCGTTTCCCAAAGCCTGTACAAAACGCATACCTTCCTTCCTCCGATAATCGGTATAACACAACGCGCCAGCCACCGTGGCCAGTGCCACTCCTATGACCGCGCCCAGTATGATCTTTTTATTCATATTTGCTACTATCCTTTTCCTCACTGCGCCGTCGCTTCCCTATTTTGCAAAATCAGATGTTCTCCGTCACTTTGAAACACCACATCCGCTTCTCCCGAAAAGAGAAGCCTGCTGCCATACTGTCTGCCACAGTGCACAATCTCCTCGTCTGCCGTTTTCGATGTAACCACAGCATAAACCGGCTGCAGTGTTTCAAACAGCTCATCCGACGCGCTGTTTGCCCTCCCGTGATGAGGTACTTTATATAGACTCACCTCCGGCAGATTCATAAGCAGAAGTTCCTCGCTGCGTTTTCTGAGGGCGTCCCCACCAAAAAACATCCGGACATTCCCGTGCTCCGCCAGCACCGCGAGAGAATAATTGTTATCCTCTTTATAATGGTTTTCCTGCGGCGGATATATGAGCAGACTCATATATTCCATGTTCATCTTCCATACATGGTTCGGATAGTATACCCGAATCCCCGCCTCTTTACAATAACTTTTTATCGCCTCAAGCTCCTCTTTTTCCCTGTCATAGTAGGGCAGAATCACCTTATCCACAGTGACCGACTGCAAAACAGCCATCGCTCCACCGATATGGTCCAGATCCGGATGCGTCAGAATAAGCGCATCCAGTTTTTCAATCCCCGCCTTTCGCAAAACTTCCAGAATGGTCTCCCCGTCCTGCGCTTCACCGGCATCAATCATCACCGCCGCCTCACCGTGCCCCATAATAATGCAGTCGGCATCATCTTTTGTCTGTAGAACACGCACCTGCAGCTCCTCATCGCTTTTGGATAAAGCAACGCCGCCTCCGGCCGCCCGGTATGCAGACCCCAATATAAGTATCAGCGCAATCCACGCGCAAACCACCGCCGCTTTTCTCATTTCCAGACTCCTGTCAATCCTCAAAAAATGCAAATGCCCTCTCACTGATATTATATGGATAAACCTCTATAATCAGATAGTCATACTCCTCTTCCTGGATCAGTTTCTCATAATCAATATCATTATAATTTGATCTGGCCCACACCAGATCGATCTGGCTGCACATAGGTGCCAAAAAACAGGCAACCGGGGACATATAAGTGTCGCGCAGACAAAGGATTCTGGGTCCGTCCGGATTTTCCGTATTGACGATACGGTCCCGGTTCACCACACCTTCCAGATAGACAGCACTCCCGGGATTTTCATACCGGTCTTCCCCGTCCGGCTCCAGGTCAATAAACGCTTCGTGAAAGCTCCCCGCTTTTCTCTCGCCGCTCTCCAGATCATACCACTTCATTCCCGTTTCAAACTTCGGATATAAAACCGTATAGTCTTCCTTACCGGCATACAGAATCCCCGTTTCCCTGCCAATGGCTCCTATGGTTGCCTGGCGGTACACATCCGCACGGTAATTCTCCCTGTCGCAGAAAAAATGTTCCGTATCCCAGTCGTCGCCAAAATCATCCCGTATCTTATCCACAAGCGCCCCGGCAGCGACAAAGGCTGCCTCCGACGTCCACATATGATCTGTCCGGTAAAACAGTTCCTCCTGCATCATGCCCGAATTTTCCAGCGGCCCGCGCAGATCAAGCGTCCTCACCTGATTTTGCTGCAGATACAAAAGAAGCTCATCCTGAACGGCATTGGTATCGTTTACGGGAAGTTTCCTGTCCTCTCCCATCAGAGAATACATCACCTTTGTGGGCGGCATGACAAAAATCGTCTCCGCTCCCCGTTCCTCAGCACAGCGTGCCGCCCTTCCCACCCGCTTCGCATACTCCATCAGACTGTCGTCCTTCCCCTCAATAACAGCGCCATAATATATCATACCTTTTTCGCCTGTTACGAAAGAAAAGTTCCGATATTCCCGCTTGTGTAATACGCGCTGCGTCATGCCATACAGTTCCGTAAAGGCGTTTCCTGTCACATCCCTCTGCAAAGCCTCTGATAGTTCAAAAGCCGCCTCTCCCGCCTGTTCAAAGTCCGAAGCCTTCGACAACTTTTCAAGAAAAACTCCAATCTCATCCTGCTTTTCATACATATGATATCCTGAAAAGGCAAAAAGCCCCGCCAGAAAACAGAACAGAAATATATACTTTTTCCGGAAATATGCTTTCATCATACCTCCCTTTCCGCGCCCGTGTAAATCCTGTCATTCTTCTAAAGTTCAATACAGCGAATACAAAAACGGTCTGCCCAGCCCCTGCATCAGATAGCTGATTGAAAGCAGCAATGCCGCAAGCATGACAATGGGATAGCAAACCGTGATAACCGCCTTGGCAAGCCCTCCTCTCCTGCCCTTTACCAGCCAGTTGTTGACCTTCTTTGTCACTGGTGTGCAAAAGAAAATGCCTGCGGCCAGATACATCCAGTACTCTCTGAGAAGCGTCCCCGTCATGGGGTTCCATATCCCATTGAAATTTACCCCGAACATATTCATATAATACTGTCCTGCCTGATACAGATCAACAGCCCGGAAAACAACCCAGCCCAGAGCGATCACCACAAGCGTATACAGCCTCATAACTGCCTTGTGGGAAGTGACTCCCGTATATCCTATAAAACGCTCCGCCAGGATAAACAGAAACTGCCACAGGCACCACATGAGAAACTTCCCCGAAACACCATACCACAGCCCGATCGCAAGCCACGTCAAAAAGAGGTTTCGCACCATCGTATCCATGTTTTTCTGTCTGCTCCCGCCAAGCGGTTCATACACGTACTGCCCGAACCACTTTGTCAGCGAGATGTAAAACCGGTTCCAAAAGCCGCTCACCGAAAGTGCCGTATACGGGTAATTCATGTTTTCTTCCAGAATTATGCCAAACATCAGACTTAAACCCACCGCCATATCCGCATAGCCGGAAACATCAAAATAAATCTGCAATGCAAAAGCAAGCAGTCCGATCCATGCCATCAGAATTGGAACCGTGGCATTTTCACGCCCCATTGCGGAATAGTTAAACACAATATCCGCAAGCTGTGCCAGCGTATCTGCCAGAAGCACCTTTTTGGCCAGCCCGGTCACAAATCTGCTGCAGCCGACCGCACTGCGGCGCAGGGTCATCTTCCTTGCAAGCAGTTGCTTTTGGAACACCTCAAATCTCATGGCCGGTCCGGCAGTCAGCTTCGGGAAATAGAAAAGATACAGACCAAGTGTAGCCGGGTTCTTTACCGCCGGCGTTTCTTTGGAATAGACATCCGCCAGATAGGAAATGCCGGAAAGCATCACAAAGGAAAGCCCCACCGGCAAAAGGCTTCCCTGCGCATAAATATATTTAAAGAAAATCACGGGCGCCATATTACATATAATTCCCAAAAGAAACGCCGCCCGTCCCCGTCCTTCCTTACGCCTGCCCAGCACAATTCCAAACACACCGTTTAACAGCAGCAAAACAAGCACGACCGCCGCTCCAGTCAGTGTTCCAAAGGCACAAAAAGCCAGGCTTGCCAGAAACAGCCACACCCTTTGCAGCGTCTTGCTAAAAAAACACAGATAATATCCCAAAAGTGTAATCGGGAAAAAAAAGATCAAAAATGTCATGCTTGCAAAAGACATAAACGCCTCCCTACCTTCTGGCGATATAATAAAGCGGAATCAGAAATACACAGGCTGTCAGAAACAGCCATACCCCATGCCAGTTTCTGACACCGGTGGTAAACACCGCACTCTTATGCAGTACGGAAAGCTGCGACGGAATCGCATCCCCATGTTTGCGGAGAGCTGTTTTCATGCGGTAAAGCTCATCTTCATAAGTTCTCGCATCCCGCACAAGCACCGTTTTATCGTCAAGCTCATATTCTTCCAGACTATACTCGGTTTCCTCCATATAGACATGCCGCCAGCGATACCATTCCCTCTCCTGCGCGCCGCCAAGATGAGCCGCAATTTCCTCTATTTTGTTCATTATATGTTCTTCGGAAAAGGATCCTCTGCGCAATTCAAGATAGCGTTTTTCCATTTTCCTGATAAAGGTATTGTCCCTGCAAAGCTGCTCAAACCACGGCTTCGTCTGGAATGCGAGCGCATCCGTATCAAGCGGCTCATGTTTATAGTTGTCAATCGTGCCGTCGTAATCCCATGCCGGTCCCATCGTCAGTTTCCCGCCCCTGTCTTTAAAGCAGTAGGTCGAAAAATTGCCGCTATCATAGCTGCCGAAAAACTCATTCATAAGAAAGTAATCCACAAAAGAATCGACGTCAATGATATTGTCGTAAGTAGAAAATACGTCCTGCTCGTCCGAATACAGAACCCTTTCAATCCTGCTCAGATCATCCTCAATATAAGAAACCGTATCCTCCGAAACGTCATATCTTGACGGATAAAGCAGCCCGAACCACTCCGCCGCAAATCCCTGCTCCCTCGCATAAGTGTTTAACATCAGACCCTCTTCATCCAGCCTGTCGCGCCGTACAAGATATGCGTTAAACACATCCCCCGCCCGGTATTTGCTGATGTTCACCCGATCAGCACCCTGCCTGATACTTTCACCGAGCAGAAACACGCCTTGATATGTATATTTGCCGTCCGTTTGCAAAATCACTTCACAATATTCATTATCCGGCGTGTAGGGCATAATCTCGGAAGAGATGCTGTAAACAAGATAATTCCTCATCATGCTCTTATCCGCCATACTGCCGTTTAAAATCCACTCATGCTCCTCTCCCATGCCAAGAATATCCAAATCCCGGTACTCTCCCGACTCGGAGACAAGCTTTATCATATACTGTGCCTTTTCATAGAGCATCGAAGAATTGCCTCTTCGTTTAATCCGCATCCGGCTTACCACACACGGCTCACCATCCAGACTGTTTACACCTCCATCCCCATCGTACAGCCGGAATACACCTTCCACATATGGCTCCACGCCTTCTAATGGTATAAATCTCCCGTCCTCGGGATTCTGCCTTGTGGTAATGGGCGGTTCCTCCTCCATCTCTAAAACCACCACCGGCAAATGCGACTTAAAATACTCATTTAACGTAAAATCCTCATTGATTCCGGCTAACGGATCCTTCTCCCGGGGCGCAGCAGAAAGCGGCGCAGCATAGCTGTTTTTTACCGTATCCTTATGCAGTTCGTGATAACCCGCCGCCGCAGCCATACACACTGCCAGGCCGCCCAGGCACGCCAACAGGCCTTTCAATCGGTATCCCAACATATGCCATCCCTTTATCTGTTAATCTCATCATTCTGACAAACCAGATTCACCGCCGTTACAAGCTTACTCTTATAAAATATATCCGGAATATTTCCCTGTTTTTTTACTTTCTCAATCACCTTTTCTGAAACCTCATAGATATATTCCGCGCTCTCAGCCGTGGAGTTATCCACACGCATCCTCGCATGTCCATTGAATCTGTTCTCCACAAGCTTCTCCACTTCCGCCGCATGTTCCTGCGGGCAGCGGATAATCAGCAGATATCTCTCGTTGCTCTTCACAGCCCCGAAGAGAATCAGCACAAGAAAGATCACAAGCGTACCCACGCCCGCCATCACATACTCGGAGACGCCGCAGCAGATTCCCACCGCAATTCCCCAGAAAATATATGACGTATCCCGCGGATCTTTGATCGCCGTGCGGAAGCGTACGATAGAAAGCGCGCCGACCATGCCAAGCGAAAGTGCTATGTTGTTTCCGATCACATTCATCACCAGCGTCGTGACAAGCGTCAGCATCAGTAAAGAGACGTTAAACCGCGCGCTGTAAGACGCCCCCGAATGGGATATCCGGTAGGAAAGATAGATCACCGCCCCAAGCACTGCGGCTACCAGAAAATTTAGTATCATATCCTGTAATGTCAACGCTCCCGTATTTGCCGAAAAATAATTCATCAACTGTTCTTTCATTATCCTGTTCCTCTCCTCTACACGTTCTTATGGACTTTGCAGTAAGCGCAAAGTCCCGGGCTGAACTGTTATTATTCGGTTCCTCTCATGCTTATGCTCCGCGCCATGCAATATTTGCTCGCCGACACCTGCGGTTGTCCGTGGAGCGACAGCAGATCGCGCACATAGCTTAACAGAAAATGGTTAAATTTAACTTCAAGCGTCGTGACGCCCCGTTCCGACACGGGATAAGTCAGCAGATTTCCGGCAAACAGATCCAGATGACTCTCCGTCGCCCTGATATTGGCATCCAGCGTAATGCGGATATCATTTTCCCGGACAAACCAGGCAGTTCTGTCATACTCCACCACACAGCGCGGACGATAGGCCTTTTCCTGCATGGTGAGATACATATCCTGCGCAAAAGAATCTTCCCGGAGCAGCAGACATGTATAATTTCCCTCCATCATCTGCTCCGCCTCCTGCCTTGAGACAAGTAGGGAACGTTTCCTCTGAAAATCACCTGTTTTCTCTTTCAGTTCCAGCTTCGCGCTCTTTGCTTCCGGATCATATACCCTGAGGCGGATTTTTCTTCTTTCCCCTATGCCATCTGATTTTTCACGAAAGTCCGTGTCGTCCGGCGTGTCAAAGTACAGCGAGCGCACCAGATACCCGCCCTGCCTGGCGTGGATATCCTCCTGCAAAGCCCGGCTCAGACGGCGCCTCATCCTTTCTGTCTGCTCAGTCGGCAGCAGATATTTCTTTTCCTGTCTGAGAACATCTAAAATTTCCAAGGCAACCTCCCTGTCCCTGCTCTACAGATATTCCATCTCGTTAAAGTCCGTTCTGCTTTGCTGACGTTTGCGCTGTTCATATCCCGCCGACATATATACCAGCCAGTCAACCAACTCGTCCCTCTTTCTACGGTCATCCACAATCTCTTTATAATTCAGCACATTGTACAGCCGCAGGCCCTTGCGAATCTCTGTTTCAAACCGGCAGTTTATCACAATATTTCTGCTGATCTTCAGCCGCAGCTCATCAGGTGCATCATCATCCGTAATTGTCGCGCAGACATAATTAAAGTCATACACATGTACCTGCTCCGGGAATGTATCCACACAATCTATCTTATCGTCAATTACTACACGGGGATAGTTTCTTTTTTGATAAAAGGGTGTAACAGCCCGCTTTTTCACATTCAGTTTCAAATCTTCAAAACTGCCGCTGTCCCGTTTAATCTCCATTGGCAGTGTGGGAATTCTGTCATACAAAATCCCCAGAAGGTCATCATAAGAGTTATTCAGATCGGTGATTTTCATCGAAAAATTCCAGAGATCTTCCTGCTGGCTGACATGCACCACAGTACCGAACATATCTACGTGATACATATCCTCCTCCAGGATGATTTCCACTTCATCATCCTTCTCGAAAAAGAACGGCTTTGAAAGCCTGACTGCAATTCCCTCCTCCGAAGCGTCCTTGGTATACCCCTCATATACCTCGTCCTTGTATATTATCTTACAGGGCATATGCACTGAGATGCGTTCCGTCTTGCGATACGGAACCCTCCCATCCACAAAAAACAGCGCCATTACCATCAGGAACAGGTTGTAAATCAGCCAGAACAGTACCACCACAGGCCCGAAAGAACCGCTCCTTAGCATGATCAGAACACAGCGCACAATACCGATGACTGACAAAACGATCAGCAGCAGAAACGGAATCGTATAAATAAAGTTTTTCCCTTTCTCATTTTTCTGCTCTCCTTTGCTGGTAACCTTAAACTTCTTCATGGAGATACCCACGCTCTCAAGGAGTACCGGAATCAGCATATAGGGGAAAACCACCGTCTCATAAATACTGGTCCATTTCGTCGAACGGATATTTCTGCTCAGCATCCGCAGGCTGATATTACTGCTGATATACATTGGCAGCCAGAATACGAGCACCTGCGGCAGTGTGCACTTGAGTACCATAAAGTTAAATGTCGCATACAGAATAGGCGACAGGAAATAAATCAGACGCTTTAACGGCGCATACCAGTACCAGATAGACGCCCAGTAATTCATTTTCTGTGAAAATGTCAAGTCGGACGACGTAAAAATATGCATTTTTCTTCCGGTCGCAATCACGCCTCTCGCCCATCTTACCCTCTGCTGGATCAGATCTTTCAAATCCTGCGGCGAAAGACCAGACGCCAACGGCTCCGACGTGCCCAGACTGACATACTGCTTCTTCTCCATCAAAATGCCGGTTGCAAAATCCTCAGTGATCGCTTTTGTATAGAATCCCCCGATATCCTCCAACGCCTGTCTTCGGAGAACCGTATTGGAGCCGCCGTATATCACACTGTTGGTTCTGGTACGTGCCACCTGAATGTCTTTATAAAAATAATCCTGCTCATTTGGTATTCTCTGCTCAGAATACAGATTAAACTGAAATAAATCCAGATTGTAAAAGCTCTGCGGCGACTGGAGAAAACCAAGCTTAACCTGATCCTCCTCCTTTTTATCCCTATTGCGCAGATCACAGTCCACAAAGTAAGGGATCGTCCGCATCAGAAAATTGCTTCTCGGTATCATATCCGCGTCAAAAGTGACGACATAGGGCGAACTTGAGTGCGCCAGCGCATTGTTCAGATTGCCGGCCTTCGCGCCCGCATGATCCTCCCTGTCCAGATAATTGACACCCAGACGCGCGGCTAACGCCTTCATCTCTTCCCTGTGCCCGTCGTCACAAAGATAAATATGTACCTTGCTCTGGTCCGGATATTTCATGCGCGTGCAGCCGCGAAGTGTCTTATACAGCAGATCGACCGGTTCGCTGTATGTCGCCACAAAAACATCCACGTCCGGAAATGCATCGGGCGGAATATTTTCCGGGAATGGATAATCCTCCACCGAATACATATTTGCATAATGGACAAAGGCCTCCACCATACCGAGAATCTCTACCACCAACAGGGAAACGCCGGCGACAACAGATACGACTCCTTCACCAAAAGGGATCGTAAAGAATGTTCTCCACATCAAATACATGATGGTAAAAAACATATTCAGAAAGAACCATATCTTTCCCTTCCAGTCATGAAAAAAAGATTTTATGAAATTTCCGAACGTGTCCTCCCTTCGGCTCATGTCTGATCCCTACCTTTCGACGCTCTGCCCGCAAAAAAGAGACCGATCCCGGCCACCGCAACCGCAGCTCCTTTAGCAAGTCTGTTATCCTGCTTTCTATGCAGTTTCTGACGTCTTCGGTCCGCAATGTCTGTCCCCGACGCCGACTCTGTCGCTCTGTTCATCGCATCTGCCGCCCTGCTCATGGCATCCGCTGCCTTATTCATCACGTCCGCCGCCTCGCGCTGTGCAGCCGTCACCGCTTCGACATGCCTCCCTGCTGCCATCGCCGCCAGGCCAATATCAAGTTGTTTCACCTGCCGTCCTGCTGCCACAGACTCTTTCATCTTTTGCACAAACAGTGCATCTTCCAGAATATCCTCCTGGGGCTCAAGCCCGCTGATAATCAAACGCCTGATCGTATCGGAAAGTTCCATTGTTTCCATCGCGGCAGACTCCGTGTCAAGGACAACAGGCATCGGCTGAAGCACGCATTCCGACCCAGGTTCGACGTCCGCCGCTGGTTCCGGCACAGACTCCGACTCTTCTGTCGCGATCGGCTCCACCGGCTCAGGTTCTGATCCCGGCTCTACCACAGGCTCCGGTTCAAGCAACATTACAGGCTCTGTTTCTGACTCTGGCACAAATGCAGCACCGGGTTCCGGCACGGACTCCGACTCTTCTGTCGCGATCGGCTCCACCGGCTCAGGCTCCGATCCCGGCTCTACCACAGGTTCCGGCATAGGCTCTATTACAGGCTCCGGTTCTGACTCTGACACAAATGCAGCACCGGGTTCCGGCACGGACTCCGACTCTTCTGTCGCGATCGGCTCCACCGGCTCAGGCTCCGCTTCCAACTCTACCACATGCTCCATTTCTGACTCTGACACAAATGCAGTCTCGGGTTCCGGCATAGGCTCTTCTATCCGTTCCGGCTTAATCTCTGCCTCATGTTCTGGTTCCGCTCCCGTACGGTTCGTCGCTGCCGCCGCTGCCCCGGTCAGAACCACCGTATCCATCACAATATACTCCAATCCATTCTCATCGGTCTTCGGGCGGGGCATCTGCAGCAGATCGTTATAGCATCTGAAACGCACGGTTTTCTTTCTGTTAATATATTGGAATATCAGACCAGCCGCGCCACAAACTCCGGCCGTCACAACCGATACAGTCAGGCCACGCCAGATAAACCAGTATATCGTCAACCCGATAATAACCGCTCCAAGAGGTGCCGCAAGCAGAAAGATATTCTTCCCAAGTATACTTCTCAGCCGCAGCCTGTCCATAAAATAACCCAGAATAATATCCAGAAAATACACGATACATATGCCCAGAAAAGTAAGCGAGACTGTCAAAAACATTCTGACCACAGGATTGCCCGTCATAGGCTCTATCAAAAGAAAAGAAGCATAAGAAACCACAGCGCCGATTCCCAGAAACAGCACTGTCCTAAAATACTTATAACCCCAGAAACAAAAGAGAATCCCCACAAGAAACAAAATAATAATGCCCACAAATACCAGCATTTCTTTCGTAAATAGCAATTCTCCCTGCCATTTAGGTACATTTAATACAAATTTATCCAAAGCTTTCCCCTCGTTACTGATTACACAATTTAATAAACAATTGTGATTATTTTACCATTTTTAGTAAAAATTGGCAACAATCGTCCTGCTTTCTTCTTTTCTTTTGTAAAATTCGCACAAATATGTGCAATGGATTTTATTATATTTTTCCCGCAAACGAAAACATCAGTCTCTCAAATCAACTACGCCATCATACTCAGCTTCGAACCAGTCCCAGAACCGCCGCACTCTCCCGAACGCCCTTCTCCCGCTCCGAGGGATCCATACCCAGCCTGACCAGCCCCATGATGCATGCCCCCACCACGGGCTCATAACATGCCTGCACCACCTTCGCTCCCTGCAGCCGCTCCTGAATCCTATGTACCACGCGGCAGGTAAGAGGATTTTCCGCTCCCTTGAATACACTTCCCGCCAGCACGATCTCCTCTTCCTCCGGCTTCATTTCCATTTTCCGAAGCCCCGCGTCAATATACGCGACTATCTCTTCCGAAAATTCATCCAGAAGGGCACACGCCACCTCATCCCCCGTCTTTGCCACCATCAGAATCTGGGGCATCAGAAACCGCAGTTCTTTTCGGAACCCGCTCTCCGTCATATAACGTTTGAGCAGCGCATCCACGTCAGAGACCTCCGCCTGTCCCAGAAACAACGGTTTCAGTTTCGTTGGCGGGCAAAGTCCGAGTTCCGCGTCAAAGACTTTCCGCAAGGCGCGTTTCGACAGGGCGCTTCCTCCCTGTGCCCTCTCCTCCATATAATCTCCATAGACAAACTGTCTGCCGTTTTTGTCAATCAGAGCGCCGTTCATGCCTGTTCCTGCGCAAATCACCGCGCCATGGGAGCGAAGCGCCCCGCTGTAGAAAGCAATAATCGCGTCGTTACAGGCAAGAAGATCCCCCAGGGAAAACCTTTCCTGCAACGCATCCCTTATCATGACGTCGTCACCGATCCAGTCTATACCGCCGACACCCGCCACCGTATACGCAATTTCCTCTTTACCGCACCCCGCATTTCGTATCGCCTCTTCCGCCACCACCGTCATCTGCTCCAGCGCATATTCCACTCCCTCATAAGGAAAATATGCCCCCTTTGTCGTGCCACTTCCCACAATGAAACCATCCTCACGCATCACAGCGGCTGCCGTTTTCGTACCACCCTGATCAATCCCCAGAATATATCTGACGTTCTTCCCCTTTTTAACCATGGTAATCCCCCTTCTGAAGCATCCTCTGACTTATTCTGCTTCCACATTTACACGTCCAAATGTGTATCGTTTTACACCTTGATTTCATCCTACTCCAATTCCCGCACGCCTGTCAACTCACAAACTTCACATTTTCACTGTTTACGTGTATTGCCGGTATCATCGTATACATGGCGCCTGTGAATGCACATCCCACGTTTTTCCCTTCTTGGCACATAAAGTTTTTTCATTATACACATATACATATGTAACATTTCTATTGACACAATGACACATTATGATACAATATAAGCGTAAATTATGAAACATTTATTTGCACCGTGTCATGCAGCCACGCATACATGGCAGTAATCGCCGGGATCTTTGCACATAATTGTCTTTTCCCGGCAGATCAGGAAAGGAAGGCGCGAATGGCTACCATATCAGATATCGCGAGACAGGCGAACGTTTCCCGGACACTGGTTTCCAGAGTCCTGAACAATAAACCCGGGGTCAGCCCCGAGAACCGGAAAAAGATTCTGGAAATCATAGAAGAAAACCACTACGTCCCGAACGGACTTGCCAAATCCCTTGTCCTGCAAAAGACATGCACCATCGGCGTGGTCATGGACGATCTGTGCAACGACTTTTTCTTTCAATTGATCCGCGGACTCCAGGATGGCGCGGAAGCGCATGATTACAATATTCTGTTTTGCAGTGGGCGCAGGGACATGGCCACGAAGCTGAAATATGTGGATTATCTGACGAGCGGCTGCACGGACGGCATCATCGCCTATGGAAGCTGCTTTGACGATGAGGAACTTTTCCGCTACGTCGCAGCGAAATCGGCAAGCAGCGTCCTGATCGAGAGCAACTTAAGCGACTGCCGCGCTGACAAAATCCTGCTTGATAATTTTCACGGCGCCTATACTGCCACGGAGCACCTGATTAAGCAAGGGCGAAAAAACATTGTCCATGTGACCTGTGATATGAATTATGACGTGGGGCTGGAACGGTTGAACGGCTTTGTTTCCGCCATGCACGATTATCGGATGCCGCTTGGTCCCGATTCCATCCTTTACGCCGACCACTTTGAGAACATCGCCTATCAGCAGATGAAAAAACGGCTGGCGCAGGGCAAACGCCCGGACGCCTGTTTTGCCGGAGCCGACAAGCCGGCTTTCGGTGTCTGGCGCGCGGTTCGGGAAGCCGGGCTTACGGTACCCGGCGATCTTTCGCTGATCGGCTTTGACGATGACGTCCCCGATTCCAAGGACATACTGTTTCCTGCCCTCTCCACCATGCGCCAGCCGCTTTACGAGATGGGACATGCCGGCGTGGAACTGCTGATCGACCGGATCAACAAAACGGAGGGCGAACCCGTCACCCGGACATTTGAAGCGGAACTGGTTTTACGGGAAACGTGCAAGTAATGAGAGCCTGGCAACATCATTCTTAAGAATACGACTGACTCTATAGCGTGAGGTTTGTGACGACGCGCTGCCGCCTCAAACCTGTTTCGCGCATATTCCAGGACAGTAAGCAAGAGCAGCGCAGAAATGGAGAAAAACTTGACAGAGAGAGGTTTAAAAATCGCAACCATCGGCGGTGGTTCCAGCTACACCCCGGAGTTGATCGAAGGCTTTATCAAACGGTATGACAGCCTTCCCGTGAAAGATATCTGGCTTGTGGACGTGGACGCCGGGCTTAAGAAACTGAACATCGTCACCGCACTCGCCAGACGGATGGTAGAAAAGAGCGGCATTGACTTGCGGCTTCACGCGACAACAGACCGGGAAGCCGCGTTAAAAAACGCGGATTTTGTCACCACCCAGTTCCGCGTGGGGCTTCTTGACGCAAGAATCCGGGATGAAAAAATCCCGCTTCGTTACGGAAAAATCGGGCAGGAGACCACCGGCGCGGGCGGCTTTGCCAAGGCACTGCGCTCTGTTCCCGTCATTCTGGATATCTGTCACGATATGGAAAGACTCTGCCCCGACGCCTTTCTGATTAATTTTGCCAATCCATCGGGCATCCTGACAGAAGCAGCCTTAAACCACAGCGCAGTCAAAGCCATCGGGCTGTGCAACTGTCCCATCAATATGATCAGCGATATGGCGGAAAAATTTGGATGCGCCCCGGACGACGTGTTCTGTGACTTCGTAGGCATCAATCATCTGGTCTGGGCGAAACGGGTACTGGTGCGCGGAGAGGACGTGACCACTGAGGCGATCGAAAAGCTCTGCCTGGAGTCCGCCAAAGAAGTGATGGCAAACATCCCGGAAATCCACTATGATCCGGTCTTTCTGAAATCTCTGGGGATGGTACCCGTGAGCTATCTGAAATATTACTATATGCAGCCGGAAATGTTTGCCGAGTGCGACCGCGCCGCCAAGGAGGAAGGATGCCGCGCGGAAGTGATCAAGCAGGTGGAGAAAGACCTCTTTGCCCTCTATCAGGATCCCTCTCTGGATGTCAAACCGCCACAGCTTGCGAAGCGCGGCGGCGCTCGATACTCCGATGCAGCCTGCAGTCTGATCGCCTCTATTTACAACAACAAAAAAGACATCCAGACTGTGAATGTCCTAAACTGCGGCGCCAACGCGGACCTTCCCGACAACGCGTCCATCGAGCGCAACTGCGTGATCGACAAAGACGGGGCGCACCCCCTGCACATCGGGCACACCCCTTTAAAAATCCGTGGTCTGTTACAGAACGTAAAAGCTTACGAGCAGCTCACCATCGAAGCCGCCATCACCGGCGATTATGACTGTGCCCTGCAGGCGCTTGCCATTCATCCGCTTGTCGGCTCCGCCACCGTGGCAAAACAGATTCTGGACGATATCCTCGCAGAAAACAGGGCGTATCTGCCGCAGTTTGGTTACTGACTCATTTGGTCAAGAAGCGCTATTTTCACGTCATAAAGTCTGCTTGAAAGGTCAACATGTACCCTGTGCGGATTTACCAGACGCCTTGTCTCATCCCACAGGGTATTCTGTTCTTCCTGACAGTAAGCGCGGATATCCATCACCTTCGGGGATGTATAGCAGCACGCGCCGTTTTTGAAAATCGGCGTCATCAGTTCCCGCAGACGATAACTCCCCGCCGGCAGTTTCGTCTTTTTCCACGGCTCCACCGGGTCGAACAGCAAAAGAGGCTCGTTCTCGTTATACGTCTCGTCTGCCAGACAGATCAGATCAGCCTTTATTTTCCCGCTCGTCCCGTCATATACGCGGTAGATCGTTTTATTGCCGGGATTCGTCACCTTTTCCGTATTTTCGGACAGCTTAATCTTCGGAATAAACTTCCCGTCATCGCCCATAATAGCGGCCAGTTTATAAACACCCCCAAATGAAGGGCAGTCCTTCGACGTAATCAGATGCGTACCCACACCCCATGAAGTAATTTTCGCCCCTTGATCCTTTAAACTCTGGATCAGAAATTCATCCAGATCGTTGGAGGCGGAGATCACCGCATCAGGGAACCCCGCTTCGTCCAGCATCTTTCTCGCCTCTTTGGAAAGATACGCCAGATCGCCACTGTCCAGGCGGATGCCGTAGAAAGTCAGCGCAACGCCCGCTTCCCGCATCTCCTTGAAGACGCGTATCGCGTTGGGCACACCCGATTTCAACGTATCGTAAGTATCTACAAGCAAAATGCAGGCGGACGGATACATATCCGCATAAGTCCGGAACGCCGTGTATTCATCCGGAAAACTCATAATCCAGCTGTGGGCGTGCGTTCCTTTGACCGGCACATCAAAGAGCTGTCCGCAGAGCACGTTGGAGGTGCCCACACAACCGCCGATCACAGCCGCCCTTGCGCCGTATGTACCCGCGTCGGGACCCTGCGCGCGGCGAAGCCCGAACTCCATCACCCCATCGCCCTGCGCTGCGTAGCAGACTCTCGCCGCCTTGGTGGCAATAAGACTCTGGTGGTTAATGATGTTTAAAATCGCCGTCTCCACAAGCTGTGCCTGCATAATCGGCGCAATCACTTTTACAAGCGGTTCTCTGGGGAAAACCACCGTTCCTTCCGGGATCGCGTAAACATCTCCCGTAAAGCGGAAATCTGCCAGATAATCGAGAAAATCCTGCCCGAAAATACCAAGTCCCGCCAGATAGTCGATATCCTCTTTTTCAAAACGCAGTTCCCTGATGTACTGGATGAGCTGTTCCACCCCCGCCATAACGGCGAAACCGCCGTCGCACGGATTGTTTCTGTAAAAGGCGTCAAAAATAACCGTCTCGTTCCGATCCTTATTCTTAAAATAGCCCTGCATCATCGTCAGTTCATACAGATCGGTGAGCAGCGTCAGGTTTTGTCTGTCCATGATTTCCCCCTCCTTTAAACTCCCCTACACCAAACATTATTTTCTGATCAATATTTTACAGTTTTACCGCTTGTTTTGCAATTACATTTTACCCAATCAGCAATATGCAAAATCCAGCGGCTCCAGCGTTATGTTTTTTCCACCTTCACGCTCGCAATTGTCATAACGCACAAAAACAGACGGAGAACCGTCTGTTCCACGGTTCTCCATCTGTATATTGGCTTTTTACTGTTCCATCTGCCGCCCCAGAAATCCCGCCGCAGACTGGATCAGTTTCTGCTCCACCTCTCCCATCTTGGACTTGTGATCCATCTCTACCAATATCACAGAGCCAATCACATCCCCCTCGCAGATAATGGGACTTATGGCTTCATGGCTAAAATCATCCCCCTCCAGACTGACCTGTATGAAATTTCTGTCTCCTTTGGTAGCCACTACGCTCTCTCTATGGTCGATTTTCTCCTCCAGCTCCCTGCTGATGGATTTGCCTAACAGGTTCTTCATGCCGCCCGACACCGCAATGAACTGATCCCTGTCCGTGATCAGCGCAATGTGGCCGGAAACCTGCGCCATACTCTCTGCATACTGCTTGGCAAAAGTACCCATTTCACCGATTGGCGAATATTTTTTCAAAATGATCTCGCCTTCCCTGTCCGTATATATTTCCAGCGGGTCCGCTTCCCTGATCCGCAAAGTCCTGCGGATCTCCTTGGGGATTACAATGCGTCCCAGATCATCTATTCTTCTGACAATTCCCGTTGCTTTCATATCTTATAACCTCCGTCTGTAAGTCATAGCCTTATTTTCATTTTTTCTCTGTTTTTTTACTATTATTTGTAAGGCAGGAAATTATATGCATGAAAACTCCCGATTTCATTTTTTAAACGGGACAAAAAAATTGTCAGTTTTTCTTCTTTCGCAGCAAAACAATCCCCGTCGCCGCAGCAGCGACAATAATGATCAGCCAGACAAAGCAGCAGATTCCCAGGAAGGTGGGACAGATATGGCACAGTCCACACTTATGGCTCTGTCCTGTCCCTTCCGCCTGTACGGTCTGCACCGTTGCGTCTTCCGATTGCTGCATATTATCTGCCTGTGCCACACTGCTCTCCGACTGCTGTATGCTGTCTGTGCCGCACTGCCCTCCGACTGCTGTATGCTGTCTGTGGCGTATCTGCGGGCTGTGGTGTTCCATTATCAGCATCACCCGGCTTATCCTTATCCGACTCACCTTTGGCTTGGGATATCCTTTCCGTACATTTGTGTCAACTCCTTTTTCCCTAAATACTTCCTAAAAGATTAAAATTATTTTTTGTCAGGTCATAGGTTAAGTAGTTATCACATTATACATGAAAGAATTTACTTTTCTACCAAAGTGGTACTGATTGCATTTTTTGTGGTATACTTTGCACATTGGTTTGCAGCTCAGCCACACACAACACACACATAAGATTGTCTTGGCAGAAAAGGAGGTTCTTATGACGAATGAAGTAATAAAGTCTCTATATGAAAGAAAATCTGTCCGTGTATTTACCGACGAAGAAATATCTCGTGAAGATAAAAACAGTATCCTGCAGGCGGCGTTGCAGGCGCCTTCAGCGGGCTGCCAACTGCTGTACACCATTCTCGACATCACGGACGAAAGCAAAAAAGAAAAACTTGCCGTACTATGTGATAACCAGCTCTTTATGACAAAGGCAAAAATGATGCTTATCTTTTGTGCGGACTGCCGGAAATGGCTTACCTTTTATGAGGAAGCGGGCCTAACGCCGCGCGCCCCCGGCGCAGGTGACCTGCTGCTTGCCGTGGAGGACGCGCTGATTGCGGCACAAAACGCTGTGACTGCGGCGGAAAGCCTGGGAATCGGCTCCTGCTATATCGGTGATGTTATGGAGAATGCGGAGGAGATGAAAACCCTTCTGCAGCTTCCCCGATATGTCTACCCTGCATGTCTGCTCGTTTTCGGTTATCCCACAAAACAGCAGAAGACAAGGAAAAAGCCGGAGCGGTTCCGGCTGTCGGATATCGTCTGCGAAAACAGTTATCAGGATAAGGAAAGTGCGCAGATACGGGAAATGTTTGCAGACAGAACAGACGTGAAAACCTATGACGAATGGATGGCGGCTTTCTGGAAAAGAAAATACGAGTCGGATTTTTCCAGAGAAATGAACCGCTCTATGGGAGTATATCTGCGGGATTTCCTATGACGAAAAACTAATTATTGATGCAAAACCAGATCAATCATGTTATACTTTTGTTAATAAATTCAGATGCGCAGATAGCGAATAAAAAAAGAAACGGAGGCAAGAAAAACTATGGCACATCAAAATTTATCCGCAGCAGAGGCAATTGCAAAACTGAAAGAGGGAAACGAGCGTTACCTGACCGTTTCCAGTAATCCGGGCGATGTATCTCCCGAGATCAGACAGAAAACCTGCACCGAGGGACAGACCCCTTACGCAACCATTATCACCTGTTCCGATTCCCGCGTGATTCCGGAAGCAGTTTTTTCCGCAGGCATTGGCGAGCTTTTCACCATCCGCGTAGCAGGTAACGTGATGGATAATCACCAGCTCGGAAGCGTGGAATATGCCGCTGACCACCTTGGCACAAATCTCGTTGTCGTACTGGGACACACAAACTGTGGTGCTGTCGGAGCGGCTTTGAGCAGCGATCCTAACGGCTTTGTGAAGTACATAACCGACGAAATCAAAAGAGCAATCGGCGACGAGAAGGACGCGCTGAAGGCAAGCTGTCTGAACGTGGAGAGAAGCGTTTCCATCATCAAAGAGAAATTAAATCTCACAGAGGAATCACCCCTCAAGGTATGCGGCGCTATTTATCATATTGACAGCGGCAAAGTAGAATTTATGGACTAACCCCGAAACATAAAAAAGGCGGAGGTAACTTTAACTTATGTCGCAGACACTATCGGTTCTCGAAATGGTACTACCGGTTGTAATTATGCTCTTTATCGGCTATTTCTGCCGCATATCCGGCATTCTTACTAAAGACGGGTTAAATGGCGTCAAGAGCGTCATCTCAAACATCACTTTGCCGGTCGTACTGTTTCAGGCCTTTTATGCTACATCCTACTCCCTTGACAGCCTGTTTATGTTTAGCGTTGTTTTCATAAGCTGTCTGCTGGCTCTGGGATGCGGTTTCCTGTTAAACCGCTTTGTGCCCAATTCCAGACTTATGCCCTATCTGCTGTCCGGCTTTGAAGTCGGTATGCTGGGGTACGCCCTGTATGGACTGCTCGCCGGTCCTGACCAGCTTTCTTACATGGCGACTGTAGATCTGGGACAGGTGCTGTTTGTGTTCACGATATACCTGACGCTTTTGAAAAATGCCACGGGGCAAAAACCGTCCCTCAAAGAAATGTTAAAAGAAATGTGCAAAAATCCCGCTTTCCGGGGCGTTACTCTGGGGCTTATCGTAGGCGTTACGGGACTCGGCAATCTGATCACCGCCTCTCCCGTCAGCCCGATATTTTCCGCAGTCATTGAGATGATTACCCTGCCCACATCAACTATGATCCTGATTATTGTGGGTTATGAGCTTTCTCTGCGAAAAGATCTGATTGTCCCTGTGGTAAAGACCCTTGTTTTTCGGACTGTCGTTATGGGCGTGCTTTTATGCGCAGCCACGCTGATCGTCTTTCAGGTTATGCCTTTTGACAAACAGCTTTTCATGGCATTGGTTTTGCTGTTCGCCCTGCCGGCGCCGTTTGTCATCCCGCTCTATGCGGATGTGGAATCGGAGGGCATCTATATTTCCAACACGCTTTCAATGGGGACGCTGATTACCATACTGATCTTTATCGTTTTGTCAGTGTATGCGGTAGCATAATATTGTGATAACAATTACATAAAAAGAAAAACGCCTGTCACCCTGTTATGGAATGACAGGCGCTTTTCTTTTTATTTTTTCACACCCTTCGCCCCGGACAGGTTCGCATTCTGCAAAATGTTGCTGTCGAAGGAAGTGAGCATACTCTGTTCCTCCCGCTCCCTCTTAAGTGCCAGTTTTATCATATCATCCAGAAGCTCTCTGTAGGGCTTTCCCAGCGCCTCCCAAAGATAAAAGGCAAGAGAGCCCGGAATGGGGTTGATCTCGTTTACATACACCTGGTCCGTGTCCCTGTCGATCATAAAGTCAATCCGGGACACGCCGTTACATCCAAGCGTCTGGAAAGTTCTCACTGCCAGCTCCCGGATCTCCTCCCGCTTCTCAGGCGTCAGATCTGCCGGCAGCTCTCTTCTTGCGGTTCTCATACCCTCGGAGCCGCCTTTGCCGCCCGCCACATATTTATCTTCATAGCTTAAAATTTCATCACTGGAAATCGGCTCCTCGCACTCGGAAGCCTGCGCCTCCTCATAATCGCCCAGAACCGCACAGTTGATCTCCCGCAGATTCACAATCGCCCGTTCCACCAGCACCTTCGGGCCGAATGTAAAGGCATATTCCAGCGCCTCCCTCAGCTCCTCCCGGTCTTTCGCCACTTTGATTCCCACACTGGAACCCAGATTAACAGGTTTCACAATAACGGGATAAGGGATTTTTTTCTCTACCTTGTCGTACGCTGCCTGCTCATCGCTCTCGTATTCCTTCCCATACAGCGTCACACAGTCCAAAACAGGGATATCATTATCCTTGAGCACCGTCTTCATCACATATTTATCCATGGTAACCGCCGACGCCATCACGTCGCATCCCGCAAAGGGAATATTATAGTGCCGTAAAAATCCCTGCAAGGAACCGTCCTCCACGTTCGCGCCGTGCACCACGGGAAATGCCACGTCAATCTGCGCCACCTCGGAATTTCCAAATTTCTTTTCCGGGTACTGGATCAGCTTTACGCCGTTCTTCTCCCCCATCAGAAAGACACGGGTACTCTTTTTTAAAAGTTCCGGAATATTCCGATAGTTGGCAATATCTGAGATCAACTCTCCCGTATAAAGCTCGTTATCCTTCGTGATATAAATGGGAACCAGATCATATTTCTCTTTATCGAAGGCATTGTACGCCTGCAAGCCGGAAATCACGGAAACCTCATGCTCCACGCTCTTACCGCCAAATAAAACTCCTACTCGAATTTTCATAATCGCCCTATTCTCTCCTTCCATGTTCCCTACTCATGACGAACCGTGCATAGATTGCGTCTCGCACAATCGGTAAAAACGCGTCTTCAGCACTGTGCTTACGCATAATTGTCAGGCAGATCATTCTCAATCAGGATAACCTTCTGCTTCTCTCCGGGAATCGCATTCACCATCCGAAATGCCTCCTGGAGATCATCCACCGGTATCATCCTGTTCGCCGGGAATCCGGCTTCCAATAATCCATCCTGAATCGGCTTTGTCTGCTCTTTTCCTACAAGCACGGCATAGTCGCATTTATCAGCGGCATAGACACCCACTTCCTTGTTTTCATCATACTGCTTTTCACCCAGTTCTACCATACCCGGCGTCAGCAATATGCGGAGTTCCTGAAACATTGCCAGCGTATCAAGTGCCGCCTCAAACCCGTTTTTATTGGAATTGTAAGCGTCATCCAGCAATATCCTGTCACCCTGTTTCACAAGCTGCAGTCTGTGGGGAACGCTCTCCAGCTGTTTTACCGGGTAGAGCAGCTTTTCCATCGGAATCCCCAACGTGTGCGCCACAGCAATGGCTCCCGCTATGTTCTGCACATTGTGGCTACCCACCAGCTTTGTGTGAAATTCATACTCCTTCCCGGATTCGTCCTTCATTTTAAAAGAAGACCCCCTCGGGGAAACCGCAATATCATAGGCGCGGAAATCCGCGTTCTCCGCCGCAATTCCATAGCTGACTATGTTCTTATCCGTCCCGGCATTTCTGATATAAGTATTGTCATAATTTAGAAATACTTTGCCGGATGGCGGCACTGAATCCGCCAGTTCAAACTTGGTCGAGACAATGTTTTCTATGGTGTGAAAGCTTTGCAGGTGCTGTGGCCCGATGGAGGTAATGATACCGTAGTCCGGGTGCACCAGATCGCAGATCTCTTTGATATCTCCCACTTCTCTCGCCCCCATCTCACAGATAAAAATCTCGTGAAAGGGCTTCATATTTTCCCGGATCGTCCGCACCACGCCCAGCGTCGTATTATAGTTTCCCGGCGTATGCAGCACATTATACTGTGCGGAAAGCAGCGTGCTCAGATAATATTTCACGCTGGTTTTTCCATAGCTGCCCGTAACGCCGATAATTTTCAGATCCGGCATCTCCCGCAGAATACGTGCGGCGTCATTGATATAATACCGATCAATCTGCTTCTCAACCGGGTGGTTGATCCCGTTTGCAAGTACAATTAAAAACGGCTGCAAAACAAACAGGAGCAGTAAAATCCATGCCACATTTCTCAACAGCGGATGTTCCGACAGCGGCAATACCCCTTGAGAAGTCAGAAGCGTCCCTCCGCCTGTCATCATCCACAGACCGGGAAGCACAACCAACGCTGCAGCAAGGAGATATAAAATACTTGTCGTCACAAGCATCCGCTTCACCCGCGGTGTATAAACCAAAGGTTTCTTCGCTTTATGCGGTTTGTTGACCAGAATAGTCATCCCGTTCATAACGCATGCCGCTATCAGACAGCCCCTGTTCCCAACCATCACCAGTGGAAGTGAAATCAATGCATACAGGCATTTTCCAAGCAGTCTGCCCACATTGGTATGCACCCGCATCCATTCCCCGTACTCCCTCGGCTTGTAGGAATTTTGCTGAAACATATGCATCAGATATAAAATATACCAGACCGTCCCCACCAGATAGGTGACGAGCCATATGCCAAAGATTATCATATCCATTCCTGCCTGTAATTCCTCTCTGCCTTGTTTAAAGCACAACTATCCTCTCAGCTAAAAAACGCCTGCAGCGCTCCGTTCGCCTTCGCCGGCTGCTCCGCGTAGGAGAAATGCCCCGCTCCCTCGCACACCACCAGTCCCGCATCCGCAATCAGTTCTTCCATCCGTCTTGCGTCCTCTATGGGCGTGGCAGTGTCCAGGTCCCCCCAGATCAGAAGCGTCGGGCACTTCACCAGATGAATTAACGACTCCAGATCCTCATTGACCACCTTCACAAGCGTAGTCCGCATCAGAGGCGTCGCGTTGTTATAGTCGGAGGAACCGCGTTTGCGGCGCATCTCTTCCACCGCATCCGGATAGAGAAAGTGCATCACCTTCGTGCCCATAAAAGCCCTGCCGATCTTGTAGCATCTGAGGCTCACCTTCTGCCGCAGGCTTTTTTTCTGCAGAATCCCGGCGCTGTCAATCAATACCGCGCGCTCCACGGTAAAGGGCAGGTTTTCTCTCGCATTCATCTTAAAAAACACCCTGCCACCAAAAGAGTGCACCACCACACTCAGTCTCTCTATCGAAAAGGAAGCGATAAACTTCAAGACAAAATCCACGTAGTCATCCACACACCACGGTTTCGGCGGTTCGGGCGTCTTCCCGAATCCCGGCATATCAAGGGCAATTACCCGTCTTCCCTGTTTCAGCGTATCAATCACGCTCCGATACAGAGTGATATTGGCTCCCCAGCCGTGCAGCAGCAGTACGATTTCGCCCTCGCCCTCATCTATATAGTTCACAGATATTCCGTCAATTTTTTTGATCATAAAATCTCCCGCGCACCTGCATCCATTTCCAGTCTATGCGCTATTTTATACCTATGTTCGCCCTTTGGCAAATATGTTCTAAGTCAGAGCATACATTTGTATTGTACTGTATTCCCATCGTTCTATCAACCGAAAAATAGGCGGAAGCGTGGCATTTATATCTCATCTTCATAAACTATGCCCACTATTCTGACATATAATCCGCATAATCTGTTTCACTGGCAAATAACATGTATGTCCCATTCACATATCCCATGTAACCGCTCTCTACCGCATATCCCTTCATATAATAAATCCTCCTTTCAGTCCCGGTTCGCCGATCGGACTGGCGAACTTGTGTTCTGAAAAGAGGATAACATTTGTACAGTCCTTTATTTGGGACTTGAAATTATTAAGTAACACTACTCTACACAGACACCGAAACATCTACCCCCGTATTCTCCAACTGCTTCACTTCTCCCGCACTCGAATAGAACACAGGCTCCAGATCCGCCTTCGGTTTCGCGGACGCGTCTGTTTCCACATCCGTCCCGTCCGCATCCGCATCCGCAGTCTGGGTGTTCTCTTTCAGCAGAACCTTGCCGTCCTCGCTGATCTCCACGGTGTCCACAATTTTATCTCCCTTATTCTCCTTTCTTTCCTCCTCCAGTTTCTTCTGTTGTTCCTCGCGTTCTTCCTTGCGGTTCTGGATCATCTCCTCGCGCTGTTCCTCTGCGATCTTCCGGGTTTCCTCCACATCTTCCTTCATCCCTTCGTCGGCTACTTCCTTGTACTCGTAGGCGTCTTCGTGGAATTCGCTCATGTATCCCATCGCCCGCTCCATCATTGCGGTATCTCCCTTGCGTCTCGCCTCCTTAAAAACCCGAAACGGTGTATTGAGCATCTCCATGTTCGTCCGTGCCCCAATCAAACCTTCCATTGTCTTTGTTTGCATAGTCAGCTCCTCCTTTTCCAAGATATCTGTCTGCATCATGTTTCGACAAGGAAATCCGCATCTCTTAGGACTCTGTTTCAAACAACCCGTTCCGTGTCATATGCGGGATCTGCAAACGGCAGGAGCACGGAAATATCATACACACCGTTGTGTATCTCCGTCTTCATAACGCCGTTGTACTCCCGCACCACATCGCCAACATTCAGCAGACCGATTCCATGCCCCTGCCGGCTTTCCGTTTCGGTATTTTTACCCTTTTGCTTATAAGCTTCGTTCATACTGTTTTTTACTTCCAGCAGAAAACACCCCTTGACAGCACCCGCCTGTACCCGGATAAAAGGCTGCATTCCCGATTCCTGTTCTTTTCGCTGTAATCTCTCGCATGCCTCCACCGCATTGTCCAGTATATTTCCGAAAAGAATGCACAAGTCAAACTCGTTGATATGACACCGCTTCGGTATCCGCACATCGCATTCCCATGTAATACTTTTATCCTCCGCCATTTTCCGTTTCTGACACAAAAGCGCATCCACCGCCCTGTTTCCTGTAGCCTCCTCATTTCCTCCAAGCTGTGCGCTGTCTTCCATCCTACCCAGATAATCCCCCAGCCTTTCCCATGCCTGCTCCTCCCACAGACCGCGAAGCGCAAGCACATGGTTTTTCAGGTCATGCCGCAGCCGCCTTTCCTGCGTATACTGCTCCTCCAGTGTCCGATAGACCGCCGCCTGTACCCGATACTGTTCCGCCTTTTTCTGCTCCACATAAATCCGGTCCATACCGAATATATATACCCCCGCCGCAAACAGAGATAAGCCCGACAGCACACTCCATCCGACATAGCTGAAAATCTGGTCATAGTACAGCCCCAAATTGCCGTCACTTCTGTAAAGAATACCGTAACCCGCGCCCCAGTTTGCCGCATAAGTGACAATTGCCACTGCAAGCAGCGGAAGGGTCAGCATCACATACCATTTCCCCGGCTTTCCACGAAATACGGTCCCAAGCCGTTTTTTCATCCCGCATACCGCCATAATAGCTATGCAGAAGCCGCCCCACCCGATCGCTCCGATTTCTATATCTCCGGCAGCCCCCAAAACAGGAACGTCCACGCGCCCTACTGTGTGTTTCCAGACTAACAGCAGACAGGAAATAAGGGAGTCTGAAAAGAAATCCGTCAGCCATATCAGTGTAATCACAGTCACCAGCATAGATGCCGCTCTTATTCCCTTTTCTATCATATTACTAAACCGTATCATCTTTTTACTCTCCATGATTTTGCTTCGCGAAATCTCAATCATAAGACAGGCTGGCCGGTCTGAGAGAATGCTGGTTTTCGCACTACTCACACCATCCCACGCATATATTTAAGGATTTCCCCGCAAAACGCCTCATACCGCCTCTTGGCAATGGCAATCCGCTCTCCGTTGTCGAGCACAAGTTCCTGCCTGTTGTACACGTCCACATACTTCAAATTGACAAGATAACTTTTGTGACAGCGGACAAACCCCTTCCCCTGCAGTTCTCTTTCCAGAAGCCCGATCTGCTCGTAATAGCTGAAAATGCCTCCTGTTCCGTGTGCGTCAATCATGCGCCCCCTAATTTCAAAATAATAAATATCATCCAGAAACAGTTTTTTCTTCTGCCTGTCCCTGCTTGCAATGATAAATGCCTGCGACCGCTCCTCTGTTTTGCGGACGGCTCTTTGCAGTACTCTTTTCAGTTTTTTATCCTCAACCGGTTTTAACAGATACTGAAACGCCTCCACATCATAAGCGTCAAACACATAGTCCCGGCTTGCGGAAATAAAGACCAGCAGCTTGTCAAAGGCTTTTTTTCTTACGAGCTGAGCCGTTCTCATTCCGTCCAGATCGTCCATGATTATATCCATAAAAATAATGTCAAAGGTTTCCGACGACTGCAACAGTTCCCGCCCTCTGTAAAACTGCCGTATCGTGCAGGGCACTTTCATCTCATCCAGAATCCCTCTGATTTTTGTTGCTGTCCTACTGCACTCCATGACCTCGTCGTCGCATACCGCGATCCATAACATGCTGTACCTCCCGTCAAATGCTCCCTCCGGCCGCGCTTGATTTCCTGCTTTCCAAACGCAAAAATCCAGTCGCTTCGCGTCTGTCGCACTGCGCGCTCTCTGATTTTTTCGTTATCATATCAGATGAAATCAAATGCTCCCTCCGGTCACGCTTGATTTCCTGCTGATATGATATATCGGCACGAAATGCAACTGCGTTTCTTTTCCTGTCATGAACGGCGGCTCCCATGTAACAACCGTCCACCTGTAAAATAAAAACAGCGGTATATTCAAGTCCGTATAGACAAGCTTACCGCCGTTTACCATGCTTTATTCACTTTTCATGTGCCTCGCATCCTCCGGTACAGTTCCCGGATCTCCCCGCCATCAGCCAGTCCTTCCGAGAAGGCGGTTGCACTCCCGGCAGCCATACTCATATAAAAGGCGTGCTCGTAGTCCTGCTTTTCCAACCATCCGGCCATGAATCCTGCCACCATGGAATCTCCCGCGCCAACACCGTTTATCAGAATGCCCGCAGGCACAGGGGACTCGAATACGCTGCCATCCTCCGCAAGTAACACCGCGCCCTGTCCCGCCATGGACACAAGCACATTGCGCGCCCCCACTTCCTGCATCTTCCTTGCATAGGGAATGACGGAAGCCCTGTCCGCAAGCGTCACGCCGAATAGCTCGCCAAGCTCATGCTGGTTTGGTTTGACCAAAAAAGGATGCTGGGGCAGCGCTTTCACAAGCCCTTTCCCTGAAACATCCACCACAGTCAGAACGTCCGCAGACAGTCCTTCCATCATGCGCAGGTAAGTGTCCTGCGGCAATGATGCCGGAATACTCCCGGACAAAAACAGCACATCGCCCGCTGCAAGCTCCGAAAGCCGCTCTTCCAACAGTGCAAATTTCTCCCCGGAAATGTCAGGTCCCTGCCCGTTGATCTCCGTGCCCTCCACCGACTGCAGTTTCACATTGATTCTGGTAAGTCCCTCCTCCAGAGTGATCAGACCGTTCCCTATGCCGCGCTCTGCAAGCTGCCTTGCCGCCTCCTGCCCGGTAAATCCGGCCACAAAGCCAAGCGCGGTGCTTTCCAGCCCCAGATTCTTTAACACTGTAGAGACATTGATGCCCTTACCACCCACAGTCAGGGTTTCTGATTCCGTCCGGTTGGTATAGCCCAGTCTGAAATTGTCTACCGACACGGTATAATCCAGAGACGGGTTTAAGGTTACGGTATATATATGATTCATCTGCCCCATCTTTACCACCCCTGTACATCCTGCATCCGTAAAAATTATATTTATCTTCTCCTGTCAATCCCGGTCCGCTGATAATATGCCGCCTTGTCCTTGTACATCTGCGTCTCCGCCGTAGCGAGCACGACGCTGACTCCGGCTTCACTGTTATTCTCCCAGTCAGCGCCCACCGCCATATTGACGGATGACTCCGCCATAATTTTTCTTAAGCGCGCGACCCTCTCCCTGAATTCCGTCTCTCCGATACCCGCACAGATCGCCAGCAGTTCATCTCCTCCGATGCGGAACAACTCGTAGGCGTCCCCGAACGCCTCCTTCATACAGGCACTGGCGGCAAGAATCAGCTGATCTCCCGCCTCATGCCCCTCCACGTCATTCACACGCTTCAGTCCTGTGATATCTCCGTAGACAATTCCCACGCTCTCCCCGGGGCGCATGCCTTCCGTATATTTTACCATGGCATAACGGTTTCCGATCTGGGTGAGCTGATCCAGATAGGACATTCTCTCCAGATTTCTGACGAGATTGCGCATTTTCAGCAGGGATTCAATAAAATGCCCCATGATCTGCAGCATATTGGAAATATAATGGAGAGACTCTGCCGGCGGATTATCCACCCCGTAAAACCCGATTATCCTTCCGTCCTCATACAGCGGCACTACCGTAATCGAAGAGATATCCTGCTGTTTCAACATCTCATATTGGATCGGGTTCTTTGTCCTGACCTCCTCGGTATCATCAATCACCACGCACTTGTCCTCTGCGAAGAGGCGATACCATCCCTCGCAGACTTCCGGCGGCACATTTTGCAGATTATCTTTCTGTGGGCTCACGCCGCTCACCACCCACTCGTAAGTGTTGTCGTCGCCGCCCTGTGCATTTTTCTCAAAAATATATACCCGTTCGCCGCCAAGCGCCTTGCCCAGATACTCAATCACAATCTTTAAGGAAGTTTCCGGATCAGATGCCAGCATGGCAGTCCGCAGCGCCTCGTTGATCAGCGCCTCCTTATTCTGATAATCGCGGATGATCTCATTCTGTTTGGTATCCGCGCTGATGTCAACGGCAATCTCGACACGCAGCCTTCTGCCGTCCAACTCTATCAAGGTGTCCTTCACCATTGTATGCCTGTTGTAGACAGGATTGTAATAGCGCCACTCTTTAAACTGCCCCGGAACAAGTTCTCTGTTATTACAGATCTCGCACGGCGCGGAGGCATTCTGCAGCACCTCGTAACACTTCTTCCCTCTGGTCTGTTCCAGAGAGGCGAGTCCGCAGATCGAAAGCGCTTTCTTATTCATATAAATAAATTCATAGGTGTCCGCGTCCGCGACGTAGACCAGTTCATTCATGTTTTCAAAAAATTCCCATATGGGTTCCATCTATTATTTGTCTCCTTTAAATGCTGCAGACATTCTATCATATCCGCAGCGCGAGCTCACAAAACCTATGGTTTTCCTCGCTAGCGGGCTTGTCTCATCTCCGAGCACATTATACCACAGAGCAGACAACAAATCCATTAAAAGAAACATCACAGCCGATATATCCCCGCGGAACAGGGCGCCGCCGCAAAGCCTCCCGCCGCGCCTTCGATCTTTCCTCCTATTGTGTAGAGCGCTTCCCCAGGGGTTACGCCGCCGCTTATAGGCTGCTTTCTGTCGGAAGGGTTAATGACCACCAACAGCTTTTCGTCCCCGCCCTTTCTTACAAACATAAGCGGGTAATTATCGGTCTGTATAAACTCGATATCCCCGTCGTTTCGCAGCGCCGCATGGGACTGCCTAAACGCAATCAGCCGCTTGACCTCACTGTAGAGGGAATTCGCATCCCCCATCTGCGCCGCAACCGTAGGCCGGTCCGGCGCGCTGTCCTGCGCCACATAAAGCATTTCCGGCTTAGCCGACGAAAAGCCCGCATTCAGGGAGTCATCCCACTGCATGGGAGAACGGGATCCGGTCCGCTCATAACCGCCTTCCACGGAAGCCAGCCCCTCCACATACCGCATACCGATCTCGTCGCCATAATAGATAAAAGGTGCACCCGGCATGGTCAGAAGAAAGGCAAAAGCCAGTTTCATCTCCTCCTTATCAAGCCGTCTTGCCAGTCTTTCCATGTCGTGATTGCCCGAAGGAATGCAGATCAGTCCGCCGCAGGACTTTGCATAATTCTCCTGATATTTCTCCCAGAAAGCGTGGACGTCCCCTTTTCCCCTTCTGGAAAACCAGGGTTCTTCGCAGCGGAACAAGTCATTGTAATGGGAAGGACCAAAATGCAGCAGAAAATCCATGTGGAAGCCGCCCGCCAGGGACTTATCCGGCTCTCCCCACTCGGAAACCAGCACCGACGCAGGAAACTCTCTGTCAAGAAACGCCCGGATGTCCTGCCACAGTTTGATCGTGCCCTTTCCTTCCTCATCGTTTTTCACAAGGGAATGTGCCATATCCACGCGGAACCCGTCGCAACCGGCCGAAAGCCAGAACCGCATTATGTCTTTCATCGCCTCCCTCGTCGCCAATGGTCCTGGCGCGTCCATCGCCTGCTGCCATTTTTTCTCGGGATCCGGCTTATAATAACCGTAATTGAGCGCCGGCTGATGGGAAAAGAAATTCACCCCGCACGCGCCTACGCGCTCGGAAATACCTTTGAGGGCGTTCATGCCGTCCGGTTCCTCCCACGTACTGTCCGTCCACACATAGCGGTCTGTGAACTCGTTCCTCTCTGCTTTCATGGACTCGTGAAACCATTTATGATTCACTGAAGTATGTCCCGGCACCAGATCCAGAAGCACATGCATCTCCCTCTTATGCGCCTCCTTAAAAAGCCGTACCAGATCCTCGTTGGTTCCGTATCGGGGCGCCACGGTGAAGTAGTCCTCCACGTCATAACCCGCGTCGTAGAAGGGCGACAGAAAACAGGGGTTGAGCCAGAGCGCGTTACAGCCAAGCTCCTTAATATAATCCAGCTTTTCAATGATGCCCTGCATATCCCCGATACCGTCAGCGTTGGTGTCGTTATAAGACTGCGGATAAATTTCATAAAAAATTGCTTGGTTAAGCCAGTTCGGTCTGCCTGCCATAGTAATTTCCTCCTCTATCTGTGTTATCTTTTTTAGGGAATGCCGTCGTTCACCGTCCTCTTTTCCAACATAATACTCGCACAGATAGCCAAAAGCAATCCCAAATACTATCATTTTCTGATATTATAATATCACGCAGCAACCGTATCCGGACACTTTTTCAAACTACTCAATATAAATTTCTGAAACCGCATCCTCCACACCGTTGATCTGCAGCCTGACATGCACTTTCCCGTTCTCAAATTCATTTAAGGGATATGCCAGCGGCTCGGAAAGATCTGTCACGTCAACGGACTTTACCACATCCTCCTGCACCAGCCACAGGACAAGCGTTGCTCCCTCCGGCACCGTGCCGCAGGAAATATCCGCATGAAGTGTCTGGATGTCGGCGTCCGTGATCGTCATATCCCTTTCTTTCACAAATCCGTCGCTGGCGCTTTTAACATGCAGCTTCCAGACCCCATTCCGATAGGTGCTGTAATCCAAAATCACACCCATATTCCATACCCGGTCACTGGAAGCAACATTTGTGTTGATACCATTTCCGCAAACCGCGCTGACGATAAATCCCGTAAGGCATGCGAGCATAAGCACCATACTCACAATACCGGCAAAGATGAATGTTAAGTGATGCGTTCCCTGTTTTACCATCATATGATTATCCTCCTTCTCGTTCTTTGTTCCACATTCTTCACAATAGTTTGCGGTTACTGAAATCCGGTGCCCGCAAGCCGGACATACCATTTTCACTTCCGATCGTCGCAAAAAGTAAATCAGCAGTCCGATAAAAGGCGAGACCGCAAAAACTACAAACGCCCATATTACCGGATCGTCGCCCCGCCTTTTACAATCCAGATATACCCACGCCGCAAAAAAAGCGCAAGTGCACAGTGCAAAGAAAATAAAACATAGAATCATTGCCGGATACAACATGGAAAGACCGTTAAAGCCATCACTTTTTATAAAATACAAACCAAACCGCAAAAAAACCAGCATTGTAATAACCGGAATACCAATATAAAGCACAAATTTATTCTTTTTTACATAGTTCATGCCAGTACACCTCTCTTCTCAACGCGGATCGTAATTTCCTCTTTTATGTCTGCTCTTTTTAAGCCTACTACGGTAAGCAGAATTCCCAACAGACCAATATAGAAGCACGCGCCGGCGGCGAAATAAGATAAATAAATATTTTCGATCACAATCAGCGCCAGAACTGCCAGCAGAGAAAACAGGATCAGATTGAACACCATCGGCAGATACCAGAGTGATAATTTATGCACGACAGGCTGTTTCTGAAGCACAGCTTCCTGCTGATACAGAGCTGCTTTGAGTTTCCGATTCAGTTCCGGGGACGGCACATCCGTCATTTTCAAAGAAGCCTGGATCAGTTTTTCTATTTCCACATCAGAACGATTATCTCCCATAACCTGCTTCCTCCAATCTTTGTTTCATTAAGCTTCTTCCCTTAAACAACCGGCTTTTCACAGTGCCGGGCGGCTTCTTTATGATAGCCGCTATCTGCTCCACAGAACACTCGGAAAGGTAAAATAAAAACAGGGGCACTTGAAATTTTTCCGGAAGCGTCTGTATGATCCGGCGTACCTGCACGGCCAGCTCTTTTTGAAGATACCCTTCTTCCACATCCCCCTCAGATTGCACTACTGACTCCATCTCCTCATCAATATTACTGCAGGGCGCGATCCTATTTCGGCGGGCACTTTTTCTTCTGTCGCTTTTCCAGATATGATAGGCGTTAGAAAAGAACAGCGCTCTCGGATTTTTCTCCCAGTCCAGGGTCCACTCCGTCTCCAGCGCTTTCAGAAACGTCTGCTGGTACAAGTCTTCGGCGTCTGATTTGTCCATACAGAGCTTCAGGCAGAATCTATATACGTCCTTGCCGAAACCATCTATACATTTTTCTATTTCACCTGCGTTCACCGCCTCACCTCCCCTGCCTGTTCACCTTATATTCGTCGCGTAATTGCGCGAGGTTCACTTTTATTCCAGGAAAATTTCTTAATTGTACATGATACGTAACTTACAAATGGGACAGATTTCTCTGTCCCATTTTCACAAATCTCATGCAATATAAGCTGTCCCTTTACCACATCAACACGATATCATTACACCAGCAGTTCCTCCATTTTCGCAAGTGCCTCCCCTGTCAGCATAAGCAGCGTCTCCTCATCTTTCTCAATCACCCCGCACTTCCTGTAATGGAGATAAAAGGTGGGATCACCCTTCGGATCAAAACGAAGCCGTCCGCCATAATCGCTTATGAGAAGCGGAATATTTTCCACCCGGATCGGTGCGTCGGGGCGAAGCGTGAAACTGATCCGCTCGTTCTTCCCCTTCACCTCCGGCATATAAAGTCTGTGGGCGTGGGAGCGGATCAGCGCAATCCGCAGTAGATTATCCACCGATTTCGGAATTTGACCAAACCGGTCAAGCAGTTCCTCCCGCATATCGTCACATTCGTGTTCGTTCTCAATGCCTGCAATCCGCTTATAGATATCCAGCTTCTGCACTTCGTTCACAATGTATTGCGGCGGAATGTAAGCGTCTACATCCAGATCAACAAGGGTATTGAAATCCTCGATCACGGAAATTCCTTTCTTCGTCTTAACCGCCTCGCTTAGCATTTTACAATAGAGGTCATACCCCACCGCCTGCATATGACCGTGCTGGCTTTTTCCGAGCAGGCTGCCCGCGCCGCGGATTTCCAGATCGCGCATGGCAATCTTAAAACCGCTTCCCAGCTCCGTAAATTCCCGGATTGCCTCAAGCCGCTTCTCCGCCACCTCCTTAAGCACCTTATCCCGCTTATACATAAGAAAGGCGTATGCCGTCCGGTTGGAGCGCCCCACACGCCCCCGAAGCTGGTAGAGCTGCGACAGCCCCATCTGGTCGGAATCGTGGATAATCATGGTATTTACGTTAGAAATATCTAACCCCGTCTCAATGATAGTGGTCGACACCAGCACATCGATATCCCCGTTCACAAAATCAAACATGATCCGCTCCAGTTCCGCTTCTTTCATCTGCCCGTGGGCAAACGCCACATTCGCCTCCGGCACGAGATCGCTGATTGCCGCCGCCACATCCGCAATATTGTTGACTCTGTTGTAGACGTAATAAACCTGTCCCGCTCTGGCAAGCTCCCGGACAATCGCCTCCCTGACCATCTCCTCGTTGTACTCACAGACAAAGGTCTGGATCGGCAGTCTGTCCTCGGGCGCCTCCTCGAGCACACTCATGTCCCGGATGCCCACCAGGCTCATGTGGAGCGTTCTCGGGATAGGCGTCGCCGTCAACGTCAGCACATCCACGTTCTCCTTCAATTTCTTGATTTTTTCCTTGTGAGCTACACCAAAACGCTGTTCCTCGTCAATGATCAGAAGCCCCAGATCTTTATATTCCACATCCGCTGACAATACGCGGTGGGTACCGATCACAATGTCCACCATGCCCTTCTTCAAGTCCGTGATCGTCTTTTTCTGCTCCGCAGCCGTGCGAAACCGGGAAAGCAGGTCAATGCGCACGGGAAAATCCTTCATTCTCTGCACAAAGGTATGGTAATGCTGCTGTGCAAGAATGGTCGTCGGCACGAGATAAACCACCTGTTTGTTTTCCTGCACCGCCTTAAACGCCGCGCGGATGGCGATCTCCGTCTTTCCGTAACCCACGTCGCCGCAGATCAGGCGGTCCATGATCTTCTCGCTCTCCATGTCCTCCTTGGTGGCAGCGATAGCAAGCACCTGATCCTCCGTCTCCTCGAAGGGAAACATCTCCTCAAACTCCCTCTGCCAGACTGTATCTGTCCCGTAACAGTAGCCCTTTCCATTCTGTCTGGCGGCGTAAAGCTCCACCAGATCCCCGGCAATCTCCTCCACCGCCGTGCGCACCTTGGATTTGGTTCTGGTCCATTCCTGCGTCCCCAGCTTATTCAGTTTCGGTTTCGTACCGCCGTCCGCCGAAGCGTATTTCTGGATCACGTCAAGCCCTGTCGCCAGCACATAGAGAACGCCGCCGTCCCGGTAGGAGATCTTCATGTAGTCCTTCACCACATGCTCGACCTCCACCTTCTCAATGCCCTGATAAATCCCCAGGCCGTGGCTCTCATGCACCACATAATCGCCTACTTTGAGGTCATTAAAGTCGTTGATCTTCTGACCTTCATAAACTTTTTTCTTTCTCTTCTTCTTTTTCTGCGCGCCAAAAATATCGCTCTCCGCAATGACCATAAACTGCAGAAGCGGATATTCAAATCCTTTGCGGACCCTTCCGTAAGCCGTCATCACTTCCCCCGGCTGCACCTCACGCATGGGGTCTTCCGTGTAAAAAGCGTTCAGTTCCTGATCCCGCAGATCCTCCGCCAGCCTCCTGGCCCGGGTTCTTGAGCCGGAAAGCAGCAGAATGCGGTAGCCCTTTTTCTTATAATTTTTTAAGTCCTTCACAAGCGACTCAAAACTGTTATTGTAGGAGGGAAGGCTTCTCGCCTGCACCGCAAATTTGTGCTCTGTCTTGACTAGCGGGTTTTTCCCCTCCATGGAGGACAGGCTCACGACACGACGGTTTTCCAGTCCTGCCGCCACCGCTGCCGCCGGAAACAGGATGTCCATCTGCCCTGGCAGGATATACCCCTTCTCCGCGCGGTGCGCCATGCTCTCACGAAATTCCAGTTCCACCGCGTCCACATGCTCTCTGATCCGCAGCGGTTCATCCAGAAAAACACAAGCCCCATCCCCCGCAAAACAATCCGCAAAGGATGATAGTTCCGGGTAAAAGTAGCGCACATAGCTGTCCAGATTGATCGCGTTATAAGAAATACCAAGCTCTGTAAGCTTCTCCGACAGTTCCCGGTTCTGCACCTCGATCCGGTGCGCCTCCTCAGTCTTCATCTGCTTTCTGAGCGCTTCCGCCTGCTTTTTCGCCTCTTTCTGGATTTTGTTAAGCCCTGCCGAAAGCTCCTCCTTCGACAAAATAAGTTCCGTTGCCGGATAGATGGACACAGCCTCCAGCTTCTCAATGGAGCGCTGGCTCAGAACGTCAAAGCTGCGGATCGACTCCACCTCATCCCCCCACAGTTCGATCCTGTAAGGATTTTCCTCCGTCAAATCAAAAATATCTACAATGCCGCCCCGGATGCTGAACTGCCCCGGCTCCTCCACCTGATCGCATCTCTCGTAACCAAGCCCTGCCAGAACGTCGGCCAGCTTATGCTCCTCCAAGGACGACTGCCTGTCTATGGAAATGACATGCTTACGCCAGTCCTCCAAGGACACCTGTGGCGCCATCAGCGCGTCAAAAGTGGTAATCACGGTCAGCGGCACGCCCTCCGCCATTCTCCGGAAAACCTTGATCCGCTCCTTGGTAAGCTGATTGCCGTGAATGTCCGCCTGAAAGAAAATCAGATCTTTTGCCGGATACAACATGACATTCCTGTCATAAAATTGATAATCTTCATACAGTTCCTTGGCACGCAGATCGTTAAAAGTGATAATCAGCTTCCGGCGAAATCCCTCGCCCAGACCATAAATCATATGCAGTTTCTGGGAGTCTGCACAGCCGCTTAAAGCGGCGGATGCCTTCCCTCTCGCAAGCAGCTCCCGTATCTCTTCATATTCCCCCAGCTCCGAAAGCGGGGCCAATAATGCTCTCATGCAAACCTCTTTCTACCTTTATAACTGATACTTCTCATCTTCCTCAACTGTGTTCTTTTGCGCTGCCAGTATCTTCCCATCTTTATAGCGGATACCGCCCGGTCCCCCTCTTCTTTGTCCACCCGGTCGCGCGCTTTCTTATTCCTTCTTCTCCTGCCGTTTCCGCGCATTATATTTGTTCATAGCCGCATCCGGTCCCTCCGCAATCATCGTCTCTATAGCGAATGTGGCGGTTCTCGCACCCTCGTTCATCACTTCCCGCTCCTCCGTTGAGAAATGCCCCAGCACATAATCCGCCAGATCCATCCGGGGCGGTTTTTCCCCCACGCCCATCCGCACACGAATAAACTCGTCGTGCCCCAGATGCATAATGATATTTTTCAGACCATTGTGTCCCCCGTCGCTGCCCCGCTTGCGGATGCGGATCTGTCCCATGTCAAGACTCACGTCGTCCGAAATCACAACCAGTTCGCTCTTCTCGTCCACCTTATAAAAGTCTATGACGCTTCGGACGCTCTCACCACTCAAATTCATGTAAGTGAGCGGCTTTACGAGAACCGCTTTCTGCCCCGCAACGATTCCCTTGCCAATCAACGCCTTGTGCTTTTTTTCACCCAACACAATATCGTTCTTCTCTGCGATCGCATCAATCACGTCAAAGCCAATGTTGTGTCTTGTATTCACATATTTTTTCTCCGGATTTCCCAATCCTACAATAATATACATATCAGCCTCGATTCTTTAATTTCAGACATCAAAAAAAGCAGCCGAACCTGCCAATGTGAATGGTTGCTTTTTGCTTGGGTTATATGGTCAGAGTCAGTATATCATAACAAAAGTGCAAAGTCTATTGTAATTTAGAGGACTCCTGCACAAGAAAAGGACGCTCTCGCGTCCCTTTCCAATCTCATCATACGTTTTACTCACTATTCGGTTCTAAAAGCGCTTTCTCATAGCTTTCCAGAATAATTCTCTGGATTCTGTCCCGGGTCTCGGAATTAATCGGATGCGCAATATCGCGGTACTCCCCATCCGACGCCTTCTTACTCGGCATAGCTATGAACAGACCTTTTTCGCCTTCAATTACTTTAATGTCATGAACCACGAATTCATCGTCAATCGTGATCGAGACGATTGCCTTCATCTTGCTGTCTTGAGTCATTTTACGCACGCGGACATCAGTAATTCTCATGAAGCTCAGCCTCCTTATCATATGATACCGGTTCGGAATCTACCGGTTTTCACAAGCTTTCTACACAAGTCATACTCATCAAGCCACGTAGCTTGTAATATACATAACTGTTCAGTACCTTCACAGTTACAGTGCAAATTTCATTCAAAAATTTTTCGCTCCGCTTCGATCCGTTCCAACCAGGCGCCATCGGCGCTTAGAACTATCTTCGACGATGAAATTCTGCACATTTGTATCATGTTCTTACGGTCTCAGCAGTAAATGCTTCGACCTATGCTGAATAGTTATTAATAACATCTGCCTAAATTTATGCCCATGTTACAGACAACTTACACCTTCTTAGCAATCACCCCTCATCCCTTTTAACACATATCCAACCTATCATAACATAAATCTGTCATTTGGTCAAAGAGAATATCTGTCGTTATGTTCCACCACAATCTCTATCCCTTCCTCTCCCTTATGGTAGGAATTTGCACGGATCGTTCCCCTGCTCTCAACAATACAGTTCTCAATATGTGTATTATCACCGATATAGACATCATTCAATATGATGGAATTCTTAATGTAACAGTTACTTCCAATGTAGGTTTCCTTAAAGATTACGGAATCCTCAACCGTACCGTTTACAATACAGCCGCTGGATATCAGGCTGTTTTTAATCCTGGCACCCACATTATATTTTGCGGGCGGCAGATCACCTACCTTGGAATAAACATCCGGGTATTGCTTGAAAAAGTAGTCTCTGATTTCCGGTTTCAGAAAATCCATATTCGTTCTGAAATAATCCTCAACCGTGGCAATATTGCTCCAGTAGTCCTTCAGTTTGTAGCCAAAAATTCTCTTCTGGTTCTTGTAGCGGATCAGAATATCTTTTACGAAATCATACCGGTCCTCTTCCCTGCACTTCTCGATCATCTCGATCAGCATCCTTCTTCTGACTACATAGATACCGCAGGAAATGGTGTTGGACTTCGCCACCACCGGCTTCTCCTCAAATTCCTCAATCCGGCTGTCCTCGTTCATCTTCAGCGTTCCATAGCGCTCCACGTTCGCATCCGGAGACAGATCCTTGCAGACTACGGTAATGTCAGCTTTCTTTTCTATATGATACTCAAGAAGCTTATTGTAATCCATCTTATAGACGCAGTCGCCGGAAACAATCACCACATAAGGCTCGTGGCTGTTCTTCAAGAAAGACAGATTCTGCGCAATCGCATCCGCCGTGCCCCGGTACCAGGCATTGCTCTCCGCTGTCACCGCAGGTGTCTCCACAAACAGGCCGCCCTGCTTGCGTCCGAAATCCCACCACTTGGACGAACTCAAATGTTCGTTCAGGCTGCCCGCGTTATACTGCGTAAGCACAGCCACCTTATTGATGTGGGAATTGGACATATTACTGAGCGCAAAGTCGATACTTCTGTAGCTTCCCGCTATAGGCATCGCACAGACCGCACGCTTCTGGGTCAACTGCCTGATCCTGTGATTATTACCACCTGCTAAGATAATTCCGATTGCTCTCACGATTTATCACCTGCCTTAATCAAAGTTTTACCACTGGGAAGATATGCGTCCGGATAGTCATCATGCGTGGTCACACCAAATACCACCGAATTTTTCCCTACACTTACCCCTTTCGGGATCACGCTCTTCTCGCCTACCGTCACCAGTTCATGGTCGTAGATGTTCGGGTCTGTCTCATTGGGAACGGGATCGCCGACGCCCAGTTTCACATTGTCCTGAATCTCTACGTTCTCCGCAATAACTGCCTTGTAAAGTTCACAGTTCTCACCGATCTGAGTCTGGTTCATAACGATGGAGTCCCGGATCACGGTGCCTGCCCCGACAGTAACGCCACAACCGATTACGGAATTGTAGACCTGTCCAAAGATTTCACAGCCTTCACCGATAATACTCCTCTCCACCACGCTGTCTGAAGACAGATACTGCGGCGGCAGGATCTCGCTCTTCGTGTAGATCTTCCAGTATTCCTCGTAGAGGTTAAACTCGGGCACGATGTCTATCAGCTCCATATTGGCTTCCCAGAAAGAGTGAAGCGTTCCCACATCCTTCCAATATCCGTTGAACTCATAGGCGTAAAGTGGTGCGCCTTTCTTATGGCAGTAGGGGATCAGATGTTTACCGAAGTCTAATCCCGGCTGTTCCGAGTTGGCGAGAAGCGCCTCCTTCAACGTCTTCCAGTTAAAGATATAAATACCCATGGACGCCAGATTGCTGCGCGGATTCGCAGGTTTCTCCTCAAAATCAGTAATCCTGCGGTTTTCATCGGTAATCATGATACCGAAGCGCTTCGCCTCCTCCATCGGCACCGGCATAACCGCAATGGTCACCTCCGCACCGTTCTGCTTATGGAAGTCGAGCATCACTTCATAATCCATCTTATAGATATGATCTCCTGAAAGAATCAGCACATAGTCAGGATTAAAGGTTTCCATGTAGTCGATATTCTGATATATCGCATTCGCCGTGCCGGTATACCACTCGCTGTTCGCGCTCTTTTCATAGGGTGGAAGAACCGTAACACCGCCTATGTTCCTGTCCAGATCCCAGGGTATGCCGATACCGATATGTGTATTCAGCCTCAGGGGCTGATACTGCGTCAGTACACCTACCGTATCAACGCCCGAATTAATACAGTTGCTCAGCGGGAAGTCGATGATCCGGTACTTGCTCCCAAAGGATACCGCAGGCTTGGCCACCTTTGACGTGAGCACTCCCAGTCTGCTTCCCTGACCGCCAGCTAAAAGCATGGCAATCATTTCTTTCTTCACCATCTTTATCACCTCTTATTTCTTAATTATTTTTTCAAATCTGTTTATTTCCCATCACAAAAACATATCTCTATGTAAAGTATACCACAAGCTGACTAAAAACTGAATAGAATTTACAAGGATGCTCAGTTTTTAGTCCTTTTGTTATATTAATAATATACAATATTTTATTTCCTTTTTCAACGTCTTTGTTAATTTTTTACATATTAACCTATTTTTCAATTTCCTAACTTTATATTGGTTTTTTCTCGTGAAATGAGTATAATACTAGTAAAAACTGTAAAAGGGAGATACTCCATGTACCAGATTGATTTTCACAAACCGATCCGCATCTATTTTATCGGAATCGGCGGCATCAGTATGAGCGGTCTCGCAGAAATCCTTGTGGCAGAGGACTTTTTGGTCTCGGGTTCCGACCGCGCCCCCTCCGAGCTGACCCGGATGCTGGAAGACCGGGGCGTTAAGGTCTTTTACGGACAGAAAGAAGAAAATCTCACTGAAGATATCGACCTTGTCGTCTATACCGCCGCCATTAAAAGCGATAATCCAGAACTGCTTGCCGCACAGAAGTTAAACATTCCCACGCTGACCCGTGCGGAACTTTTAGGGCAGATGATGAAAAATTACGAGACACCTATCGCCATAAGCGGCACTCATGGCAAGACTACTACCACCTCCATGATTTCCCAGATTCTTCTGAGTGCGGAGGCAGATCCTACCCTGTCCATCGGAGGCATCTACCGGCCGATCGGCGGCAATATCAGAGTGGGTTCGTCCGAGCTCTTCGTCACAGAGGCTTGCGAGTACACAAACAGCTTTTTAAGTTTCTTCCCGAAAATCGGAATCATTCTTAATATAGAAGAAGACCATCTGGATTTCTTCAAGGACCTTTCGGATATCCGAAACTCCTTCCGTCGTTTTGCACAGCTTTGTCCAAAGGACGGCGCCCTCATTATCAATGGTGATATCGAGCGCTACGAAGAACTTACAGAGGGGCTCTCCTGCCGTGTGATTACCTATGGTCTCTCCTCCGGTTCAGATTATACTGCGTCGCAGATCGTTTACGACGAAGCCGGTTTTCCTTCTTTTACCCTGTCCGGTCAGGAAGGCGGGGAGCGAAGATTTTCCCTCCGGGTACACGGGGACCACAATATTCTGAACGCCCTCGCTGCCATCGCTCTGGCAGATCTGCTCGGTCTTTCGGATGACGTAATCCGTGAGGGGCTTACCGCTTTCACCGGCACAGACAGGCGCTTCGAGTATAAGGGACAGGTAAACGGTGTCAGCATCATCGACGATTACGCCCACCACCCCACAGAGATACGCGCCACCCTGAACGCGGCTCTGCAGTACCCCCACAGGCGGCTCTGGTGCGTGTTCCAGCCCCACACCTACACACGGACCAAAGCCTTTTTGGAGGAATTTGCATCCGCCCTTACGCTGGCTGACGAGATCGTCCTGGCAGATATCTACGCCGCCAGAGAAAAGGATACACTGGGCATCAGTTCTGAGACCCTGCAGGAGAAAATACGGTCGCTCGGACACTCCTGCCACTACTTCCCTACCTTTGAAGCGATAGAAAAATATCTTCTGGAAAATTGCACAAAGGATGATTTGTTGATAACTATGGGAGCGGGCGACATCGTAAAAGTCGGAGAAAACCTGTTACAGAAATAATTATTCACAATATCCACAGAAAAGAACCTGAGACAATCTGTTTTTTCTGTGGATATTTTTGTGGAAGGCAGCATGCGGTTTTATGACGCTTTCCCGGTTTGTCCACAATATCCACAAAAAAATACCCCGTCCGCTATTCATAAACGCTTATCCGTTTGTTACAGATTGCCCATTTCTTTTCCAAAAGACTGATGGTATACTCTGTAATGCACGAAGCTGCGCAGATTTCTTAAATATACGGGTATAAACAGGGGTATAAAATGGGGTTTTTGACAATCTATCAGAACAACTACACAGATTCCACGGTCATTTCAAACCGTTTCATTGACGAGTATATGCAGGACGCAAACGATGCACAGCTAAAGATCTACCTTTACCTGATCCGCATGGTGAGTGCCAGACTCGACACCAGCATTGGCGATATCGCTGACAAATTCAACTACACAGAAAAGGACGTGACACGTGCCCTTAAATATTGGGAGAGAAAGCATCTCCTTTTTATTGACTATGATAGTCAAAAGAATATCATGGGCATTCATCTGCTGGATTCCAATGCCCAGGCTCCGGCTCCGGTTTCTGTCTGCCCTACCATGACTACCTATCCGGGCGTAACGGCACCTTTTGTGTCAGCCGTAGCGCCTGTACATATGAACGCTTCGGCAGTCGCCTATCCTTCCGTGAATGCGGTGGCTCCCGAGCAGGCGCAGGCGCAGCCCCAGCCGTTCTCTGTGGAGAAACCTAATTATACGGCAGACCAGCTTCGCAGCTTTAAAGCAGACGAAGACACCGCAAGACTTCTTTTTGTGGCGGAGCAGTATCTGAAAAAACCTTTAAGCGCAAACGACATGCGCACCATTCTCTTCATTATGGATAAGCTAGGATTCTCCGAGGATCTGACCGATTACCTGATCCAGTACTGTGTTGACCGTGGCAAGAGGGATCTGCGCTACATAGAAAAAGTGGCCATAAGCTGGGCGGAACAGGGCATTACCACCCAGAAACAGGCGGCAGCTCTTGCCGGAAAGTACGACAAGGTGGTCTATGAAATTATGCGCGCACTCGGAAAAAACACGCTTCCCACAGCGACGGAAGTAGCATATATCGACCGTTGGCGCAAACTTTACGGGTTTGAAAGCGACGTGATTCTCACGGCATGTGAGCGGACCGTCCTGGCCACAGACAGCCACCGCTTTGAATACGCGGACAGCATTCTGACAAGCTGGTATAAAGCGGGAGTGCACCACAAAGGTGACATCAAATCTCTGGATGAAAACCACCGCCGGAACAGAGCGGCCCGCCCTGCGCCGACCACCAATAAGTTCAACCAGTTTACACAGCACGACTATGATTTTGATGCCATTCAGCAGGCATTGGAAAAAGAAATTCTGACGAATTAACCAGTTGCGCTTCGCGCGATTCGAGCAGAGAAAAGAGGGGGCGCCCGTGTCATTAACAAATATACAGTACGACCGGATTTTTCGGCAATATGAAGAAAAGCAGCGACAGAGCCGTCTGGAAGCGCAGCGCAGGCGCGACTATATATATGAACATCTCCCCAGATACCGGGAACTGGAGGATGAGACTGCCTCCCTCAGCGTCGAGCAGGGGAAGAAACTGCTGGCCGGAGATGAGACTGCCCGCGAAATACTGCGGAAAAGCCTCACCCGCCTGAGGAATCAGAAAAAACAGCTTTTGTTGGACGCAGGTCTTCCCGCCGATTATCTGGAACCGGTCTTTTCCTGCCCCGACTGCAGGGACACCGGCTATATCGAACGCGAAAAATGCCACTGTCTGAGGCAGGCGGAAATCTCTCTTCTCTACGAGCAGTCGGGCATAGAGGACTTGCTGAAAAGCAATAATTTCAGTCAGCTCTCCTACGATTATTATTCCGGAGAGGCTTTGGCTCTTTTCCGCCATGCCGTGGAAACCTGTCAGAGTTTTATTGAAAAATTCAATTCAGACTACCGCAATCTCTTTTTTTATGGTACAGTGGGAACGGGTAAATCATTTCTTTCCGGCTGTGTCGCGAAAGAGTTGATGGATCAAGGGCATTCCGTGATCTACTTCGGCGCGGCAAGCCTGTTTAATTTATTGTCGAGTGTCTCTTTTGATGCCAGAAACAGGGAGGAGCGGCAGAACACCTACGCTGATCTCTATCAGTGCGACCTGCTGATCATCGACGATCTGGGAACGGAACTTACGAACCAGTTCACCGCATCGCAACTTTTTTCTCTACTGAATGAAAGGCATCTCGGCAAAAAATCTACCCTGATATCTACTAATTTTTCTCTGGCTGAATTACGGGACCGGTATTCCGACCGCATCTTTTCCCGTATCACAAGCAATTACGAAGTTTGCCGACTTGCCGGGGAAGACATTCGTATGTACAAAATGACGCGAAACCATTAAAAGAAAGGACGCTTTCATGAACAGACGCGAAGAGAAAAGAAATCTGGAGACCATACCCGTCGGCTCTCTGGGGATGATCCCTTTGAAAGGTTGCCGTAAACTCGGCGAGAAAGTTGACTATTATCTGATAAAATGGCGCACAGAGCGGGAGAGCGAGCACAAGGACTCCCTTGCTTTCTCCGGCTATCAGCGTGATACCTATATTCTGAATGCCGATGTTCCCAGATTTGGCTCCGGCGAGGGAAAAGGCGTAATCAAAGAGTCTGTGCGAGGCACGGATCTCTATATTCTGGTAGATGTGGCAAACTACAGCCTCACCTACTCTCTCTGTGGGCATGAAAACCACATGTCTCCCGACGACCATTACCAGGATCTGAAACGTATTATTGCAGCGGTGGGCGGCAAAGCGAGACGCATCACCGTAATCATGCCTTTTCTCTATGAAAGCAGGCAGCACAAACGCTCCGCAAGGGAGTCACTGGACTGTGCCCTCGCGCTTCAGGAGATGGTAAACATGGGCGTGGACAACATTATCACCTTTGACGCTCACGATCCCCGCGTACAGAACGCCATCCCTCTGCATGGTTTCGAGACGGTACAACCAGCTTATCAGTTTATCAAAGGACTTCTGAGTCATATAAGAGATCTGCAGATCGACAGCGATCATATGATGGTTATCAGCCCCGATGAGGGCGGTATGAACAGGGCGATCTATATCGCCAACGTACTCGGACTGGATATGGGTATGTTCTACAAGAGGCGGGATTACACCCGTGTCGTGAACGGCAGAAATCCGATTATCGCCCACGAGTTCCTCGGCAGCAACATCGAGGGCAAGGATATGATCATCATCGACGACATGATTTCTTCCGGCGAGAGTGTGCTGGAAGTAGCTGCCGCGTTAAAAGAGCGCAAAGCCGGGAAGATTTTCGTCTTCTCTACCTTCGGGCTTTTTACCGCCGGGCTGGAACGGTTTGATAAAGCTTACGAGGACGGTACCATATGCCGCGTCCTGACCACCAATCTGATCTACCAGACTCCGGAACTGCTTAGCCGGGAGTGGTATATTGACTGTGATATGAGCAAATATATCGCCTACATTATTGACACACTGAATCACGATGCTTCCATCAGCGATCTGTTAAACCCTGTGGAGCGTATTCAGTCAATTGTTATGCGGTATCATGCGGGAGAGCTGGTATAGACTCTTGACAACCTCCCGGTTTTCTGTATAATAAATCCCGGGGAATCTGCAAATGAAGGGATTCTCCAGATATATACGTCAGTTCGAGACCTTCCTGACGTTAAACAAAACTAAAGGAGAAAACTACATGAAAACACAAATCACACAGGCGGTTTCCGTAAAAACCGCCCACACTCATGCGCTCTTCATGGCGCAGGCGGCTATGATTGCCGCACTCTACATCGTATTGACCTTTATCGCAAACGCCTTTGGGCTGGCCAATTACGCTGTCCAGGTACGCTTCTCGGAAGCGCTCACCGTTTTACCTTACTTCACGCCCGCTGCCATTCCGGGACTGTTTATCGGCTGTCTTTTAAGCAATATTCTGACAGGCTGCGCTCTGCCCGACATTATTTTTGGCAGCCTTGCCACTCTTCTGGGCGCCCTTGGTACCTATGCCCTGCGGAAATGGAAATGGTGTGCACCCGTCTGCCCGATTCTCGCAAATACGGTAATCGTGCCGCTGATACTGGTTTACGGCTATGGTCTGATGATCGAGGGCATGTCCCTGGCGCAGTGTCTCGGCTTCTACTGCCTGACCGTCGGTGCAGGGGAAGTGATTTCCTGCGGGATTCTTGGGATGATTCTGCTGACGACTTTACAAAAATACGCCGGCCGGCTGTTCTCACTATAACAGAACATCTGGCTGTTCCCTGCGGACAGACAATCTCTGCCGCCAGACAGAATAGTCTGGCGGCAGTTTTCCAGCAAGCACCGGCCCAGGCGATGGCTGTCCCCAGGGATTTAAATTTATAATCCCTCACATTTCACCGCCCTCCTGCATCGTCATGTCAAAAATCGTTTCCTCCACAACTTTCACACATTCATCAACCTGTTTTTTTATTTCATTGCCCCAGAACCGGATAACTGTCCATCCTTCAAACAGTAATCTTTTATTTATTTCATCATCCCGCTCTTTATTACGGGATATCTTGCTGATCCAGAATTCACTGTTATTGCTTTTCTCCAGTCTCGGTTTTAATACCTCCCAATCCTTCCCATGAAAAAATTCACCGTCGCAGAAAATTGCGATCTTATACTTTGTCAATACAATGTCCGGGCTGCCCGGAAGCCTTTTATCATTCTTTCGATATCGGTAGCCCTTTTTCCACAAAGCCTTTCTCAATTTAACTTCAATCTCTGTATCCTTTCCGTGGATATTTTTCATGTTCTTATGCCGCTGCTCTCTCGTCAAAACATCCGCCATAAAATCACCCCAACAATCAGCCTGCAATCAGCTTCGCCAGCTTTTCCATCTCTCTTTTATCCTGCCGCGTATTTATCTTCATCAGCGTTTTGACATCCACAAGAATACCCTGAATATGCTGGTACGCTTTTGACCCGTCGTTCCAGCCGCCGGCAGCCTCGCCTATTTTAATCATTGCCGGATGATCCGCGGCATTATTTTCCGCAGAGTCAAAGGGCATCAGAAACGCATTGTATACTTTCATGTCATCTCCATGCTTCTCCTTAAACTTTGGTTCATAAGCCACGTATTCTCCGTATATAATCTGCTTGGCGATAGACTGGGAATCGGGAAGGTCGCACAGGCTTCTGGTCACTCCATATTTATAATATTTTGCATCAAGAATATATACATCCTTTCCCAACACCATAATTGTGTCCGGTCTCAATGGCAGGTTCTCATGTCCGGTTCCCTTTACATGCCATTCTGTTCTTGGGAAATATTTCGCTTTTTCCTGGATGCCGAATACTTTGTCAATCATTTTTTCCCAGACATACTCAAAGCGGTACGTACCATAGCGATAGTTCTTGTCTGAATCTTTGTCCCCTTTATAGTCGATAACCGCAAGCATATGTCTGAAAAGCATTTTATTTCTATCATTAAAAGTATGACAGATTTTCTCGCTAAGTACAGACCGGAACACCTTTTCTTTCTTGATTATCCGCGGCTTTTTCGGCATTGACGCGGTAAACAGCCAGCCTATCCGCTCAAAACTTTCATACACACAATACTCGTGTATCCATGTGATCAGTTCATTTTCCTTTACGCTGTTTTTCCTGGTGACAAAGTCAAGATAAAAAACATCCGTATCCTGCACATACGGCTTCTGGCTTTTTATTGTCCTGCTCCAGTTGATCTTACCTGTTTTTGCTGTCTTATAGGAAACTTCCTGTTCCCGGTAATATCCTCTCGCAAGAAAATCTTTTATGAGAAACAGATATGACTGCAGGGGAAACTCCACCTCATCAAACCTGTGCTCCGGTCCTGCCAGTTCTGAATCTTTTCGCTCCGTGTTTGCCGCAAGTGTTCGAAACAGCAGCATGATATCTTTTCGCAGTTCCTTATTGTCCTCCGAAATATGGTAACCCATCGGAAAGCTGATACTGATATCGCCGTCCTCGCATTTCATCCCGACAAAGGTTTCCCGCCCGTAATTGGAATTTATCCTGCACTTACTGCTTATATCGGCTTCCCGCAAAAAGTCACCCCCGCCCTTTAATCCGCACGATCATGCGCATGGTCCGTCTGCATTCTGGCGTGCATTTTACCATATACATTGGATCGCAGCACCGCTTCCAGCTTATCACCCGCAGCGCTTTCATAGGCTGCGACAACATCTTCCAGAGACTTACAATTTTCATGGAATACTGCTGTCCTGTCCATCTTGAAAGCGTCATCCCACAGATATTTGAGCACCTTTTCACAGAATCTGTCCGCTGCCAGCTCTTTCTTCTTCGCAAAATATACACCCAGCCGCTTGTCCTCGGAGCTTGCCAGATCGATGTTCGTCTCAAGCACCATTTCGTTAATCACCGTGGCGAAAGCACCCCAGTTGATCCCGGTGCCTGCTATCATATCCTTTGCGTGTTCAGACTGATCAAACCGGTTTTTTATCAGTCGCATAACCCATCTTCTCTGGAACGCGGTATCTAAAGTAAACACGTTCTGGTCCGCCGTGTTCATGGTCGCCAGAATATACATATTGGAGGGGATCCTTA
>CASWVG010000006.1 GCA_949472775.1 uncultured Lachnospiraceae bacterium
TTTCGGTGCGGCCCTTGCCGATGTGCAGCGGCATGATGCGTGTGGTTGCCATGATAGAATCCTCCTCTCAAAAAATAAGGACAGCTACATGAGAGCTGTCCTTCGGTCAATCCGATTTCTCGATATTTTGTTGCGCTTTTAACTCTGCCGCTTTCTTGCTGTCTACAAAATGAGTTGCATACCATTTTTCTATTTCCAAGTCCCCGCTTTTACTGAACCGCAATGGGATGACCGGCTTATGCCCCTGGCTGTTTTTCTTTTTTACACCCCACTGCTTATAATAGCAGAAGGAGGGTTTTAGTCCTGTTTTCTGTGCGTACACCCGCATCTGGCATTGGTGATAGACAGCCGAATGTACTTTTCCAATCAGTTCTTTGTCATTCATTTCCGTGTTCCTTTACAAGATACAGTTTTTGATTTCTGGAACGTACTTTCTCCGGCTCTGAATACTGAACAATTCCTTCTGCCATCAGTTCCTTTAATGCTTTTGACAGGGTGGACGTTACTTTCGTATAACCAAGTTCGGACGCCAGCTCCGAAGTGGAAAGATTTCTGTTTTCTGTCAAAGTGGCCACCACAAGCTCTTTCAGCTCCGGCAGACTGCGGCGTTGCTTTTTCTTTGGGGCAGCGGCAGTTCCCGGCATAAGAAAATTCTTATGAATGGGCAGAATCACCGTAAAATATGTCCTTTCTTCATCAGTTTCAAATAATGGCATATCCGAACCGTTTGCTTCCATAGCATGGAGAATTGTGGGGATTCCGGTATTGCGTCCCTCCACCAGTTTCAGCTCTTTTAGAAAATCTCCGATTCTCCGGTTCCGATAACGCCGGGAAATCAGGCGTCGGTTCATCAAATCATCATTACTGATTGTGCGGTCCGGTCCCGGCAGGCTGGTAATTTCCATCCGGTCCGGCGTGACAGTAACCGTAATCGGTTCCCCGATTTGATATGACTTGTGGTAGATAGCATTGGACAGGCTTTCTTCTACCGCTGCATACGGCAGGTTAAAAATGCGTACTGCTTCTGCCTGGTCGGGAAGTTTGATTACTTTTTCCTTGATGATGTAGTTTTTAATATAACTGAGCGCATCCCGTAGCTGGCGGTCAAGAGGACCCGCAAAAATCTTTTCTGTCATTCCAATGCCGGTCGGGTTTATCAACCACCTCTATCCGGGCATACGGAAAAAAATCATCCGGGCGCTCATGGAAGAACATCAACCCTGCATTCAATGGCCGTTTCCATTCCGAAGGCCCACCAATCAGGCGCATGGAAGCTGCGGTTTCTGTAACTGGCTGGGTAAGCGAGCGTTCATACAGATCACTCTTTACCGCATAAAGGAATTCCGAAATCAGGCTGGACTTCAAATCCTCTGGTCTGGCTGCTGGATTTGGGCGGTCATCATAGGGCTGGTTATTTGCCAGCATAAACAGCTCTTTTTCCTCCAGCTGATTTGCCCGGATGCTGTTGGACATTTTGCGGATATAGTATACCTTTTCTGATTTTGCGGCTTTTTCTGTTGGGAAAGCGACAGGACATTTATAAGGCCGGTCAGCTCCGCCCGGTATCCATAAAACAATGATCTCTTTTCCTTCATAAGAAGCCTGCTCTACAATCGGAATATAGCGCGGCTCAATCAGATTACATTTTTGTAGCAATTCTTTATTGATCCGGTCAATGGAACTTTTGCTTAAACCTTTGACCGGGAGCTTCGGCATTCCATTTTCTTCCTCAATTCCAATAATGATGTAGCCGCCGCCCCAGTTGTCAATATCATTTGCGAAAGCACAAATAGAGTGTAAAATTGGTTCAGGATTCCAGTCACCCTTATATTCAATACGCGCGCTCTCAATCACACGCCGGTTAATTAAATCTGATACATTGATTGGCAGTGCCATAATAACCTCCTGACAGATGTGGAACATCCCTCATTAACTTACCCCATTAACTTACCCCACTAACATCCCCCATTAACTTACCCCATTATTGTATCAGATATTCTGGCAAAAGCAAGGGATACGAAAAAGATCAAATTAGGAAGTGCTGAAAATGGTCAATCAAGGCTTGCCCCAATTCGCCCTCATACACAGCGATTTATCCTGACTTGCTAAAATGCACTGGTAGTACATGGTGTTGATCTGCCGTTCCAGCTGCCGGACACGCCACGCAGATTTTGCACATTCTTCTGCATAAAAAGTCCTTGCCAGTTCATCCTGAACACGCATCAAAAGCCGATAATAGGACTAACTCAATTCGCTCCACAGTGTGGAGCAAATTGAAGTCAAGACTACCGGCTTAGCCGGTAGCCTGCTCTGCCCCTATAAGGGGCTATTACCTGCTTGCGCCCGGAAGGCGCACTGATGGTCTGCCAACTGCACCACATTCTCAGCTGCCCCTTTCAGGGGCTCTTTCAGTGCTTCCTTCTACCGGCGCAGCCCCATAAGGGGCTTGCTGGTTTGCTTTGATTCCCTACTGCCACTCCAAGTGGCCTATTTCTTGTTCTTCTTTACCGGCTCACCCGTAAACAGGTCGATATACTCTACTAAAGACATCTGGTCATATTCTAGATCTTCTTTCAGCTGATTCTGGATATACGTTTTGATCGCAGCTGTGTTCTTCCCCACAGTATCCACATAATACCCTCTACACCAGAAATGACAGTTCCCATACTTATATTTCAGATTCGCATGCTTCTCAAATATCATCAGGGAACTCTTCCCTTTCAGGTATCCTACAATTTCTGATACCGGGTATTTGGGCGGTATCCTTACCAGCATGTGGATGTGATCCGGGCAGCATTCTGCTTCTATGATCTCTATTCCTTTTCCGCGGCATAGCGCTCCCAGTATCTGCCCTCCCCCTGCATAGCAGGGGGTTTATTTTTGTCTGTGACATAAGCAAAAGCCCGGAAATCCTTGTTCCGGGCTTTTTGAGCCATTTTGATAAAATTTAACGCTTGCTGAACTGCGGCGCTCTTCTCGCTGCTTTGAGACCGTATTTCTTTCTCTCCTTCATACGAGGGTCTCTGGTCAGATAACCCGCTTTCTTCAAGGTGGGTCTGTAATCCGGATCCGCCTGAAGCAGCGCTCTTGCGATACCGTGTCTCACCGCACCTGCCTGTCCTGTGTAACCGCCACCCTTTACGGTAACCTTCACATCAAACTTATCTACCGTATCGGTTGCAGCCAGCGGCTGGCGAACAATCACCTTCAGGGTTTCAAGCCCGAAGTAATCGTCGATATTTCTCTTATTGATGGTGATCTCACCCTTACCGGGCATTAAATATACTCTGGCAATAGATTTCTTTCTCCTGCCAGTTCCGTAATATTTCGCTGATTTATCTGCTTTAGCCATGATTCTTTATCCCTTTCTTAAAATGTTAATACCTCAGGTTTCTGTGCCGCATGCTTGTGCTCGGGTCCGACATATACAAAAAGCTTCTTGTACATCTCTCTGCCAAGCGGTCCCTTGGGAAGCATACCCTTAACCGCGTGCTCCACTACTCTCTCGGGGTGCTTCTGTAACATTTCTTTCAAGGTGGTTTCCTTCATGCCGCCCACATAATCGGAATGATGGTAATAGATCTTCTGTTCCAGCTTCTTACCGGTCACCTTCACTTTTTCCGCATTGACAACGATCACATAATCTCCCGTGTCGATATGGGGCGTAAAGATCGGCTTGTTTTTACCTCTCAGCACCTTGGCAATCTCAGATGCCAGGCGTCCCAGTGTCATATCTGTCGCATCAACTACGTACCATTTTCTCTCGATCGTAGCCGGACTCGCCATAAAAGTTTTCATGAATATTACCTCCATAGTAACTGTCTGTACCGCTTCCAAAGACCCTCATGCAGATGTCCGGCCACACTCGGTATCCCTCCACGGCAGTTTGTAGTACAAGCGGGCTGGAAAGATTCAACTTTCCTGCTCGTCGCGCCGTCAGCAACAATATTCCCTGTGCAGGCGCATTCATATAAAATGTCTCACCGGGGCTTTGGTCAGACATTTATAAACATTTCGTCACAGTTAAATATTATATTATACGCTTCCGCGTGTGTCAACCAGTTTTTCCCGAAATTTCCTTGAAATTTCCGGTTCCGCTCATTATGCGGGCGTTCCCTCATACCTTCATTTGTCACCCGGATTCACGCAAGCCTGATTTGACCGCCAGATACGGTCTGGCTGCCCTGTTACAGCAGGAATTCATACCCCACAAGGGTCAGCCCGCACGCCGGTGCCGTAGGTCCTGCCGCCTGTCTGTCACATGCCTCGAGAATATCCTTCACCCGCCCGGGCGGCATTTTCCCCCGTCCGACCTCCATCAGCGTCCCCGCAATAATTCTCACCATATTATATAAGAAACCTCTGCCCGCCACACGGATGACAATCTCCCTGCCCGTCTGCGGCGCTTTTCCATTGCCTGTATACGCGTTTGGGTCCGCCGCCGCATTCTTTATGCTGTCAGCGCCTTCCTCCCATACTTCCACATCGTCGATCCGCCGCACCGTGGTCTGCGCCTGCGTGTCCACGCTGCAGAAACTCTTAAAGTCATGTTCCCCCACCAGATATGCCGCCGCCCGGCTCATCAGGCTGACATCCAACGGCACATAAGTAAAATGCGTATAAAGTCGCTTCGTCGGAATGGGAAACTCCGCATTACAGATCCGATACTCATAAGTTTTTATGCTCTCGCAATGTCTGGGATGAAAATCCGCCGCCACCTCTTTTGAGGCGCGGATCTTAATATCCTCCGGCAGTCTCCGGTTCAGCGCATATGAAAACTTCTCCGCCGGAATGGAACTGTCCGTGTCAAACACCGCGATATTACCGAGTGCATGTACGCCGGAATCGGTGCGGCTTGCGCCGATCACCTCTATCGTCTCGCCCGTAAGTTCAAAAAGGCATCTGTTAAGAACGCTCTCTATGGTTTCTTTACCCGGCTGTAACTGCCAGCCGCAGTATGCAGTCCCGTCGTACGCAACGGTTAACATAACTCGTCCCATTCTCTTATCTTCCCAAATTTTCCCTTATCTCCGGACCATCCATTACATGTCTGCCTTTACGCGCAGTCGCTGTCTGTCCTCTTTCCCCGTATTTCACTCCTATGATCAGTCCCGTTTCCCGCACACGGCGCGCCGAATATCACAGCCACACCCGTATCGCCACACATCCCACAAAATACAGGAGCAGCACGCCATACGCCGCCCTGTCCGCACCGCGGTAACGCAGGGGCTTCATCTTCGTTCTGTGCTCTCCACCCCGGTAACATCTCGCCTCCATCGCCATCGCCAGATCATTGGCACGGCGGAACGCTGAAATAAACAGGGGAACCAGAAGCGGCACCATCGCCTTCGCCTTCTTAATCAGATTTCCGCTCTCAAAATCCGCCCCTCTCGCAATCTGCGCTTTCATAATCTTATCCGTCTCCTCCAGCAGAATCGGAATAAACCGCAGGGCAATGGACATCATCATCGACACCTCGTGCACCGGCACCTTCACATATTTCAAGGGACCCATCAGCTTTTCCATGCCGTCCGTCAGACTGTTCGGCGTAGTCGTCAGCGTCATCAGCGAAGAACCGACAATCAGGAAAGAAAGCCGGACTGCCATCATCACCGCAATCCGCAGCCCTTCCTTCGTAATCGTCAGCTTCCAAAACGTGACAAGCGGTTCCCCGGGCGTCAGAAACAGGTTGAACACAACCGTAATCAGCAGAATAAAGACAATCGCCTTCATTCCCTTGACCATATAGCCAAAAGGAACCTTTGACAATTTAATCATACATGCCAGAAACAGGGCTGCTACCACATACCCCACCCAGCTATCCACCACAAAAAGAGAAATGATAAAGCCTATCGTCGCTACCAGTTTTACCCGCGGGTCCAGTTTATGGATGACGGAATCCGCCTGATAATACTGGCCCAATGTTATATCTCGAATCATATCTTCTCCATCCCAGAGCTTTTACAAAACATCCAAAGTGTCTCTCAATTTTCGCCTGCCGCCGATTCCCTCTCGTTCGGTTCTGTTATTTCCCGAGCGATTGCAGAATCGACTGCTCCGCCTCCCGGATCGTCGTGACGGCGGTGTCCACTTTCATGCCCTGTTTTGCCAGCGCCTGCATAATGTATGTCACCTGGGGCGCTGCAAGCCCCACCTGTTCCAATTCCTTATAATGCTGAAAAACCTCCCTCGGCGTGTCATCATAAAGGACGCTTCCCCGACTCATAACGATAATCCGCTCCACATACTTCGCCACGTCCTCCATGCTGTGTGAAACCAGAATCACGGTGATTCCCGTCTCCTCTTTCAGCTTCGCAATCTGGTCAAGTATCTCATCCCTGCCTTTCGGGTCAAGCCCCGCCGTAGGCTCATCCAGAATCAGTATATCGGGTTTCATTGCCAGTACGCCCGCGATTGCTACCCGGCGTTTCTGCCCGCCGGATAAATCAAACGGTGACTGGTAAAAATACTCGTCCGCAAGCCCCACCTGCTTTAATGCTGCATAGGCGCGCAGCTCCGTTTCCTTCTGGGAAAGTCCCAGATTCTTCGGTCCGAAACACACATCCTTAAACACGTCGATCTCAAAAAGCTGGTGCTCGGGATACTGAAATACAAGCCCGACTTTGCTGCGCAGCTTTTTCTTATCGTAATCTTTGTCGTGAATATCCTCGCCGTTATAATAAATCGCTCCGCCTGTCGGTCTGATCAGCCCGTTTAAATGCTGTACGAGCGTAGACTTTCCGGAACCAGTATGCCCGATCAGCCCAATAAACTGCCCGTCGGGAATCACCAGATTGATATCCTTTAACGCGTGCACCGCAAGCGCCGTATCTTCCCCATATATATAATTGACATGATCCAAAATCAACGACATGATTTTCGTTTCCTCTTTATCTCTATTCTCCACGTCAGACACATGCAGACTGCCTGTTACTCTTTTCCTGTCATCATGATCTGCCCTGCCTTACTAACGTCCCGAGACCGCCATGAGTGCCTCCGTAAATTCCTCTATGGTCAGAATCCCTTCCGGAAGATTCACACCCTTCTGCCTCAGTTCGTGTGCGAGAAGCGTCACCTGCGGTACATCAAGGCGCAGCTCCTGCAGTTCTTCCACCCTGGAAAAGATTTCCCTCGGCGTCCCCTCCATGGCGATATGCCCCTGATCCATGACAAAAACCATATCCGCGTGAATGATTTCTTCCATATAATGCGTAATCAGTACAACTGTAATTCCTTCCACGTCGTTCAGCGCCCGCACCGCGCGTATTACTTCTTTTCGACCGTTCGGGTCAAGCATAGCCGTAGGCTCGTCCAGAATAATGCACTTCGGATGCATGGCAATCACACCCGCGATGGATACCCGCTGCTTCTGTCCGCCGGAAAGCTTGTTGGGCGAGTGTTTGCGGTACTCGTACATGCCAACCGCCTTCAGGCTCTCCTCCACGCGCTCCCAGATCTCTTTCGTGGGCACACCCATGTTCTCCGGGCCGAACCCCACGTCCTCCTCCACAACCTGTCCGATAATCTGGTTGTCCGGGTTCTGGAATACCATACCCGCCTCCTGGCGGATATCCCAGAGATGGCTTTCATCCTGCGTGTCCATACCGTCCACCCACACCGTTCCTTCCGTGGGGTAGAGAATCGCGTTGATGTGTTTGGCAAGCGTAGACTTCCCGGAGCCGTTATGCCCCAGAACCGCTATAAAGTCGCCCTGTTTAATGTCCAGATCCACCTCGTCCACAGCCCGGGTAATGCCTTCCACATTGCCCTCCTCGTCACGGCGTATATATTCAAATGTCAGCTTATCCGTCTTTATAATTCCCATATTATTTCCTTCATTCTTTTCCAGACCGTCCGCCCTGCACACAGGCGCGGCGTTTCACCACCGCCTATTGTACTGGATTGCCGGAAAAAATGCAAGTACATGCGCCCCTCCCCCATTCTATAAAAATGTGATATAATGTCCGGGATGGCAATGAGCAGTGCATAAACAAAAGGATAATTGGATTGGGGAGGAATGAAATAGACATGTCTGATCTGAAACCTTTATTAAAGCAGGCCGCAAAACCCTTTTTGTTCCTGCTGACCTTCATTTTTATATGTGCGTTTCTGGCGCACTATCTGACGGGGGATGAAACCCTTCTTGAGTATGCCAGGAACAATCCGGAACTTGCCTACGGTACGCAGACCGATCCCGTGGGCACACAGAATCCAGGCATACCGTCCGCCAGCGGCAATAACTTGCCTGAAGAAGACTTGACCAGGTCAGTTGATACTCCCTTGTCAGAAACGACGCCAGTGTCATCTACAGGCAAAAACACGGATGCTTCCTCTGTCTCAGAATCTGACACTCCCGTCACGCCTGACAGCTCCGGCGCATATACTGACACAAAAGGCAGTATCCTGGATGCCTCCGTCAGCACCTCTGCAGGAAGCACTTCGGATGCCGCTGCATATGCGGGGGAAACTGACACGATGGAACAACACCCGGATCGCTTTATCTATGAGGAAGGATTTTACTACGAACCTCTGACCGAATCAGTCAAAGAAAGAATTACGGGCATTTCCTACCCGGAAAGTGGCTGTACCGTTCCTTATGAAGATTTAAATTATGTGGGACTTAAGTATATTGACTTCAACGGACAGGAACAGACCGGCGAACTGATCTGCAACAAGGCCGTTGCAAAGGATATGGTGGAAATCTTCCATGAGCTATACCGGAATGATTACCGGTTGGAGAGCGTACGGCTGATCGATGAGTATAACGGCGATGATACCGCTTCCATGGCGGAAAACAACACCTCCTGCTTTAACTACAGGGTAGTCGACGGCACTACCAGTCTTTCCAAACATGCCTACGGGCTCGCCATTGACGTCAACCCCTACTACAATCCCTACGTGGTCTTTCACAGAAACGCGGATGGCAGCGATTATATCTCTCCGCCGGGCAGCGAAATCTATGCCGACCGCAGCCAGAACTTCGCCTACAAAATCGACGAGAACGACCTGTGCTACCGCCTCTTTACCGAACACGGTTTTACCTGGGGCGGCAACTGGAATTCCACGAAAGACTATCAGCATTTTCAGAAAACCTTAGAATAGAGCGCCTCTACAGCGCTTCAATCAGAATAGAATTAAAAAGGCCGGGTTCTTATTCACCCGACCTTTCCTGTGTCGTCTTAAATTAAACAAGCTCCAGAACTACTTCCATCGCTGCGTCACCCTTACGGGGACCGATCTTGATGATTCTGGTATAGCCGCCCTTGCGGTTCGCATACTTAGGGCCATACTCATCAAAGAGCTTATCTGAAAGATTGATCTCCTTCGTGTTCTTCTTACGGCCTGCAGGTGTATTGGGCACCTCCTTGACAGGATAAAGCACCTTCATCATCTGTCTTCTCGCATGAAGTCTGGAAGGCAGATCCTTCTTGATTTCCTTCTCCACCTCATCGTATACCGTAACAGTCATGCCGTTCTCGATCTTGAGGATCTTTCCGTCTTTGTCGCGGTGTGTCTCGGAGAGCACTGCCTTTGTGTTCTTATCCACAATCTGCTTCACTCTCTTGCCGTCCTTATCTTTACGCGCAACCTTAGCGGTCACCTTAACGGTCTCAAAATTGTCCTTTTCCTTGACAGCAAGCGTGATCAGCGGCTCGACAATCTTACGCACTTCCTTTGCTCTAGCCTCTGTAGTCACGATCTTTCCGTTGTATAAAAGAGCGGTAACCTGGTTTCTGAGTAACGCTTTTCTCTGGTCAGATGTTCTGCCAAGTTTTCTGTATTTTGCCATGATTGGCTCCTTTCCGAGTGCTCTTCGGTCTTACCTCTATATTACGCCTCATCGCTTGGATTCAGCTGTAATCCCAACTCCTTTAATTTCGCAAGTACTTCCTCAAGGGATTTCCGGCCAAGATTTCTGACCTTCATCATATCCTCGGAAGTCTTGTTTGTCAGCTCTTCCACTGTGTTAATGCCTGCTCTCTTCAAGCAGTTGTAAGAACGAACCGAAAGTTCCAGCTCGTCGATGCTCATCTCAAGCACCTTCTCCTTCTCATCATCCTCTTTCTCCACCATGACCTCTGCAGTCTTGGCATTTTCGGACAGATCAATGAAAAGGCTCAAATGCTCGCTGAGCACCTTTGCCGCCAGACTGACCGCCTCATCGGGCACAAGTGTGCCGTTCGTGTACACGTCCAGTGTCAGCTTATCGTAGTCCGTAATCTGACCTACACGGGTATTCTCCACAGTCACATTGACTCTCTCCACAGGTGTATAGATCGAATCAATTGCGATCACCCCGATCGGCAGATCATCCGTCTTATTCTTATCAGCGCCTACATAGCCGCGACCTCTCGTAATGGTCAGCTCCATGTAAAGCTTTGTATCCTTACCGCTCAAGGTAGCGATCACCAGATCGGGATTTAAAATCTCGATATCCTGATCTACCTGAATATCGGAAGCCCGCACAATACCCTCGCCTTCATACTCAATGTAAGCGGTTTTTACTTCGTTCGCATCGCTGTTATTCCTGATGGCAAGGCTCTTAACGTTCATGATGATCTCTGTCACGTCTTCCTTTACACCAGGAATTGAGCTGAACTCATGGAGAACGCCCTCAATCTTAACCTGGCTTACAGCCACACCAGGCAGAGAAGACAACATGATTCTTCTAAGTGAATTGCCGAGGGTAATACCGTAACCTCTCTCTAAAGGTTCCACTACGAATCTGCCGTATTTCTTATCTTCAGAGATCTCTACTACTTCTATATTCGGTCTCTCAAATTCAAACACCCAAGCACCCTCCTTTTGAGAATACACATACAATTAAACAGCCTCAAGAACTATGAACTTCTGCCCGTTTACAGAAAATGTCTGCCAGGACATTCTCCCGCATATACGCCGGGAATTATGAAATAATTCTCGTAGGCAAAACCTAGAAATACCTGGATTGCGCGCTTTGCAATCCTGGCATTTCTTTTCACCTTATTATTTGGAATACAACTCGACGATAAGCATCTCGTTTACCGGAACGTCAATCATCTCTCTGGTGGGAAGATATTTCACAGTTGCCTTCATTGCCTCCTGATCTACCTCAAGCCACTCGGGAACAAGTCTGCCGCCAGTCACCTCAAGAATATCTTTATATCTCTGAAGAGATCTCGCCTTCTCTCTCACCTCGATCACATCACCGGCTTTCACCAGGTAGGAAGGAATCTGCACAGGCTTACCGTTCACCAGGAAATGCTTGTGACCTACTACCTGTCTCGCTTCTCTCCTTGTTCTGGCAAAGCCCATCCGGAACACAACACTGTCCAGTCTGCTCTCAAGCATAACCATCAGGTTTTCACCGGTCTGCCCCTTCATTCTGTCGGCTTTCTCATAATAATTTCTAAAAGGCTTCTCCAGCACGCCGTAGATAAATTTCGCTTTCTGTTTCTCACGCAGCTGAAGACCATACTCACTGATCTTCTTGCCTGCTCTTGCGGATGTTCTGTTAGATTTCTTGTCATATCCTAAAAAGGTAGGATCAAGATCAAGGGATCTGCATCTCTTTAATACCGGAACTCTGTTTACTGCCATGATTCTGGCTCCTTTCTGTTTTTGTTTACAGTGCGCCCTCTCAGGCAGCACCTTCTTCCAAATAGTTAACACTTTCTCAGAGCAGAGAACCGCTTGCGGTTCTTCAGCTCAAACTTAGAAAATCTTCGCGAAACAACCTATGCTGTGAGCGATTAGATTTTCTAAATCGAAACATAGAAATTCTTGGCGGCGTCTTCTGACACCTTAGAATTTCTTTCGGAGAACCGCTTTCGGTTCTCCAGATCAAAACTCAGAAAATCTTCGCGAAACAGCCTATGCTGTGAGCGATTAGATTTTCTAAATCGAAACATAGAAATTCTTGGCGGCGTCTTTTGACGCCTTAGAATTTCTTTTCGATTTGTTATACGCGCCGTCTCTTCGGCGGACGACATCCATTATGAGGTACAGGCGTCACGTCGCGGATGCTGGTCACTTCCAGACCGCATGCCTGCAGCGCACGGATCGCAGCCTCACGTCCCGAACCGGGACCTTTTACCATAACGTCAACAGTCTTTAAGCCGTGGATCAGAGCAGCCTTTGTCGCTGTCTCAGCAGCCATCTGTGCCGCATAGGGAGTAGATTTCCTTGAACCTCTAAAACCAAGACCACCAGCACTCGCCCAGCTTAACGCATTACCCTCGTTATCTGTCAGCGTAACGATGGTATTGTTAAAGGAGGACTGGATATGTGCCTGTCCATGTTCAACGTTTTTCTTGACACGCTTTTTTGTCACTTTTTTGGTAACTTTCTTTGCCATAATAAACTAACCTACTTTCTCAGACTATTTAATCTTGTTCCTATGTTGTTACTTCTTCTTGTTTGCAACAGTTCTCTTAGGACCTTTTCTTGTCCTGGCGTTGGTCTTAGTCTTCTGACCACGAACCGGAAGACCTTTCCTGTGACGGATTCCTCTGTAGCATCCAATCTCCTGAAGTCTCTTGATGTTGAGAGCAACCTCTCTTCTCAAGTCACCTTCCACCATGTAATCTCTCTCAATTACTTCGGCAAGTCTCTTCACCTCGTCGTCAGTCAGCTCCCTGACACGAGTATCAGGATTTACGTTTGCCGCCTCCAGAATCTTGTTAGCGCTCGGTCTGCCAATCCCATAAATATAGGTCAAGCCGATCTCCACACGCTTTTCTCTCGGTAAGTCAACACCTGCAATACGAGCCATTTACATTTCCTCCATTTCCTTTGCATTTTCATGCGTTTCGCGCACCCACGGCACGCGTGACACTAATTGATTGAGGCAAAATGCTTTGCCCAACCGGATCAGATATCCGATCTTTCCAAACATAGTTGGTATCAAAAAGTGGGCTCTCTATCTATCAACCCTGTACCTGTTTATGTTTCGGATTTTCACAAATAACTCTGATCTTTCCTTTTCTCTTGATGATTTTGCACTTTTCGCAAATTGGTTTTACTGATGATCTTACCTTCATCTCAAACCCTCCTTTCAAAAAAGACCGTTTTATATTATAGCACCAAATCCTGGCATTGACAAGACTTTTTCTATAATTTGTATATTGTCCTGCATTTTTGAACGCCGGCTTACCGGTTTTACTTATCTCTCCAGATGATTCTTCCCTTAGACAGATCGTACGGAGAAAGTTCCAACGTTACCTTGTCACCGGGCAGGATGCGGATGAAATTCTGACGCAGCTTACCGCTGATATGCGCCAGCACCACATGACCGTTTTCCAGTTCCACCTGAAACATGGTATTGGGTAACTTTTCAATTACAGTTCCTTCAATCTCAATTACATCAGCCTTTGACATTTCTTTCCTCTCTTTCTCTCACATATTCTTTGATTGTTCTTTTTATTTCCAAATCACTGAAACCGTTCTCCGGTTCCAGCATTCTTTTCCTTTTAATAACCTGTACGTGTTTCTTATTTTTCCGCTTCGGGCGTTCCACGGTTCTGCTTGTGCCGTCAGCTACATATATATATTCGCCGTCCTCCCGTATGATGACATACACGGAGTCTTTATCATGCCCCGCCTTTGAACTGGCGAGCATTCCCACGATATTTTCTTCCATACGCAAATCCCGTTTCTTCTATATAATATGATAAGTCAGCCAGAAAACAAGCGCGACATAGTGAATAGTGAACATTTATTTTCACCCGACTTATCAGTGAATGAATCATAAAGCGCGTAAACGCGACAGATGCGAAGCATCCGGATTCCTGCGTCTTGTCAGCGGCAAAGCATGCACACGCGGCTGGATTCTTAAGTCATAGCAGCGTCAATATTTCCGGCTCCCCGTCCGTAATCAGCACAGTGTTCTCATAGTGCGCTGAAAGAGAGCTGTCTGCCGATACCACCGTCCATCCGTCATCAAGCCAGTCTACCTCACCTGTACCGATATTGATCATCGGCTCAATTGCCAGTGTCATACCGGCTTTCAACCGTATCCCCCGTCTTCTCTGGGGAAAATTCGGTATATTCGGCGGTTCATGGAGTTTCGTCCCGATGCCGTGTCCCACAAGGTCGTGTACAATGCCATAGCCGTAAGGTATCACATAATCTGCTATGGCATTGGAAATATCGTGTAGATGTTTCCCTGCACGAGCCATCATGATTCCCTGAAAAAAGCTCTCCCTCGTCACCTCGATCAGCTTCTCCGCTTCCTGGCTGATCTGCCCGACGCCATAGGTTCTGGCTGCATCCGAATGATAACCCTGATAAATCAGTCCCGTATCCAGACTTACGATATCGCCCTCCCGCAGGATCCGGTCTTTGCGGGGAATCCCGTGTACGACCTCCTCATTCACAGAGACGCAGACACTTGCGGGATATCCTTCATAGTTCAGGAAATTAGGCGTGCAGCCATATCCCCGGATCAGTTCCTCGCATACCGTGTCAATCTCCTTCGTGGAAACACCGGGGCGTATTGCTTTTGCAAGTTCCTCGTGCACGCGGGCAAGCAGTCTGCCCGCCCGCCGCATCTTTTCGATTTCTTCCGCCGATTTGATCGTGACCGCCGCCATATCTATCCCTCTAATCTTCACATCAACCGAGGCTGCAAAGCAGTCCTCGCACTCGAACTTATTCGATTTGTCAGACAAATTCGTTGTGGCTGAACTGTTATCCTAAGATTTCCACAATCGCCTTAAATACATCCTGCATATCCTGCGTGCCATCTACACTTCTCAGCACGCCCTTTGTCTTATAAAACTCAAGTAACGGTGCTGTCTGCTCCTGATACACCCTCAGACGTTTCTCCACCGTCTCCGGCTTGTCGTCGTCGCGCAGCACAAGCGCTTCTCCACACTCGTCACAGATTCCCTCTTTCTTCGGAGGAACATGCTCGATATGGTAGGTTGCGCCACATGATGTGCACGCACGTCTGCCTCCCATTCTGCGGATGATATTCTCATCCGGCACCTCCACGTCAATTGCGTAATCGATTTTGTCGCTCAGCTTATCAAGCGCATCCTCAAGTACCTGCGCCTGCGGAATCGTTCTCGGAAATCCGTCCAGTACATATCCGTTCTTACAGTCATCCTGCGCCACCCTGTCAAGGAAAATGCGAACCGTCAGTTCGTCGGGCACCAGCAGACCCTGATCCATATATGTCTTCGCTTCCATACCGAGTTCTGTCCCGTTCTTGATATTCAGACGGAACATGTCTCCCGTCGAAATATGCGGAATCTTGTAATTCTCGGCAATCATTTTCGCCTGCGTCCCTTTTCCGGCGCCGGGTGCGCCCAGCATTATAATTTTCATTTTGTTTTCCCTCTCCCCAAACATACAGACACAAGGTTAGGGACGTGCCGAAAATCCGCCGTCCCTACCTGTTTTTTCCCACATTAGTCGTTTAAAAAGCCCTTATAATTGCGGACAAGCATCTGCGACTCAATCTGCTTAACCGTCTCCAACACCACGCTGACAATAATGATCAGGCTGGTCCCACCAAAAGATACGCTTGCGCCAAACACACCGTTAAAGAAGTAAGGCACCACACATACAATGGTCAGACCGATCGCTCCGATAAACACAATATAGTTCAACAGCTTTGCCAGATAGTCACTGGTAGGCTTACCAGGTCTGATACCCGGGATAAATCCGCCCTGCCTCTTCATGTTATCCGCAATCTCCATCGGATTGAAGGTGATGGATGTATAGAAGTAGGCAAAGAATACCACCAGCACAATGTACACCACCAGACCAATCGAATAGACAAGGTGCTCTGGATTACACCAGTAGTTGGAGTTCAGTCCCTTAAGGATTTCTCCCCAGATGCCGGTGCCATTCACGTTAAACAGTGAGCAGATCACTACCGGAAGCTGCATCAGGGAAGATGCGAAAATGACGGGGATTACGCCGGAAGTATTGACCTTCAGCGGAATATTCGTCGTCTGTCCGCCAACCATCTTTCTGCCCTGTACCTTTTTCGCATACTGTACCGGAATCTTGCGCACACCATCGTTCAGGATGATAACAAGCACTACCATCAGTACAATGATCGCAATGATAATGATCGCTGCCACCACGCCCTTGGCGATGGATCTGCCGATCACAAACTGCTCAAAGAGTTGTGCGATATCCTGCGGCATACGGGAGAGTATGTTGATCGTCAGCACGATGGAAATACCGTTGCCGACTCCATTCTCCGTAATCCGCTCTCCTATCCACATCAGAAACGCGCTGCCTGCCGTAAGCGCCGCAATAACCGTAATAATGTTGATCACATTGTAGGTTTCAAGCAGGCCCTGCCGTCCGAAACCGATCGCCATGACACCGGCCTCAATCAGCGCAAGCGCAACTGTCACATATCTCGTAATAGATGCAATCTTTTTACGTCCATCCGCACCATCTCTCTGCATCTCCTCCAGCTTAGGAATCGCTATCGTCATAAGCTGCATGATAATCGAAGATGTGATGTACGGCGTAATGTTAAGCGCCAGCACGGACATATTCAAGAAAGATCCACCCGTAAAAGCATCAAAGAAATTGAATGCGTCACCAGTCTGGCTCTCGAACCACCTCGCAAAATAGGTTCTGTCCACACCCGGCACGGGGAGCTGTGATCCGAGACGGATCACAACCAGCATGAGAAATGTAAAGAAAATTTTATTTCTGATCTCCTTGATCTTAAATGCATTTTTTAGGGTTGTAAACATTAAATCACCTCTGCTGTTCCACCAAGCGCCTCGATTTTCTCCTTCGCGGATGCGCTGAAGGCATTTACCTTCACGTCGAGTTTCTTAGTAAGTTCTCCGTTTCCAAGGATCTTTACACCATCGCGGGGATTCTTTACAATTCCTCTTTCGATCAATGCATCCACATCAACCGTAGCCCCATTATCAAACACCTCGAGAACACTCAGGTTAAGAGCAACGATCTCTTTGGTATTTCTGTTGGTAAAGCCTCTCTTGGGGAGACGTCTGTACAAAGGCATCTGGCCACCCTCAAAGCCCACTCTGGGCGCACCGGAACGAGCCTTCTGACCCTTATGGCCCTTACCGGCCGTCTTGCCATTTCCAGAGCCGTGTCCACGGCCCCTTCTAAAATTATTGCTGTGCACAGAGCCCTCAGCAGGTCTTAAATTCGATAATTCCATCTATCACACCTCCTTTATGCCTCTTCCACTTTGACCATATGTCTTACTCTCTGAATCTGACCTCTGGTCGCCGCATTGTCAGGCAGTTCCACTGTCTGATGAAGCTTCCGAAGTCCCATAGCCGCTACTGTAGCGCGAGCCTTGGGCACCTGGCCGATTGTAGATCTGACTAAAGTGATCTTTAATTTTTTATCTGCCTCTTTCGCTGCCATTTTATTCCCTCCTGATCTTCGTAAAACCTCGAATCTGATCAGAGAATGCCTTCTTTTGGGCATTCTCTCGTACGAAACTTAGATATTCTTTGTAAAGCACCCCTTGCTGCGTGCATTAGAATATCTTTTCGCACTGGTTACGCGCGAATATCCTCTACGGATTTTCCGCGGTTTTTAGCCACTTCCTCAGGAGTCTTTAACTGGCTTAATCCCATGATCGTAGCTAATACTACGTTCTGCTTGTTGTTGGACCCCAGGGACTTTGTACGGATATTTCTGATACCTGCAAGCTCGCACACCACACGCGCAGGACCTCCGGCGATGATACCGGTACCTTCCGGAGCCCGTTTCAGTAAAACGGACGCAGAGCCGAATTTTCCAACAAAATCATGTGTGATACTGTTTTTCTCGTCCAGTGCAACGCAGACCAGATTCTTGATCGCGTCTTCTTTGCCTTTGCGGATCGCTTCAGGGATTTCAGTCGCTTTACCGAGGCCTGCACCGACATGGCCGTTACTGTCGCCGACTACCACAAGCGCTGTGAAACGCATGTTACGACCACCCTTGACAACCTTGGTTACACGCTTGATTGTCACAACTTTCTCAGTGAGTTCTAACTGACTTACGTCAATGATTGTACGTCTCATGTGATCTTCTTTCTCCCTTCCTAGAATTCCAGGCCAGCTTCTCTGGCCGCGTCCGCTAATGCTGCTATCTTACCCTGATATATAAAACCGCCCCTGTCAAAGACTACGGCTTTGATACCTTTCTCAAGCGCTCTCTTAGCGATCACTGTTCCTACATATGCTGCCGCCTCAACGTCATTGGTCTTCTTAAGTTCGCTTCCCACACTCTTCTCAAGAGTGGACGCAGCGACTAAAGTATTTCCCACCGTATCGTCAATAATTTGAGCATACATATGATTATTGCTTCTGAACACAGCCAGACGCGGCCTCTCAGCGGTGCCGCTGAAACGGTTACGCATTCTGTTATGTTTCTTTACGCGAACTTTTTGTCTCGATTCCTTCTTAACCATTTCCATACTCTCCTTATCTTTTATTTCTTACCGGTCTTACCAACTTTACGTCTGATCGTTTCATCAGCATACTTGATACCCTTGCCCTTATAAGGCTCAGGACGTCTCTTGTCTCTGATTTCAGCCGCAAACTGACCTACTTTTTCTTTATCGATGCCCTTGACGATGATCAGATTCTGACCCTCTACAACTGTCTCAATACCCTCAGGGTCTGTCATCTCTACGGGGTGGGAGTATCCTAAGTTGAGTGTAAGCTTCTTGCCGGATTTAGCAGCTCTGTAACCAACGCCGTTTACCTCCAGCTTCTTCTCAAAACCGTCCGTCACACCGACTACCATGTTGTGAATCAGTGTTCTTGTCAAACCGTGGAAGGATTTCATCTTCTTTAAGTCGTTCGGCCTGGAAACCAGGATCTGATCGCCCTCCACCTTAATCTCCATCTCTGCGGGAAGCGTTCTCTCAAGCGTTCCCTTGGGACCTTTCACAGTCACTTTATTATTTTCTGCAACCTCCACAGTCACACCCGCGGGGATCGCGATTGGCATTCTTCCTATACGTGACATGCCCGTACCTCCTGTTTTATTTGTTATATAAATGTTTTACGTCGGACTCGAAAATCCATCTGCTGGTTTAAAAATTCTTCTCACCAACCAAGGTCGCGAAGCAAACTCGCAAGTGAGATATCGTATTTCTTAGGTGGCGTTTTATGGCGCCTTAGAAATTCTTCTCACCAACCGAGGTCACGAAGCAAACTCGCAAGTGAGATATCGTATTTCTTAGGCGGTGTTTTTTTGCACCTTAGAAATTCTTCTCACCAACCGAGGTTGCGAAGCAAACTCGCAAGTGAGATATCGTATTTCTTAGGCGGCGTTTTATGACGCCTTAGAAATTCTTCTCACTTTGTTACCAGACAAATGCTAACACTTCGCCACCTACCTGAAGCTCTCTTGCCTTCTTGTCGGTCACAACCCCCTGGTTCGTGGAGATGATCGCCACACCTAAGCCACCGAGCACTCTGGGCAGATCTTCCTTACCCGCATACACACGAAGACCGGGCTTGGAAATTCTCTTAATACCGGAAATGATCTTATCGTTCTTGTCCTCTCCATATTTTAAGGTGATATGGATGGTCTTGAAGCTGCCGTTCTCGATCACGTCAAATTTTCTGATATACCCTTCCTCTAAGAGAATCTGCGCGATAGCCAGCTTCATCTTGGATGAGGGCACATCTACTGTATCATGCTTTGCAGTATTTGCGTTACGGATTCTTGTAAGCATATCTGCAATCGGATCGCTCATTGTCATGATTTTTCCTCCTATATATTTATACTTGACATTTCTTTATCGGCGTTCTTTGCTGACTCAGAAATTCTTTTCGCCACCCGAGTTTGCTTTGCAAACCCGCAAGCCAAACATAGTATTTCTTAGTCGGCGTCCTCTGCCGGCTTAGAAATTCTTTTTGCCACCCGAGTTTGCTTTGCAAACTCGCAAGCCAAACATAGTATTTCTTAGGCGGCGTTTTCCAGTCGCCTTAGAAATTCTTTTGGCTTTGTTACCAGCTGGCTTTCTTAACGCCGGGAATCTGTCCCTTATATGCTAATTCACGGAAACATATTCTGCAGATTCCGTATTTTCTCAGATAAGCATGTGGACGACCACAGATTTTGCAGCGGTTATACGCTCTGGTTGAGAATTTCGGTTTGCGCTGCTGTTTGATCTTCATTGCTGTCTTAGCCATGAATTTACCTCCTTCTATTTGGCGAATGGCATATTAAATAATCTCAACAACTCGCGGGCTTCTTCATCTGTCCTGGCTGTGGTGACGAAGATAATGTCCATACCTCTCACCTTGTCAACCTTATCGTACTCGATCTCCGGGAAGATGATCTGCTCCTTGATACCGAGTGCGTAGTTGCCTCTGCCGTCAAAGGAATTGGCGCTCACGCCTCTGAAGTCACGCACACGGGGAAGAGCCAGATTTACAAGTCTGTCTAAAAACTCATACATCTTGTCACCGCGAAGCGTAGTCTTACAGCCGATTGACTGTCCCTCTCTGATCTTGAAGTTAGCGATGGAATGCTTCGCCTTCGTGATGATGGCCTTCTGACCGGTAATGGTCTCCATATCACCCACAGCCGACTCTAAAACCTTCGCGTTCTCCTTCGCTTCACCGACGCCCATGTTAATCACGATCTTGTCAAGCTTCGGAACTTCCATGACATTTTTATATCCAAACTTTTTGACCATAGCATCTACGATCTCGTTTTTATACATATCTTTAAGTCTGCTACTCACGCTTATGGATCTCCTTTCAAAAATATTTTCTCTTCTTAAATCAAGACTGCGCATTTACTGCACTGTCCGTACACGCGCCATACAGCTTGCTGCATGTGTGCATCTCAAACGCCTATGCAAGGCGTTTAATCAATGATATCGCCTGTGGACTTGGCGAAACGTACTTTCTTACCCTTCTCGATCTTAAAACCGATTCTGGTAGCCTTGCCCTTGTGCACATACATCACGTTGGAAGCGTCGATGGGAGCTTCCTTCTGAACGATACCACCGTTCTGGTTAGCCATGGACGGCTTTTCATGCTTGGTAATCTTGTTGATACCTTCCACGAGAACCTTGTTCTTCTTTCTGTCTACAGAAATTACCTTGCCTTCTTTGTCTTTATCCTTGCCGGCGATCACTTTAACGGTATCACCTTTTTTAATCTTTGCCATTGACATACCAGCACCTCCTATAATACTTCCGGAGCCAGTGAAACAATTTTCATAAACTGTTTATCACGAAGCTCTCTTGCTACTGGTCCAAAAATACGGGTTCCTCTGGGAGTCTTATCATCTTTGATGATAACAGCAGCATTTTCGTCAAATCTGATGTAAGATCCATCCTTACGTCTTGCGCCCTTCACGGTACGCACAACGACAGCCTTCACGACATCGCCTTTTTTTACAACGCCGCCTGGTGTTGCATCTTTGACCGTAGCGACAATCGTATCACCTATGCGCGCATATCTTCTTGTAGATCCACCCATAACTCTGATGCACAGGAGTTCTTTTGCACCGGTGTTATCAGCAACCTTCAATCTGCTTTCCTGTTGAATCATGCTATCTTCTCCTTATCTTAATCTTTTAACTCTTCAATCTGACCAACTGGTTTCATTATAGATCTGTCTGGTCAATCTGATCCGAGTCTGCGAAACAAATCCCGCGGCTGAAGCTGTATTTTTTCTTAGGCGGCGTTCTCTGACACCTTAGAAAATCTCTTCAGTCTGTTATTTCACCTTCTCAACGATCTCCACAAGTCTCCATCTCTTGTCCTTGGACAGAGGTCTGGTCTCCATTACCTTTACGGTATCGCCGATGCTGCACTCGTTGTTCTCGTCGTGCGCCTTTAACTTGTAAGTCTTCTTCACGATCTTTTTGTAAAGCGGGTGCTTTACGTGATCTTCTATCGCTACCACAATGGTCTTATCCATCTTATTGCTCGTAACCTTGCCGGTACGGGTTTTTCTCAGATTTCTCTCCACGATTGATATCTCCTTTCCTCTGATTTCGCTATCGCGAAACTGATTTCACTTCCGTGAAACTGATTTCACTTCAGCGAAATCTGCAAGAACCGCTTCGCAGTTCTTACGCTCTCGCCATATTATACAGTCTTTGCTTTCTGCGTGATCACTGTCTGGATTCTGGCAATATTTCTTCTCACTTCTTTGATCCGCGCCGTATTGTCCAACTGGTTTGTTGCGTTCTGGAATCTCAAATTGAAAAGCTCTTTCTTAGCGTCTACCAGCTCCTGTGCTAATTCAGCATCTGATTTTTTATTTAAATCTTCCACATATTTATTAGTTTTCATTCGCTACACCGCCTTCCAGGTCTGCTTTAGAAACGATTTTGCACTTGCAGGGAAGTTTATGGGTTGCAAGACGCAGCGCTTCTTTTGCCACATCTTCAGCCACTCCGGCGATCTCAAACATCACGCGGCCGGGCTTAACCACTGCTACCCAGTACTCCAAAGTTCCCTTACCGGAACCCATACGTGTCTCTGCCGGTTTTGCAGTAACGGGCTTATCCGGGAAAATCTTGATCCACACCTTACCGCCACGCTTAATGTGTCTTGTCATAGCGATACGGGCTGCCTCTATCTGATTGGACTTGATCCAACAGGGCTCCATAGCAATAATACCATACTCACCGTAGGTAATGGTGTTGCCGCGGGTCGCTTTACCCGCCATAGAACCACGGAACTGTTTACGACGTTTTACTCTTTTTGGCATTAACATTATTTATCGCTCCCTTCCTTGTTAGATTTAGTCGGAAGTACCTCGCCTTTGTAAATCCATACCTTTACGCCAAGCTTGCCGTAAGTGGTATCTGCCTCAGCGAAGCCATAGTCAATATCTGCTCTCAGTGTCTGCAGCGGAATGGTTCCCTCACTGTAGAACTCGGTGCGGGCAATGTCTGCGCCGCCAAGACGACCGGAAACGGCAGCCTTGATACCTTCTGCACCTGCTTTCATGGTACGGCCCATGCAGGACTTCATCGCACGTCTGAAAGATACACGGTTCTCAAGCTGCTGTGCGATGTTCTCCGCAACAAGCTGCGCATCCTTGTCAGGTCTCTTGATCTCCTTGATGTCCACAAGAACCTTCTTGCCTGTCATCTTGGAAAGTTCTTTCTTGGTTACCTCGATCTCTGCGCCGCCCTTACCGATCACAACGCCGGGTTTTGCGGTGTAGATGATAACCTTTACTCTGTCAGACGCTCTCTCGATCTCAATCTTAGAGATGCCTGCGCTGTATAACTTCTTCTTTAAATACTCTCTGATATTGTAATCTTCTACTAAAAAGTCAGCAAACTCTCCGTCAGCATACCATTTGGAATCCCAATCTTTAATGATACCGACTCTCAATCCGTGCGGATTAACTTTCTGTCCCATGTTGTTCTCCTTCCTAATCTGATCCTATCTTGCATCGAGAACGATCGTGATATGACTCATTCTCTTCTCAATCCTGTAAGCTCTGCCCTGTGCTCTGGGCTGAATCCGCTTCATGGTAGGTCCTTTATTTGCATAGCACTCTGCTATATAAAGATTTTCCGGCTTCGGATACTTTGTAGGGTCCTGACTGTATTTGTACTCGGCGTTTGCAATAGCCGACTCCAGCAGCTTCTTGATGATGCTGGATGCATATCTGGGATTATATGCAAGGATTCCGAGTGCTGTCTCGACATCCTTCCCTCTGATCGCATCTAACACGAAACAAGCTTTCTGTACAGACACACGAGCGTAAGACAGCTTCGCTGAAGGTCTGACATCCTTGTTCGCGTTTCTCTCTCTCTTTATCTGGGATCTATGTCCTTTAGCCATAGATTGAAGCCTCCTTTCAAATTAGCGAACTTTGGACTTTCTCTCGTCCTTATCATGTCCTCTATAAGTTCTGGTCGCCACGAACTCACCAAGCTTGTGTCCAACCATGTCCTCTGTAACATATACCGGCACGTGCTTTCTTCCGTCATGCACCGCGAAGGTGTGTCCTACGAAAGAAGGGAAAATCGTAGAGCGGCGGGACCAGGTCTTGATAACCTGCTTCTGTCCCGACGCATTCATAGCATCTACTTTTTTCAGTAAGCTCGCATCCGCAAACGGTCCTTTTTTCAATGATCTTGCCATGATCTCTCCTCCTGAATAATTTTCATTTATCGCAATCCGGCAGTCTGGAAAGAATTGCCATCTTTTGCAATTCTTCCAACCAAAGCCGTAGAAATTCTCAAGCGGCGTTCTCTGCCGCCATAGAATTTCTCTTTGGTTTTCTACTTAATAGCTCTGCCGTCTCTTCTTCTCACAATCAGCTTATTAGAAGCTTTCTTTTTCTTACGGGTCTTAAGACCGAGTGCCGGTTTACCCCAGGGTGTACACGGGCCCGGGCGTCCAATCGGAGCGCGGCCCTCACCGCCGCCGTGCGGGTGGTCGTTCGGGTTCATAACAGAACCGCGTACGGTAGGACGGATGCCCATGTGGCGCTTACGTCCCGCCTTACCGATCTTAATCAGGTTGTGGTCTGTGTTGCCCACTGTGCCGATGGAAGCTCTGCATACCATCGGTACCATTCTCATCTCGCCGGAGGGAAGTCTCAAGGTCGCATACTTGCCTTCCTTAGCCATCAGCTGTGCGCTGTTGCCTGCGGAGCGGACCATCTGGCCACCCTTGCCGGGATATAACTCGATGTTGTGTACCAGTGTACCTACCGGAATCTCAGACAGAGGCAGGCAGTTACCAACTCTGATTTCTGCCTCGGGACCGTTCATAACCTTCATGCCGTCCTTTAATCCCTCCGGTGCAAGGATGTATGCCTTCTCACCGTCCTCATAGCAGATCAGCGCGATGTTAGCCGTTCTGTTGGGATCATACTCGATACCGATTACCTTTGCGCTGATGCCGTCCTTATTTCTCTTGAAATCAATGTTTCTGTATAATCTTCTGTTTCCGCCGCCGTGGTGTCTCACCGTGATCTTACCCTGATTGTTACGGCCCGCGTTCTTCTTAAGGGAAGTGCAAAGCGCCTTCTCGGGCGTCTTCTTCGTGATCTCGCTGAAATCAGAGCCGGTCATGTTACGTCTCGACGGTGTATATGGGTTATATGTCTTGATTGCCATGATCTCTTATCTCCTTTTCTAAATTTATCTCACAACCCGGAAAAGATTCTTGAAATTCTCTTAACCGGGCCTGCTAAGAACCGCTCGCTGTTTTGAATTCCATGCTGCCGGGACTCTCTTGCCGCTTCGAATCCCATATTGCAGAGAATCGCTTGCGATTCTCTCAACCGAAACTATAGATTTTCTTAGGCGGCGTCCTCAGACGCCTTAGAAAATCTTTTCGGTTTATCAGAGTCCCGCAAAAATCTCAATATCCTTGCTGTCCTCAGTAAGCTGCACGATCGCTTTCTTGGTCTTAGCGGTCTTGCCGTAAACCATGCCGCGTCTCTTGGTCTTGCCCACCTGATTCATGGTATTGACCTTAGCCACCTTCGCGCCCTCGAACATCTTTTCCACAGCCTCTTTGATCTGTGACTTGTTTGCTTCCGGATGAACCAGGAAGGTGTACTTCTTGTCGCCCATGCCTGCCATGCTCTTCTCAGTAATCACAGGTTTGAGGATCACATCATAATACTGAATCGCTGCCATTATGCAAACACCTCCTCGATCTTAGTTACAGCATCCTTGGTGAGTACCAGTGTATCGCCCTTAAGGATGTCATACACATTGATATTCTCAGCTACCGCCGTGTTGACTGTAGGAAGGTTTCTCGCGGAAAGAATCACGTTCTCGTCCTGTCCGCCGATCACTACCATCGCCTTGCCAACCTTTAAATTATCCATAACCTTCTTGAACTCTTTTGTCTTGATCGCGTCAAACTTCAACTCGTCAAGTACGATCAGCTTGTTGTCCTGCACTCTGCTTGTCAGAACCGACTTGAGCGCTGCCCTCTTCTCCTTCTTATTTAACTTGAAGGAATAATCTCTGGGCACAGGAGCAAACACAACGCCGCCGCCTTTCCACTGGGGCGCTCTGGTCGAACCCTGTCTCGCATGACCCGTGCCCTTCTGTCTCCAGGGCTTTCTGCCGCCGCCGGAAACCTCCGCGCGGGTCTTGGCCTTCTGTGTGCCCTGACGCTTATTTGCAAGATTCTGAACGATTGCCATGTGTACCAGGTGCTCATTGATCTCAACACCAAACACCGCATCGTTTAAGTCCATCTTGCCGACTTCTTTACCTTCCATATTGTAAACAGATACGTTTGCCATCTGAATGGTCCTCCTTTCATCTGTGGCCTGGCCACTATTTCGCATCAACCTTAGTTGTCTCTTTGATGGTTACTAAGGCTTTTCTGGGGCCGGGCACCGCACCCTTTACCAGAATGAGGTTCTTGTCCGCGTCAACTCTCACTACTATAAGATTCTGTACCGTAACCTTGACGCAGCCCATGTGTCCCGGCATCCCCTTGCCCTTAAACACTCTGCTGGGTGAGGAGCAGGCACCGTTGGAACCCTGATGGCGATGGAATTTAGAACCGTGTGTCATAGGTCCTCTGTGCTGGCCGTGTCTCTTGATCGCGCCCTGGAATCCCTTACCTTTAGAGATTGCCGTCGCATCCACTCTGTCGCCAGCCTCAAAAATATCCGCCTTGATCTCGCTGCCGAGCGTGTACTCGTCCGCGTTCTCAAACTTAAACTCTCTGATAAATCTCTTGCAGGAAACGCCCGCCTTATCGAAGTGACCCTTCATCGCCTTGTTCACGCCATGGCGATGAATCACTTCCTTCTTACCGCCCTTGTCCTTATTGACAATTCTTTCCTTCTTGTCCACAAAGCCTACCTGCACCGCACTGTAACCGTCGTTCTCAACGGTCTTGATCTGCGTCACTGCGCAGGGGCCTGCCTGAAGCACGGTAACCGGTGTCAGTGTGCCGTCTTCATTGAAGATCTGAGTCATTCCGACTTTTGTTGCCAAAATCGCTTTTTTCATTTTCCTTCTTACCTCCTGTTGTTCTACAGCGGATTCCCTTCTGTTCTTCGCGGTTCTTCAGCCGCTAATCCCATCGGGATTTGCGTCGGGGAATCTTTCTAGTAGGGGTCTTATTTGTTCTTCATCTTGATGTCGATATAAACACCCGCAGGCATCTCCAGTCTCTGGAGCGCATCCACCGTCTTGGGGGTGGGGGTGATAATATCAATGAGCCTCTTGTGGGTTCTCTGCTCGAACTGTTCTCTGCTGTCCTTATACTTGTGAACCGCACGCAGGATCGTGATGACTTCCTTCTTAGTAGGAAGGGGCACAGGGCCGCTCACCTGGGATCCGTTTTTCTTAACAGTTTCGATGATTTTCTTCGCCGATGCGTCCACCAACTGATGGTCATAGGCTTTCAGGGTGATTCTCATTACTTGACTTGCCATAAAAAAAGTCGCCTCCTTTTCGCACTTTTAAAGCTTAAGTACGACAAGCGGTGACTGTACACTCTCCCGTGTGTGTCCTAAATGATTTCATATCGAACTACTACACGTCGTTTCCGGCTGACCGGACATTTTGTCTGTACAGTGACTTGTCGTCAGTTTCCTAACTTGACATTCGCTCCACGGAAAACCTGCCACGCGGGCAGCAACCTCACGCTTCATAGCTATCATGCCACAGCACAAACTAGTATATATGAACTTTTGGGGAATTGCAAGAGAAATTTTTCTTTTTTTTCGATTTTTTTAATACAGCTTCTCTACCACGGCCCTCGAGGTTTTCTTGTTATTTTCCACGGATGCCTGTTTGTTGCGGGAATAATACTCGTGAAACAGCACGTCAATCACATAAAGCTGGCTCAGTTTTGTGCCCATGGCGCCGCCGTCCAGCGGGCCTTCATTGGATCCGCAGACCAGGAGTACATCCGTATAGGCTGTCAGAGGGGATTTGATAAAGTGGGTTATGCCTATCACTTTCGCCCCCGCCCTTTTGGCGATCTCCGCCACATATACATTATCCTTCGTCGCTCCCGAATAGGATATGATAAAGATCAAATCTTCCGGCCCTGCCATGGAAGCGGTCATTGCCTGCATATGGGGATCGTCAATGGAATTTACCTTATTACAAATTCTCAAAAATTTATTTCTGGCTTCTTTGGCCGTCAGCAGGGAATCTCCGATTCCAAAAAAATATATGTTTTTTGCCTCTTCCATCATCTGCAGTGTTTTTCTGACCCCCTCCTGCCTTATTAACATCCGGGTTTCCTTTAACACGCCGATATGATGTTGCAGTATTTTATCCAACGTATATTCAAGGGAATCTATCTTAAAATTTTCCGTTTCTGCCTCATCCGCTTCATCCACCGATACGCTAAAGGACAATTTCATCTTAAAATCCTGGTATCCTTTTGCGCCCACGCTCCTGCAAAACCGATATACGCTCGCGTCAGCCACACCGCTGGCTTCCGCCAGATCCGTAATGGACATGAACAATACCCTGTTCGCATTCCCGATTACAAAATCAGCAATTTTCTTCTCTGTCTTGGTAAATTGATTATAGTTTAATTGAATATCCTGCAGCAAGTTAGTCGTATTCAAAATCAGCATCCCTTTCTTTTCCCGATTCCCCGAGGGGGAAAAATAGCATGGTTACCCATGCTATTTTTATTAACAATATTTCTGAATCGCTTCCGCAATCATATCTGCAGTCTCTTTGCAGACCGCCTGGTCCGCTTCTGTCAGATCCGCTAACGGCGCTTTTACGCCGCCTGCATCCGGCCCGCCCTGCAGGCGGATAGTCTCTTTGATTACAGCATACATATTGCCGTGGGCAGAACACATCTTATAGATGATCCTGCACGCCGCATTCTGAACTTCTCTTGCTTCCTCCATCTTTCCCTGAGAGAAAAGCTCATAAATTTTCAGATACAGCTCCGGCATGGCGCCATAAGTGCCGCCGATCCCGCCGACTGCCCCCATGGCCAGCCCGGAAACGAGCTGTTCGTCCGGTCCGTTAAATACAATAACACCCTCGTCTCTGAAAAGCTGGATATCCTGTACCGGCATAGAAGAATTTTTCACGCCGATCACTCTCGGATTTTTCTTCATTTCCCGCAACAGGCTAAGCGTCAGGGAAGTGCCTGCCAGCTGCGGTATATTATATATGATAAAATCCGTATTCGGAGCCGCTGCGGAAATGTCATTCCAATACCTGGCAATGGCATACTCCGGCAAATGGAAATAAATCGGCGGTATCGAGGCAATGGCATCTACCCCGAGGCTCTCTGCGTGAGCTGCCAGTTCCTGACTGTCCTCGGTGTTATTGCAGGCAACATGGGCGATGATCACCAGTTTCCCTCCGGCAGCCTCCATCACGGCCTCCAGCGTTTTCTTTCTGTCCTCTTTGCTCAGATAGATGCACTCTCCAGAAGAGCCGCCCACATAAAGTCCCTGCACTCCCTTATCCATCAGATACTTTGTAAGCGCTTTCGTTCTGTCGGATGAAACCTTTCCGTCTTCATCATAGCACGCATACAGCGCCGGGAAAATTCCTTGAAATTTTTTCGTGTCCATTCTCACATCATCCTTTCTCTATACCATACCACAAGAACCTTCGTTTTTCCATAGCAGCTGCACAGACAGCTGTGATCATCCCTTGACCGCTCCCATCGTAATACCCTGCGTGAAATACTTCTGGAACATCAAGAATACAACGATAATCGGAACGGACGCCAAAGCGGCACCGGCCATCAGCATACCCACATCTATAGAGGTTTCTGCCTGTAAAGTAGCAATTCCCAGAGAGATCGTATAATTTACGTTGCTGCTCACCATAACCAACTGCATGAAGTAATCATTCCATGAATTGATAAAGGTGAAAATTGCCAATGCACCCACGCCGGGCTTTACCATCGGAAATACAATCGTCACAAAAGTATTCCATTCTCCCGCGCCGTCAATACGTGCGGCTTCCAGAATCTCCCCCGGAATGCTTTCCGAAAACTGTTTCATCAGGAACACGCCAAACGGCCATCCTACCGTCGGAAATATGATCGCCCAAATGGTATTATAAAGACCAATGGCGGACATTTCCTTCAACAGGGGAATCAACACGACCTGCTTGGGCAGCGCCATAGCGCATATGATCAGTCCGAATAAAATGCTGCGTCCACGGAAGCGTTTCTTCGCCAGCGCATAACCGGCCATCGTAGCGGTAAAGCAGGTAAGAAACATTGCCGCCACCGCCATGAAAATCGTATTCAGAAGCCACCTGAACACCGCGGGAACGGTAGGTCCCGTAGAGAGCGTGATGCTTTCTCCGCCGGAAGTGAAAAACCTGCTGAAAGGCAGATGAATCTCCCACATAGGGGCACTGCGCTTATTCATTAAATTATTAAAATTCGTCGTTACCCATTCGCTGGGCCACCAGACAGGCTTCTGCGCATAGATATCTGCCGGCGGCTTGAACGCGCCGGTGATGATCCAATAGAGGGGGAATAAGAAAAGGAGCGCCAGAACCACCAGTATGATCAGCGAAATTATTTTATAAACTTTACTGTTTCCTGTTTTATTTTCCATCGCTTCTCCTCCTCTACTTCTCTTTTGCCAGCCGCATCTGAACAGCCGACAAAATACCTATGAAGATAGCCAAAACAACGCCCATTGCATTGGCATAGCCGAAATGTCCTGACTGCTCGGTAAGCTTAAAGGCTGTATAATAGATGTAATACATTACCGTCTGTGTTCCGGAACCACCCTGCGTCAACAACTGAATCAGTGCGAAACACTGGAAGGAGTTAATCGTGGTAATGACCAGTATGTACAAGGTTGTCGGCATGATCTGCGGCCATTTGATCTTCCAGAAAGCCTGCAGATCTGTGGCCCCGTCTACCTGCGCCGCTTCCACCAGGGATGCATCCACGTTGCCGAGCGCCGACACATACAGTACGATCGGCTGGCCAACCGATGTGGTAAACAGGATCAGTATAATACACCAGAGCGCATATTTCTCATCCCCCAGCCAGTTAATGTTGGCGTCGATGGCGCCGGTCGTCTTTAATACAGAATTCAAAATACCCGTGTAATTATCAAACATCCATTTCCAGACTACCGTTACCGCTACAGAACCGGTAACCACGGGCAGATAAAAAATACATCTGAATGCTGAAAGAACAGGCATTTTCAATTTATAGATAGCGGAGGCCACCCACAGAGAGAATGCCGTTACGGTCGGTACACTCACAAATACAATGACAAATGTATTCCATAACGCATCCAGAAACACCTCATCCTTAAACAGATTGTTAAAGTTTGTTAATCCAATAAAGTTACCGCCGCCCTGTGTATGCATGTTAGAATCCGTCAGACTCAGCCAAATACAAATGATCATCGGAATCAGAACAAAGCCTACAAAAAAAAGCAGACTGGGCAGCATAAAACCATAACCGGCTATATCTTCTCTGCGCTGTAATGCCCGGCTTCTTTTTTGCATAACCTGACTACTCAAGAAAATGCGCCCCCTTTCTCCATTGCCTGTAAAAGATTGTATGATTTACCTGTTGCTAATGAAAACGCCCCTCCCACTCCCAGTGGAAGGGGCGCCTTTACCGAACCGTCTGTTTAGAACAGTATGCCGTTCGATTATTCAGCCGCTGCCGCGTTCGCTTCGCCTTCATATTGTGTAAGGGCTTCCGTTACATCCGTGCCAGACCCGATCTTCTGAAGCATCGTCCACCATGCGGTACGCTGTCCTGCCCAACCGGGCGTAACCTGATAATAGTCACCAAGCTGAGGCATCAGAACCTGATATTCATTCATGATCTCATTGTCAGCCCAGATTGCAGTCAGGTCTGTTCCCTCTGCTGCGGAGCGCACTGCAAAGTAGTTCGCTGCCTTCACTGCATCCACAGTAGCTTCGGAGTCAGCCATATATTTGATGAACTGCTTGGATGCCTCAATACGCGCTGCATCGCCGTTATCAAAAATACCGAAGCCCCAAATACCACCCTGGAGTTTGGATTCACCTGTCTCAGAGGGGAAGCTCATAAACTCGATCTCTTCGCCTGTAACGGTAAGGCCTGCGCCTGTCCCTGCTCCGTTAGGGTCTAACTGCTGTGCGATATTCCAGCAGAATGCCATCTTTAAAATACCCTGATAGAACTTAGCGATCTCATCGCCGCCTGCCAAAGAAGCGTCAAAAGCAATACCGTTCATGCCCTTTAACTGTTCCAGAGCCTTCACATTCTCAGGAGAATTCCATGTGTAAGCGGTATGCGCTTCATCTGTATAGGAGCCGCCGTACAGGTTGTTCACCAGTGCGCGTGTTCCCTGGTCTCCGCCCTGTCCTGCACAGTAAACTGCTGCTACTGTATCATTGTAGTGTGCATAGAGAGCGTCAACAGCCTTGATAAAGTTTTCGGTTGTCCATGTATGTGTCTCTAAATCCAGATACTGGTCAGCGCCCGCTTCCTTGAAAGCGTTCATATTAACTGCCATACAATGCGCTGTCATAACAAGGGGATACTCATATACTTCGCCGCCCGGCGCCGTACATGCTGCCAGAGGCGCTGCCTGGATCTCAGACTTGTCGGTATCATCCAGCATATCGGACAGATCAACCATATATCCGTTTGCTCCCCAGTTTGCAACCAGACGCTCAGGGCCTTCCATGATAAGGTCAGGCGCCTGCCCTGCCGTGATCGCGGTGTTTACTTTGTCATCGCCGTCAGCATAAGCCAAAAACTCTACGTTTACAGTGATACCGGTCTTTGCCGTGAAAGCATCGGTAAGTCCTTTTACCGTAGCCTCATCTCCCCATTTTCCAATAGGGTAAGTCCAAAGGGTGATCGAGGAAGCTGCATCGCCTCCTGCGGAAGCCTCCTCTGTAGGAGCCGCTTCCTCCGCTGCGGGAGTCTCCTCTGCGGCTGCGGGAGCCTCCTGCGTGGTCTCCGGTTTTGTTTCTTCAGCAGCCGGCGCGCTGGAACCGCCGCATCCCACTGTAGAAAGGGTCATAGCTCCGATCAAGAGTAATGCCAATAACTTTTTCATATTCCTCTCCTTTCATGTATGCAATGATCATTAACGATTGCGTACTTAAATTCTACTGTGTATCTGGGTACTTTGTCAATATAAATTTAAAAAAATTTTCATTTTCAATTCTAATATGAATATTTTTTTATTTTTTCCTTGTTTGGAAATTTTTTTCATGATATAATAGTAGCATCGCAAAATGATTCGACCAAAATCGAAAGAATGGAGGAAATTATGAGAGCAAACTTAGCAGACATACTAGCTGCCACCAAAAGTTCTATTATCGTATCCTGTCAGGCTCTGCCGGATGAACCTATGTACTGCCAGGAGATGTCTATCATGCCGTTTTTTGCCAACGCTGCCAAGCAGGCGGGCAGCAAGTGCATCCGCACCAGCAGCATCCGGGACGTCATTGCAATCAAAGAAGCCACCGGCCTGCCTGTGATCGGCCTGGTAAAACGCGTAGTAGAAGGCTATGCTTCCTATATCACTCCAACCATGAAAGAAATAGACGAGCTGGTCGATGCCGAGGCTGACATCGTTGCCCTTGACTGCACCATGAGGACGCGGGGAGACGGCAGTACCATTAATGAATTTATTGCGCAGATTAAGGAAAAATACCCTGACATTGTGTTAATGGCGGATATTTCTACCCTTGAAGAGGGCATAAACGCCGCCGAATGCGGGGTGCAGCTTGTGGGCACCACTTTGAGCGGTTACACGGACTACTCGCCCAAAACGGACGGCCCCGATTTTGAGCTGGCAGAAAAACTGGTATCTGCTCTGACGATTCCCGTCATCGCCGAGGGGAAAATCCATACGCCCGAACAGGCTAGAAAAATGCTTTCACTCGGCGTACACGCAGTCGTTGTAGGCGGCGCGATCACCAGACCTCTGGAAATAGCCCAGCGGTTTTATAACGGCATCAAATAGGAGGCTCTTATGATTTATGATAAAATGTCTAACCTTAAATTGTATAAAGGTATGAATAATAATCTGGATACCGCCATTAACTTTATCGTTTCCCATGATCTGAACGAGCTGCCTGTCGGCAAAACGGTTGTGGATCAGGAAAATGTCTTTATCAATGTCATGGAAACCTCTGCCGCTCCTGTCGGGGAAAGGCAGTATGAGTTTCACAAAAACTACATGGATATACAGATGGATCTGGTTGGAACCGAGCGGGTGGACACCGGAGACAGCGCGAACGCAAAATATATCAACTATAACGAGGAGGGCGATGTAGGCAATGCGGAGGCGGCAGATCTGGGAAGCTGCCTGATCGGAACGGAAAACTTCATTATCTGTATGGCAGGGGAACCCCACAAGCCAAACATCGCTGTCAGCGATGATATGTTCCTAAAAAAAGCGGTCTGCAAGGTTCATATTTAACATAGCAGCACGCGCGTTCCTGCGGGCAGTAAGCCAGGCGGACATTCTAACGGGAGAAACATTTATGAAAAATCTTGTATTCGATATCGGAGGCACTTCCATCAAATGCGGTGTCTGTCAGGACAATAAGCTGACCGATACCAGGGAAGTTCCCACCCAGGCCCAAAAAGGCGGCGCACACATACTGGAAACCGTTATTTCCCTGATTCAGGATCACTCCGGTTATGATGCCATCGGCATCAGCACAGCCGGACAGGTTCATGCCGAAGACGGGTATATTATTTACGCCAATCAGAATGTTCCGGGGTATACGGGCATCCAGTACAAAAAGACCCTGGAGGAACGGTTTCATGTTCCTGTAGCCGTGGAGAATGACGTAAATGCCGCCGCTTTGGGAGAAGCGGTTTACGGCGCAGGGCAGGACTACGATCAGTTCCTGATGCTGACGTACGGAACCGGAGTAGGAGGCGCTGTCATAAACAACAAAAAAGTCTTCCACGGTTCCAGCTATTCCGCCAGCGAGTTTGGCGCCATCATTACACACAGCGACGCGCGGCTTTCAGGCAGTGATTTCTTTGACGGATGCTATGAAAAATACGCTTCCACCACCGGGCTTGTGCAAATGATGAAATCCTGTCGCCCGGATCTTGACACGGGCAGGAAAATATTTGATGCGCTTCACGATGATACGGTAGTCACTGTCATTGACCAATGGGTAGATGAAATCATGCTCGGGCTTGCAACGCTGACCCACATCTATAATCCCTCCTGCATCATTCTTGGAGGCGGCGTCATGTCCCAGCCCCTGATCCTGCAAAAGATCGAAGAGAAAAAAAGCCGGTTCATTATGCCCAGCTTTTCCCATGTACATATTATCGCTGCTGCGCTCGGCAACTCTGCCGGCATGTGGGGCGCTAACTATCTGGCGACACAGTCCGGCGCCTGACGTCCGCTCTCACATGCCAAACGCTTCCTGGCACGACTTTCTTTTGCACAAATAACATAAATATAAGCAGACCAGTTCAAAAAAGGAGCATCCCCGTGGAATGCTCCTTTCCCAGTCTCTAAATCAGGCTCGGAATCATTTCTGCCAAATACTTTGCGAACGCGCTGTGCGCCTGTAAGCTCAGGTGCATAAAGTCATAGGGATTCATCTCTACCCCCGGAATCTGCCCCGCATCTAAATAGTGACATCCCAGATTCTTCGCCACCTGCTCATACAGAGGCGCAAGCGCACGGCTTCTTACGTCACAGCCATCTCCCATTTCTCCGTAAACACTGGTGTCCCTATAGTCCGGTGCAATCGCAGGCGGCGCAATCAGCAGAATATTGGGTTTGCCATCTCTGAATGCAATTTTGGAGTCAATGGCTTTCTGTGCCAGCCTCTCCATTCCCTTGGCCACATTCTCAGGCGTACAGGAAAAACGCTGTTTCACATCATTGGTTCCCAGCATAATCAGCAGTAAATCCACCGGCTTATGGGTCATGAGGCACGGATATAAATACCGAAAACCGCACAAACCTTCAAACAGCGGATCATCCAGACATGTCGTTCTCCCTTCCAGACCTTCCTCCACCACATGATAGTCCCCGCCCAGATGCTTCGAAAGAAGGCAGGTCCATCTTTCTTCCTCTGTAAAACGGTCAATCGTCTTCGCATTGTAGCCATAGGTATTGGAATCACCAAAACATACTATCTTTTTCATATACGCTTTACTCATATGCCCGTCCTCACATTCTGAAAATATTTTTCCCGAAACAATCGTGCCTGCAAAGAAGTATCCCGCAAACTCCTCCATGTCATCTATTATACTATATATCATTAAGGAAACAAATACATTTTTCTTCATTCCCACACAACTCATCAAATCCCATACCCTGTTGTACAACCCCGGAAAATATGCTATCCTATGGAAAGTGTACGGATTACTCCATAACACGTTACAACCGGACAAATGACACCAACCATTCGCGGGAGAGGGTATATCGTAATGTGGATTGCAGACAACTGGAAAGACTATGAAGTGATAGACTGTTCAAAGGGAGAAAAACTGGAACGCTGGGGAAAATATATTCTGGTGCGTCCCGATCCTCAGGTAATCTGGGACACCCCGAAAACAGAAGCTGGCTGGAAAAAGAAAAACGGACACTACCACCGGAGCCAGAAAGGCGGCGGGGAGTGGGAGTTCTTTGACCTGCCCCAGGAATGGAGCATCCGTTACCGGGATCTTACTTTCCGCCTGAAGCCATTCAGCTTCAAACACACAGGGCTCTTCCCTGAACAGGCAGTCAACTGGGATTGGTTTTCTTCTATAATAAAGAAGGCAAAAGAGCAGGCGCCCGGCCGCCAGGTCAAAGTTCTGAATCTTTTCGCCTACACCGGCGGCGCAACCCTTGCCGCTGCTGCAGCAGGCGCGGCTGTCACCCATGTGGACGCCTCAAAGGGCATGGTCACATGGGCGAAAGAAAACGCCGCTGCTTCGGGGCTGTCCGATGCGCCGGTCCGCTGGCTGGTAGATGACTGTGTCAAATTCGTGGAGCGGGAAATCCGCCGCGGAAACACCTACGACGGCATCATCATGGATCCGCCCTCCTACGGGCGCGGTCCCAAGGGTGAAATCTGGAAGATCGAGGACAATGTCTTTCCCTTGATCGAACTTGCCACAAAGCTGCTGTCAGAGAATGCCCTGTTCTTTCTCGTCAACTCCTACACCACAGGGCTGCAGCCTGCGGTGCTCACTTACATGATGCACACCGCGCTGGTTCCTCAATTCGGCGGAAAGGTAGAATCCTCGGAGATCTGTCTGCCCGTCTCCTCAAACGGCCTCGTGCTGCCATGCGGGGCTTCCGGCAGATGGTTTACATAATGCTTCGTCAGTCCCGGGGTCATATACACGCCCCGGGATTTTCTTTTCGCTTCCATATGTTTACATAACTCCAATCAATCTCGCTATGCCATACAGGATTAGCAGATGTACCGGGTAAAATCCGTAATAAAAAGCTTTCGAAAGCTGCCGCCCCTTTTTCCCGTTATAGAGAAAAATCAGCAGGAAGGCGAACAGACCATACATTTCCCGCAGAGAAAATCGAAACAGATAATCTGCCGAGTAAATGTCTGAATAGCGGATCAGGTTGGAACCCCATGTCCCAAACAGCATGACCAGGCCTGCCGCCATAAACTGCACACCCCCGTCCTTTTCTCTTGTCTGATACATGGCAAAAATCAGAAGAATCCCCATAAACCGGTAATCCGTGGAACACGATAGCGCAGCCAGACATCCCGCCAACAGCACCATAAAGCGGCCCACCGCCGCAAAAACACTCCCATTAAGAGAGAGATAGTCCCATAGCGTCAGCACCAACACACCCAGAAACAACGTCCAATATACATTCTGTCCACTCCAGTCGGGCAACGTCCCCGAGAGGGCCAGATCAAACGGAATCTCTGAGAGCAGCGCAAATAATAAAAGCCGCAGCAAAAACCGCAATCTGCTTCTTGTATAAATAAAACCTTCCACAATTAAAAAAGTGAACAGCACGAAAGAGACTCTTCCTACAGCTCTGCCCGCCCGGTACACCGATTCCAGTCCCGGGTCCAGTTTTCCGTCCACAAGATGCTGCCGCATATAATTCAGAAAAATAACGGCAAAAAAGTGGTCGATCAGCATGGTGGCATAAGCAGTGTTTTTCAGCACCGCACCTGTTACCCCATGTTCCTTTCCCGCTTGCCCTGCACGCACCATTTCTCTTCTCCTCAAGCCTTTTTTACACATAAAGGAAGAGCCTCCGCTCTTTCCGCAGCAAAGGCTCTCCCTGTCTTTTTCCTACGCCATTGCGTCCACATTGGCGCCTTCCACCAGCTCCGCCGCAGACTGTCCGGTCTCCGCCGAAACCGGAATATCCACTCCCTGGATCTCCAACGATACCGCCGGATTCGTCTCCTGCTGAAAGTCCAGTTGGATACCCGCCTGCTTCTCCCGCGCCAGCTTGTTGAACATCGCCTTCAGATATTTCATATCCGCCTCAACAATATCCTTCATCTCATCCGCACGGTGTTTCTTGCGAAGTTTATCCACATCCTCGGGCGTCATCTCCTGTTCCGAAGCGCCCATATATTCCTTCATAATATCATTGGCGCCGCCGGTTTCCTCAAGCTCCTGCATGAGCCTCTCGTACTCCTCCATCAGCTCCTGCATCCGCTCCAGTTCCTCGTCCTTCAGATTTTCCATGGACTCCTCAAGCTTCTTCATCTGCTCGTCTTCGCCCGACGCCGCTCCCTGCTCTACAAGTCCCTTTCCCGTAGCCTTCGCTTTCTCCTCTTCCTCCAGATGCTTTTTCTTTCTGCGGGCAACCCGCTCCATCTTTCTGGCATGAATAATCGCATGACGAAGATCGGTCTCGTCGTATTTTCCGCTCATCTGCTTTCTGAGAAGAGAAACCACTTCCTCACGCGCCTTCGTAATAACCCTGCGCGCACCTGTGGAAGTATTGTTGAGGGTAATCTGTCTCGAAATCTTCTTATAATTATAATTGAGTTTTTTCTTCTTCTGGCTCGCTTTCTGCTTTTGAATTCTGATAGCGTTCGCCGTCTGTCTCGCAGCAATGCTTGCGCACTCATTCTTAATATCCTGCTTCGTCCTCTGCTTGAAAGGATCAGATGCCGCGGACACAGGCGCCGTCTGGTTCGGATTCGTCCCTACTTTTATGCCCATATTCCTATCCTCCATGATGCTGTCAAAACGGCAAATCCTTTTGCCATAATTTCCCCGCGCTTCCCGCCGCATTGCGCAGCCAGTAAGCTGTTATCATATATATCGGACAGAAAGACTTTTTTGTTTAGAAGCTACAGCCGCCTCATCCAGCTCTTTTTCCGAAAAACAACAATCGAAATCAGGAATCTGACGACTTCTTCCAGTGAAAGTATCAAATACACCTGCGGAATCTGCAGTTTCCACACAAAAGCTGCCAGAAAGCCAAGCGGCACACCGAACAGCCATGTGCCGATCATGTCAATCCACATTACATAGCGCGTCATCCCACCGCTTCTGATAATGCCGCCTCCCAGAATCATATTCTGTACCTTTATGGGAGAGATTATTGCAAAAGCCACTAAAATCAAATAGGTCATCCTCTGCACCTGCGGTTCCACATTGTACAGCGACGCATAAGATCCTCCCAGCCAGACCAACAGCAGAGACAGCGCTGCCGATCCCGCAAATCCGCATCCCATCAGCCTTCTGGAATCCTTATATGCTGTCTCATAATCTCCTTTTCCCAGATGTCTGCCAATCATAATACCCGCCGCCTGGGAAATACCACTCAAAAGCCCGATCATCAGTCCCTGTACCGGTCCCGTCATGGTCATCGCCGCACAGGGAGCCGTTCCCATACGCCCGTAAATCACAGCGTACATATTCTCACCCAGACTCCATACAAACTCGCAGACAAGAATCGGCGCGAGAATCCCCAGATACTGGATCCTCTCCTCACCGCTCAGCCGAAGCGCCCCACGCATACGCTCCCACCTGCCGTAAGAACCAAAATCCGCATCCCGGAAAAAGTAAACCGCCATCACAACAAAAGCCGCCGCCTGTGCAATCACACTTGCCACAGCCGCCCCCTGTACACCCATACCCGGAAAGCCGCCCCTGCCAAAAATCAATAAATAGTTCAGTCCGGTATTCAGAAGCACCGAGAGAAAACTCGCCACAAGAGGAAACACCGCTTTCCCGACGCAGCGCAAAAACACTGTCATAATAGTAGATATTGCCATCATTGGAAAGGAAACAGCGTAAATACGCAGATAAAGCGCTGCCTGCCTCCTCACCGCCCCATCCTGCGTATACAGAGACATGATCCCTCCCGGAAGGAAAACGCAGACTGCCAGGAAGCCACCCGCCAGCAAAAGACCCGCAAGCAGATTCAGATAAAGGCTTCTCTCCATCCCTTTCCGATCTTTCGCCCCCTCATACTGCGCCGCCATAATACCGGCTGCCGCCGCCACCGCTCCAAGTACCACCGTATAGATTGACGCGAACTTGCCGCCCAGCCCGATTCCCGCAATGCTCTCGCTGCCAAGCTGCCCGATCATGATCTGGTCCACCATCCCGAACGAAGACTGCAGCAGGGACTGTAGTGTAACTGGCAGGGCTATGCTGATTAAATCTGCGAAAAATGCACTCTTTCTCTTTATCCCCTTCATCTCATTCTCTCCATCTCTACCTCAATGTCATAGTTTTTCATAAAATCCGTTACAATTTATTTTCCTGAAAATGTCACATCAGAAATTCGTCTTACACTGTCCCTGATAATCAGCTTTACCGGGAGCATCTCTTCCATTGGCTCTCCGTCTCCCCGCCACAGTCTTTGTAAGGCGCGCACCGCCATCCGCGCCCGTTCTCCCGCATCCTGCCCTACCGTGGTAAGACGCGGAAAACAGTTTTCACAAAGCGCGTTATCGTCAAATCCCACCACCGATATCTCCCCCGGCACAGGGACACCATTCCCCAGCAGAAAGTGCATAAACTCTGACGCATAAACGTCAGAAACCGCAAACGCCGCTGTACAGGCACGTATCCGTTCGAGATTCCTCTGATAAATGTGATATCGTCCCTCCCTGTTCATCGGCAGTTCCAGATAGTCCGTCTCCCCGTCAAAAAAGCCATTCCGAAATCCCGCCATCCGTTCCGCATCCACACATATATCATTGTCCGAGAGAAGCAGCGCGCGCCTGTGCCCCATCCGCCGCAGATATTCTCCCACCTGTTGTCCACCGTCAAAATTGTCAATCGTCAGATTACAGATCCCTTTGTCCTTTTCAAAGAAACCGTCATAAACCACAAAAGGGATCCGCATTCTCGCACGGAGTTTTTCGTAATCGCTGTCACAGAATCCCAGAAGCACCATGCCGTTCATATTCCACATGGAGGCAAACCGCTCTACCTCGCTCCAGTCCTGCGTTGCCTTAATCATCATAAAATATCCCGCATTCTCCAGTTCAAACAGCAGGGCGTTGAGGGACGCGGATACAAAAGCATCCTCCAGCACCTTTCCCTCATATTTCTCGTGGTTATTCACCACCACGCCGACGATACGGGAATCGTTTCTCGCAAGCAGAATCCCCGCCATACTGGGAATATACTGCCGCTCCTCCAGAAGCGCCTGCACCCGCTTTACCGTCTCATCCGATATCTTTTTCGTCTTTCCGTGGATCACATTGGAAACTGTAGCCGTGCTTACGCCAAGTTCTTCCGCAATATCCACGATCCTTATCCGATCTGCCATAACGCCTCCGCCACACATTTTTCATTGCCTTTACTAAGTCAAGTGTAGTCTGCAACTCCAATAAACACAATAGGTTAATCGCGTAACCCACGCCAAAAAAGGAAGTGCATTTTTGGCACTTTTGCCTCAAATGCACTTCCTTTTTGCCAGGCCCGTTATTCTATCGGTTTCGCCTTTCTCATTTTTTCCACACTCTGCTCCCAGGTATCCAGTTCCTTCCTGCGCTGCTCCGGAATCCACCTTTTCAGCGCCTCGTTGAGCGCCTTTTTATCCAGCGGCTTGGTAATAAAATCCTGAAAGCCATTTTCCAGAAACATCTCCCTGACGCCCTCCATGGCGTTCGCCGTCAACGCAATGATGACTGGAAGCGTACCGTTCTCCCCGCACTCGCTTCGGATGATCTGAACTGCTTCTATGCCGTCCATCTCCGGCATCATATGATCCATAAATATGATATCGTATCTGGTCTGTCTGACGCATTCGATCGATTTAGGACCACTGTCCGCCTCGTCAATGACAAATCCATAAGGTCGCAGAAATCCCCTTGCCACCTTTCTGTTGACCAGATTGTCGTCCACCACCAGAACACGGCAGTCCTCCGCAATAAATATCTGAACTTCGTCCTCTTTTCTGACGATCTCCTGCGGCATTTCCGTCAGACTCCTGCGGTCCACAATCCTTTGTGGGATGTCCAGAATAAAGACCGTGCCTTCTCCATACACGCTCTCCACCCGGATTGTTCCCTTCATCAGTTCCACCAGATGCCGCGTTATGGAAAGGCCAAGCCCGGTTCCCTCCACGCTGCGGTTCCGCTTCGCGTCCACCTGCCTGAAATTCTCGAATATTTTTCCAAGATCCTCTTCCTTGATGCCACAGCCGGTGTCCCTCACCTCAATATGTAAAAGTTCGGTATCAGAATCCTCTCCCGGTCTGCCGCCGACAGACAGCTTCACATACCCTTCCTTCGTAAATTTCAATCCATTGTTGAGAAGATTAATAAAAATCTGCCGGATCCTGCCCTCGTCTCCGTAATATTTGCAAGGTATGGACATATCGTACTCACACTTAAGCAGAATCCCCCGCTTCGACGCCGCGCCGTCCATCATATTAATGACTTCGTCCGTCACTTTCTTAATATGATAGTCCGCGTTTACCAGCTCCATCTTACCCGCTTCAACCTTGGACAGATCAAGTATATCGTTGATCAGCGCCAACAGGTTTCTGGATGCCGACTTGATATCACAGGCATAGCTGTACACCTTACGCCCCTTGCTCTCCTCCATAATAATATCGCTCAATCCCACGATCGCATTCATAGGCGTGCGGATTTCGTGTGACATGTTTGCCAGGAATTCGCTCTTTGCCTCATTCGCCTGCTCCGCCTGTATTCTGATACGTTTGATTTCCTCGATGTTGTTGCGCACCTCCGTCATATCCAGAACCAGCACCACATGTCCCTTAATCACACCAAAGCGGTCCGGCACCGGCTCCACATGGCTCTGATAATAACGATCCCCGATAAAGAAGTCATGCTGCACATCTTCGCCAGGCTCCGGTTCCTGAAAGTCCAATATCTCCCCAATGTTTCTGCCGACGGCACGGCTGTTCAGTCCCGGAAAGATATCTGCCGCCGCCGGATTGTAATTGATGATGCGCCTCTTTTCATCCAGCGCAATCACACCGTCACTCATACTGTTCAATAGCGCGCCGGAAGCAAGGCTTCCAAAGTCATAAACCCTCCTGCTCCATATCAAAATCACCACGCTGGAAAGCACAAACCCTAAAACCATCGGCGTAAAATCATAAGCGTGCGTCAGCTTCATGACATAGGTGTACAGGGCAATTACCGGCAGAAACGAGAGCCCCAGAATCAGCCCGTATTTGCGGTCCACCGCATCTTCTCCCTTTCTGGCGCAGGCTTTTACCAGCACACACAGAGACATCACATAGGGAATGAGCGTTGCGCAGATGATAAAAACCGCATATCCCGGCCCATAATTCAAAAACAGATAGGAATGTCCCTCCGCCGTAGTCTGCCACTGCACCTGTCTGTAAAAAAAGGTATGATGATCACAGGTCAGAACCACCATGAGAAGCCCGACGTCAATGATTCCCAAAAGCTTCAGTACCTTTAACGGTGCCTCCTCAAAACAATAGATATAGATAAAATAACAATAACAGATCGGTATTGTCATGGTTCCCAGATGCTGCATTTTCACTGCCACCAGTGCTGCCTCCATCGTCGGCGCCGTCAGCTCCAGCAGATACCCGATATTCTGTATCAACGCTCCCACGAGGAAATACTCCATCATTTTCTGTTCCCTGGAGCCGTCGCCGCTAAGCAAAAGCGCCAGCGCAAAAAAGATAGTGCATATTCCTATCCCCTGCAATCCGATAAAAGCTATATTCATCCTTCCTCTCTCCTACCTTGCTCCTTTATCGTATATAACGCCAAGCGCTCTGGGTGAATGATTCTTTCTTCCAAAAAATACAAGCATCAGAAGAGTCAGCACATAGGGCAGCACCATGACCAGATCCTGATAGCTGCTGGGCATCTCCAGAATCTTGACAAGCTCATAACCACCCGATCTGGCAAATCCGAACAGCAGGCAGGCCCCCAATGTCGGCAGGATCTTCCAGTTTCCAAAAATCAGCGCGGCTATCGCGAGATACCCGTAGCCGGAATAGATATTGGAAGAAAAATTCGCCGAGATGGAGTAGGCAAAGCAGATTCCGCCAAGTCCTGACAATGCGCCGGAAACCATAACCGCAATCAGGCGCACTCTCCCCACCTCAATGCCTGCCGCATCCACTGCGTGGGGATTGTCCCCGCAGGCTCTCAGATGAAGCCCAAAAGGCGTCTTGTAAAGCACATACCAGGCAATAAAGGCAATCAGAGCGATCACCGGTTCAAAGGGGTACAAGCTGGTAAAGACCGCTCCCAGCACCGGAACCGCCGATATGCCCGGCACCGTCACACGGGCTGAGACCCCCAATACAAATTTGTTGGACGCTGCCTGAAAAACACTGGCGTTGATCTGTTTCGTCATAAACTCTGTAAGCGACATCGCCAGAATGTTAATCACCACGCCGCTGATCACCTGATTTGCTTTAAACCGGATACAGAGCATCGCATGGAGCAGGGAAAAAAGCATTCCGCCCAAAAACGCAAAGATCATCGCCAGATAAAAGGGCACGGGCGAATCCCCCGCGAAGAAAGGCGCGATACAGACCGCAAACAGCGCGCCACAAAAAGCCCCAAAGCCCTGCAATCCCTCGATCGCCAGATTGGTCACGCCGCTCCGCTCACAGTAAATGCCTCCGATTGCCATAATGAACAGTGGAAGCGCAAAGGACAAGCCGTCAATTATGATCGTATTCATATCATCTGTTCTCCTTCCATCTGTTTATTTTTTCTCTCACATAAGCGCCGCAGGCACTGATTAACAGAATAAATCCCGTAAGCGCGGAAGCCATCTCCGCCTGTACCCCCGCTGTGGAACTCATGTATGTACTCCCTTTTGAAATCACGGTAATCAGGAAGGAAGAAAAGATAATGCCTATGGGCGAGCTATTTCCCAGAAGCGCAACCGCAATCGCGTCATATCCTGTGGACGCCAGAACCCTCGGCTGGATTGACGCAAAATAGCCCAGATAATAAGTCACGCCCGCAAGTCCGGCCATACCGCCGGAGAGCATCATGGCAAGCACTCTTGTCCGTCCTACACGGATTCCCGCATACTCCGCCGCCCTGCTGCCAAAACCTACCGCCTTGATCTCAAATCCAAGCGTGGTTTTCCCGAGCAGAAAGACCGTCGCCGCAACAACCACAACCGCCAGCAGAATACCAAACGGAATATCCATCTTATAATCGCCCACCGCCACATCGACCAGCGTCAGCCTTGCCGCGGCTCCTATATTTTTTGACTGTCTGGAAACTGGATCTACAAAGAACACATTGATAAAAAAACTGACCACATACTGAATAATGTAATTACACATGATCGTGGACACCACCTCATTGATGTTGAAGCGGTGCCTCAAAAATCCGACCAGTCCTCCCACCAGCGCTCCCACTATAAAACCAATCAGAATCACCAATGGTTTCGCCAGTACAGCAGGCAGTTCGGAGTAGCCGACCAGCACCGTCGCCGAAAATGCCGCTGCCAGCATCTGCCCGGAAACACCGATATTAAACAACCCCGCTTTCAGCGCAATCAACACAGAAAGCGACGCCAGAAGCATCGGTGTCAGCGCGTTCAGAAAGCTGGTAAAATCTGTAATCATTCCCTTGTGCCCCGCATAGGACGCCTTAGGCGCAAGTCCTGACCCCTGCAGCAGATTATAATATGCCTGAAAAGGGTTCTTCCCCAACAGGGCAATCACCGCAGCTCCCAGAATCAGACTTAAGAGCACTGTAAACACAGGTATCCAATCATGCTTTTTCATGGCGACCTCCCACTCCCATCATAAATTCCCCGACCTCACCCGGGGTCAGCGTTCCCGCATCCGCTATCTTTTCGATCTTCCCATTATAAATAACACCTATCGTATCCGCCAGATTCATCACCTCATCCAGTTCCAGCGAAATCAGAAGGACTGCTTTCCCTTTGTTGCGCTGTTCCACGATCTGCCTGTGAATGTTTTCTATGGCGCCGATATCCAGCCCCCTGGTGGGCTGCACAAAAATCAGAAGGGACGAATCCAGCTCGATCTCTCTGGCAATCACAGCTTTCTGCTGGTTGCCGCCGCTCATGGACCGCACAATCGTGTCGCTCCCCTGACCGCTTCTGATATCATATTTATCGATCAGTCCGTCGCTGTATCTGACAAATTCCTCCCCCTCGATGACCGCTCCCCTGGAAAAAGGCGCTTCAAAATAATTCTTTAGGGCAAGGTTATCCGACAGGGACATGTCCATCACCAGCCCTACATTCTGCCTGTCCTCCGGTATATAAGACATCCCCTCCAGATTCCTGCTCCGGATAGAAGAATGCGTGATATCCTTTCCGTTTAAAAGTATCCTGCCGTGGGAGGGTTTTAAAAGTCCTGCCACCGCATCCGCCAGTTCCACCTGCCCGTTTCCGGAAACACCTGCCACCGCAAAAATCTCCCCGCCACGCACAGAAAAGCTGACATCCTTCACCACCTCAAACTTATCCTCATTCTGCACCGTCAGATGCTCTACTTTCAGAATCTCTTCGCCAAAGTGCGCCTCCGGCTTGTCCACAGAAAAATTAACTTCCCTGCCGACCATCAGATTTGCCATCGTCTTCGTGTCCGTATTCTTCACGTCGAGCACATCAATCAGCTTCCCACGGCAGAGAATCGCACAGCGGTCCGCTATTTTCTTAATCTCCTCCAGCTTGTGCGTAATGAGAATAATCGTCTTACCGTCGCGGCGCAGTCCCTCTATAATTTCCAGTAAAAATTCAATCTCCTGGGGTGTCAGCACTGCCGTCGGCTCATCAAAAATAAGAATTTCCGCCTCCCGGTAGAGCATCTTTAAAATTTCCACCCGCTGCTGCATGGACACATTGATATTCTCTATGACTTTTGTGGGATCCACTTCCAGACCGAATTTCTCAGACAGGGCGCGTATTTCTTCATTCGCCCTCCTCTGGTCCAGCGACTTGAAGATGCCGAGTGTCTTCTTCACCGGCTCCATCCCCATCACAATATTTTCCGCTATGGTATAATTGCTCACCAGTTTGAAATGCTGGTGCACCATACCGATATTGAGCCGGGTCGCATGATTGGGGGACTCAATCCTGACCTTTTCTCCCCGGATCACAATCTCCCCTTCGTCCGGTTCATACATACCGAACAGCATACTCATCAAGGTGGATTTCCCCGCCCCGTTCTCTCCTAAAATCGCATAGATTTCTCCCTTTCTGATCTGGATGGAAATATCATCATTTGCGACAATACCGGGAAAACGTTTTGTGATATGATTCATCTCAATAATGTACTCAGACATATACCCCCTCCTGCTTTTCTTCTGTAATCCAGACATATATCTGATTATAGAATACGGCAAAATCAAAAGGGCTGCAAGGGAAAATCCCCAACAGCCCAAAAGTTATCTCATATTTTACCGCCGCTTCACATTTCTACCATGTAAAGTCTTCCGGTGTAATGCCGTTAAAGTTTGCTGCCGGAACAATTGCACCGCTCTTAATCGCCCCATAGGCCTCGTCTATCTTCGCAACAGAGTCCGCGGAGAGCTGGTGTCTTCCGTCCGCATTGATATATCCTGTGGAATCCGTGTCCGCATGCAGCGTAACGTTTCCGCCCTTAAAGGTGCCATCCACAACCGCATCCAGCGCACGCTCCACGTTCAAGTGCATCACCTTCACCGCGGAGGTAAGAACCACGTTTGCATCACCGTTCGCACCGTCATCGTACTGATCTACGTCACAGCCGATAAAGTAAACACCGTCAGCTTCCTTCACCGCTGTGAGGACACCGTTACCGGATGCGCCTGCTGCCACGAAGATGATATCCACACCTTCTGCGATCAGCGCGTTGCCGACTACCTTGCCGGTCGCTTCGTCCGCAAAGGAACCTACATAGTTGCCGCCCACATCTGCGCCGGTCACGTCCGTGCCCGCGTAGGAGGGAAGCTCCACAAGCTCAACAGACTTTCCTTCCGTCTCATTGATATATTTCACGCCGCACTCAAAGCCATACTGGTAATTTACGTTGGAAGGATAGGCGATACCGTTGACCACCGATACCTTATTGGATTTCGTCTCCAAAGCTGCCGCCATACCTGCAAAGAAACCGGACTCCTGCTCTGCGAACTGCATCGCGTAAATATTGTCCACCTCTGCGTCACTTCCATCCTCTCCGGCAGGGAACGAATCCACCAGTACAAACTTCACATCCGGATTTTCCTGTGCAATGGTAGTGATTCCTGCAAACTGGAACCCACAGCAGACAATCACGTCATAGTCCGCCACGATATCAGCCACCGCCTGTACGGCTGCCGCCACATCACCCGTCGGCTCCTGCACAGGTGTCACCGTGCTGTCAGGATGGTTCTCAATAAAGGTAAGGATACCATTGTAGTTATCCTGGTTAAAGGAACCGTCATCCACACCAGAAGGGCTGGACACAATAGCGATCTTAAGCCCGGCCGCCGTCTCACCTTCCGCTGCCGGAGCTTCCTCACCAGCCGTTTCCGTCTCTGCCGCATCCGCCGCGGGAGCCGCTTCCTCCGTGCTTTCCGGCGCCGCCTCAGGTGCCGCTGCCTCATTACCTCCGCATGCCGCAAGGGAACATACCATTGCCGCCGCCAGCATTACTGCTACAACTTTCTTTTTCATAAATTTCCTCCATTCCGTACTTTACAGCTTAATTCGTGTAACGCATTTATATTAGCATCCCCGCACTGGAAATGCAACAATCTGTTTCTATTCTGCCTGAGATTTCAGGAAATTAATAAACTCCGGCTTCGGCAACGGTTTGGAGAAAAAGTATCCCTGAATAAAGTCGCACTGTAACTCCGTAAAGAAATCCAGCATCTCCTGTGTCTCGATTCCTTCCACCACGATCTCCATCTCCATATCCTTAAGCATCGCCACCGTATTTTTAAGAACCACGCGCATTTTGGGATTGTCCTGCTCATCCACGAACGTTTTATCAAGCTTGATAATTTTCAGTGGAAGCTGGATGACACGCTTAATATTGGAATAGCCTGTCCCATAATCATCCAGCGAGAACGAAATACCCGCCTTCGTCAGCTTGTTCAGATTCTCCGCCATAACTTCCTGCGTATGGCTTGCCGCTGTCTCCGTGATCTCCAGATTGATCAGTTCTGACGATACCTGGTATCTGCCCATAATCGACATCACCTTTTCCGCCAGGTTGACACGCATACACTGGGTTACCGACAGATTGACTTCTATGTACTCCAGTCCCAGCCTTCTGAATTCCTTGCTTGCAATAAATTTGCAGACCTCCTCCAGCACATAATCCCCGATTCTGTGAATCGCGCCGCTTCTCTCCGCCGCGGTGACAAGAATCTCCGGCGAAATAAAACCGTAAGTCGGGTCAAACAGCCGAAGCAGCGCTTCCGCGGAGATAAATTTTCCTTTTTCGATGGAATAAATGGGCTGATAATAAACTTGAAATCTGCGAAATTCCAGCGCTTCCTCAATGATCTGATCAATGTTTTTCTGAATTTCAAACAGCCCCTTATGATAGACCTCATGCACGTACATGACCCGCCCCTCATACTTGAGTTTCTCATGGAAATCCATGCCGAAAGTCATGAGGGTCTTAAAGTCGGGAATCTCCTCGGGGCAGCGCGCCAGGATGACAAAAGGATTGAGACTTACATCCAGATTATTGAAATCCGATTTCTCTTTCAGACTCTCCACAAGCATTTCCGCCGCTTTTACCGCCGTCTCCCGGTCTTTTTCATTAAATACCATGCGAAAACGCCCTCTGTCCAGATAGTACAGCTCCCCCTTATTATTCAGGTTTTTATTGACTTTGCGGATACGCGCCACCGCATCGTTTAACACAAGCATGGCAAAGTCATAACCCATCATGGCATTTATGGACGAAAAACTGCCCAGATTGAGCATCACCACATCCACATTTTTTGCGTTGCGATAGTTTCTGTTCATATCTGTGGCGTAGGCGCTGTACTTCATAAACTGCGTGTCCGAATCCACGATCTCCTCCGGCTTCTGCACACCCACACTCATGAGAAGCAGGCTGACCGCCGCGCTGAACATCTCCACCAGTGTGGTCGGAGAAACCATCTGAATCAGCATGGCGGTAATGCCAATGGGAATATAAGACATAACCGCAATAATTTTGGACCGCTCCACCAAATCACGGTAATGAAACATATAGCCGGTCACAAACACAAGATAAACCGCGACCGCAGCATAAATCAGGAAGAACCATTCCCCCCGCTGATACCCTCCATCCACCAGAAACATTTTCTTTGTGAACGAATTGGAGAGCAGTGCCGCAAAAACTATCAAAAAGGGCACCCACAACACAGCCTGGATAAAAAGGTTCTTCCTGATCTTGTGCCATGTGTCTGTGAGGCTGATGACAAACAGCACATACACTGGCACCGTAAAAGTATGTACAGTCAGATATGCCGAATGCGCCGTATACAGCGCAAACCGGCTCGTACTGCCCGCATTGTCGAGCGCTACCGCCCAGATATCAAAGACAGTAGCAAACAGATTAAAGGAGATAAATGCCAGAAACAGCCGGTTCGGCGTACCGCTGGTCATCTTTCTCACTATACACGATATCAGAAGCAGTGCCAGAATCAAAAGCGCTGCTATATCAAAACTCAGACTTTTCCCCATTTTATCCCCTTGTACGCCGCCTTCTCTATTTTTGCGGCTGTCATATTTAAATTATACCAAATCTTGGAAAAAGAGGAAAGTCTTTCTTTCATTAACGCGCTGTCCTGTTACTTGTCCGCACTTACTCCGCCAGATAGATGCCAAGTCTCGTCTCTACCGCACCCATCACTTCCTCAAGGGTTTTCTCGCCCCGGATATATCGTTCTCCTTCCTCATAGACAACATTCTCAAAAGTTTTGTCTTCCACATAGGCGGTGTCCAGGGACTCAATCCAATGAATCAGTTCACTGACCTTCTTCTCATCCGGCACCCGGATCGGCATGAGGATCTCCTCTCCGTCCAGATCCGTCGTTCCCCCCTGTCCGGAAACATAGTCGTTATCCTTGTAAACTTTCCATTGGTCTTCGTAGTTGTCCAGAATCGCTTTCGGCGTTACCGGGAAGCCGTCCAGTACTTCCGACTGTATCTCATTCCCAAGTACTGTTTTCAGAAAATCCTGCGCCTGCTGTGCATTGGCCGAGGATGCATTGATCCCCAGAAGCGTCCTTGCCCAGAACACGTTGTCACACTGTCCATTCATAGGAACGCTCACGCAGTCTTCAAACCCTTCCATCTTCGAGACGGATATCTGAATATTGTAGTGCCAGATATCTTCTGACGCGCCTGCCACAAACTGCCGTCGCCCGCCCAGCAGATGCGTCGCCTCATGGCGTGTCCGCACCCCGTCCGTATCCTCATACGCTTCCCCGTCCGGGCTTTCAAATTCCTGATAGTATGACGCATCTGCCTCCCAGCTCTGCACGCCTTCTTCGGGAAGACCGTTCACCTGCGCATCGTACATCCGCTTTGTCTGGGTCAGGAAATCAGCGACGGCATCCTTGTCCAGTGAGCCATCCTCAGTCCGCCACGCCGGAACACATGACGGTGAGAAAATGCGCATAATCCCCTTTGCCGACGGAATGCACATGAGGTAGGCGTCCGGGTCGTTCTCCCGCATCAATTCCATCTCATCCGCTATAGATGACAGATCTGTCATTTTTTCGAGATCGCTCTTTTTCCCGCAGATATAGGGAAGCTGGATCCTGCTGGGCACCGCATAGACATGTCCGTCATCTCTGAAAGCGTCCACCACATTGGAAAAAACCGCTTCCTTGCCGCTCACACCGTCCAAAATCGGCGCGATGTCCATAAGTATGCCCTTCTCTATATAGGAGTCCATCGGCAAATGATCCAGAACAAGCACATCCGGCCCTTTCCCTGCCATCGTGCGCGTATTGAGATTCTTGATGGCATCCTCCCTGGTCATGGAATTTCCCGCAAGGCCGATCTCATACTCCACATAAACCGCCGGATTATCCTTCTGATATTTGCTGATCGCCTGCCGGATCACCGCCTCATCCTCCAGGCTCCACACCTGCAGTTTCTCGTCGGGTCTCGACGGCACGGCCGGGTCATAGACGAAGCGGGTCATCTTTTCTCCTGTGAGCACCACCAGAAACTCATTGTTATCAGCAACAAGCATATCCATAATCTGGTAAGCCGGATTCCCCAGAATATTCAGACTCCCGTCAATCACCTGTTCCATAGCGCTGCCGCCAAGCACATGCCGGTACACCCCGCTGTTTCCTGCCAGGTAAATGGCATCCTCGCCGCCCGATACGAGAAACAGATCATGGCTTTTTCCCGCATAGCCATCCCTGTCCTGGAAATTCTCTTTCACAAATTCTGCCAGTACCTCGTCCTCTATATATTCCTTCGCCTCCATATCATAGAGCAGCGGCACATCGACCTGAAAGCCGTCCAGCAGCATGATATTTCCGTGAAACTGCACCAGATCGATGCTGTAGCCGTCTATGGTCAGATATTTCTCGCTGCTGCCGTCCTCTTTCACCTCATACAGGTTTGCGCCCGACGCGGTGGCAAAAATTCTGCCGTCATCCGAAATGTACACCGCATTGATCCACCACTCATCCTCTCCCAGCTTCATTTCCACCGGAATTTCTGTGCCGTCAGGTTTGATGAGCGTAAGCTGCATGTCCATCTTAAGCTGTACCCCGTTGCCGCTGTCCTCGGTTCCTTCCTCCGGCTCCGTCCATACCACGGCAGCCGTCCCGTCCAGACCGATCGCCATGGTTAAGATATATTTATTTTCCGCCTTCATTTTGTCAAGCCATTGCACATCCGCCTTCGTCCAGCTTGCCCCATTGTCGGTGGAACGCAGGATGAAACCGCTGTTATCCGCCAGCAGAAAACTGCCGTCCTCCTGCTTAAACAATCTGCTGTTCCAGTCAGTCAGGGAGCTGTCGTTCAGCTCCACATCCTTCTCCACATAACGCCCCATAGCAGTGCCCTGATTTTCCCCCTGCTGCTCCCCGCTATCTGTCGTACTGTCTGTCGTGCCGCTTTCGTCGCCTGTCTGTCCGCACCCGGCCAGCATGCCTGCCATCAGTGCCACCGCCAGCAGGCATGCCGCCAGCTTCTCTCCTATCTTTCTCCCTCTCATAGCAACCTCCATTCCGAAGCGCATAACATGGTTCGCGCCTCTATAAAACTGAAAACTCATACCACTCCACTTATTATCATAGCAACCTTATCTCTAAATTTTCTCTAAAAACAAAAGCCCCTTCTGCCCGTTCGGCGCACAGACCTGAGAAATGATCTGTATCCTGCGCTTTCAGGCAAAAGGAGCTGCTATTTAAAATAAGTAAATCACGTTTAATTCTCGTCGGGGTACATGGCAAGCAGATGCTCAAAGCTCGGCTTCACCTCGGCAAACGCCTTCAAAAGCTTCGGTGAAAAAGTGCCGCTGTGCCCGTTTAAAATCATCTGAAATGCCCTGTCCGGTTCATACGCCATCTTGTAGACACGTTTCGAGGTGAGTGCGTCGTACACATCCACCAGGGAAACTATCTGCGCCGCAATGCTGATCTCGTCCCCCTTCAGACCGTCGGGATATCCCTTACCGTCATATTTCTCATGGTGGTGTCTTGCAATATCGTACGCATAATCGTAGATCGCACGGTCATTCAGGCGCACCCTGTGCTGTATAATCTCGGCGCCCTTCGTCGTATGGGATTTGATCAGCTCAAATTCGTCCTGTGTCAGCTTTGCCGGTTTCAGTATGATGGTGTCCGGAATGGCTATCTTTCCGATATCATGCAGCGAGGACGCCCAGCCAATCTGGATCAGTTTCTCCGGCGTCAGCTCGTACTCCGGGTACAGCTTCATAACGCTTTTGCCAAGGCACATGGAAAATTCCCGTATTCTCCTGATATGCTGTTTGGATTCCATATTTCTGAATTCCACAATATTGCTCAGGGAATCAATCAGAATCTCGTTCACATGATTCAGCTTTTTCGTCTGCTGCCGCAGCACACTGTTCTGCTTCTGGATATTGATGTTCTGCTTCTTCACCGTCATTTCCAACTGCATTTTATATTGAAACCAGCCGATCGCATTATGGACTACCTGCTTTACCACATCCACCTGATAGGGCTTTTTGATGTAACTCACAATTCCATGCTCGTAACCCTTTGTCTCCAGCTCCGGCGAAGTCTCTCCCGTAATCATAATAAATGGTATTTTATTCAGGACATTTTTCTCTTTCAAATGCTCCAGCACCGTAAATCCGTCCATGACAGGCATCAGATTATCCAGAAGCACTATCGCAATGGACGCGAAATTCGCGTTTAAAAGCGCGATTCCCTCCTTGCCGTTAGCCGCTTCAAGAATTTTGTAATCCTTCCGGAATAATTCCACCAGAATTTCACGGTCAATTTCATTGTCTTCAAAGATTAAAATCGTATCACGTTTCATAGTTTTCCTATACCTTCACTAGATTTTGCAATGCCATTATAAGGCAACCATCGTAACCTGCTTATTGCGAATCTTAAAGAGCACTCTGCGCACTTCCCCCGACAACGTGTATTTAATGCCATTCAGAATTACCACGCTGCCCTCGTAAGCCCTTCCCCTGACAATGACAGGTTCTTTTGCCGCCTGTCCCGTCAGATTTGCCAGCTTGGCGTCCTCGCCGTCCAATTCCGCCAGTCTCTGCCCCTGCACTTCCATCGCCGCATGGATTTTCCGCTGAATCTCCTCCGGCACCGCTCTCCCGGCTTCTTCCAGCTGTATGATCTTTTCCCACTCCTGCTCCAGCGCCTTCAGGTCTTCCAGAAGTTTTTCCCTCTTTTTCTCGTATCCCGCATGCTCTTTTTCGTAAAGCGCATTACGCCCTATATCCAATATCGTTTTCAGATGCAGGCGGTTGCCGAGATTGTAAGTGTCCACACCCCGCACCGCACTGATCTTACCGCCAAGAAGCATGCCTTTGCTGCCCGATACAATTACCCTTCCCATCGTGTTAATCGAGCTGTTCATAATATAATTAGCCTTGACGTTACCTCTGGCATTGATATTTGCCGCCTCGAAAAAGCTTCCGGAAACCTCGCCCCCGGCGTCGATAAAGCAATCGTTCTTGGAACAGCTCCCCTTTTTAATCATAACGTTGCCACCGGCGATCAGTTTTGCTGTCTCCACATTATGCTCAATGATGATATCTCCCGTAGCCTTGATGTAGCCGCCTGAATAAATACTGCCGACCACATAGACCGAACCGTCCACCTCCAGCTTACCTGTCACCGCAGTCACGTCTTCGCGCACCACCAGCATATTCGTAATCAGAATACGTCCCGCCGTATACTCAAATTTGCCGTTCATCCTGGAAACATAGGTAACGCCGTCAGGCTCGATACGAAAGCCGATGCCTCTGATCGGTTTCTTCTCCAACCCGTTTTCGGCATGTATCGATTCCCCGTATATATTTTTCCCGCTGATACCTGCTTCCGCCCGGTGATAGAGGGCAATCTTCTCGCCCTCATCCACCATCTCAAATGCCTCAATATTGACATAGTCAACGCCGCCATCCGGCAACGGCGCGGGAATACGCGGCAGATCAAGCCTGACGAACCATTCAAACCAGCCGTCTTTCCCCTTTATCGCCGGAATGCCCTCGGCAATCAGTATCTTTTCATTCTGTCTCCTTTTGTCAATCATATCCGCAATCGCTTCATGTTTGATCCCGAATACAATTTCCCGCCTCTCCAGATCCTGATAAATATCCTCTTTCTTCACAATATTACCCGGAATCCACGGAATATAAGCATATGCCTTATTTCCGTTTTCTTCTATCGAAATAGAAAATTCTTTCTTTCTGAGAGAAGCCGCAGGGGACTCCTTTTTCTCCCTGTCATTGTTTATCCTTTTGTTGTTCACGACCATCTGCCGCTTTTCCTTCATATCCGTGGCAGAATAAACCAGACTGCAGTAGCCCGAAACGTCAAGCCCCGCCTCCAGTCCGAGCCGGATCTCACGCATCTGCGCATGGTTGTACAAATAGTTGGAATAAAGTGACACATCCAGCTTTTTTTCAATCCCGAGGCGGATTTCCCGCATCTGCATCCAGTTGTATCTGATATCGGCGTACGGAGCGATATCTATATCCTCGCAAAGCCCGATACGAATCTCGTGAATCTGCGGCGCGCACATATCGTCTTGAAGCCATTTGTCAAGCGGCAGCCTTTTCGCCAACGCAAACCGTATCTCCTCCAGATCATCATCCACAAATCCTCTTTTCAGATATGGAACCAGATCTATCGCAGCATAAAGGGACAGCCGTATCTGCCGCATAGTCTCATAATTGTAAGCGGGATCCGCATAGACAGAAGCGTCCAGATTATCCTTCAGCCCCATGCGGATCTGTTCCATCTGCAGCCAGTTAAACTCCGGGTTGGAGTAAAGGGACACATCCAGTCCTGCCTCTTTTCCCAGTTTAATCTCGTGCTGCTGCGCTTTCAGGTATTCATCATTTTCCATCATGCGAAAATGCATTTCCTGCTGTTTTGCCCCATCCAAATCACTCATGTCTGTTACCAATCCTTGTACATCCCTCACATTAACGGGTAGAATAATATATCTATTTTATCAAATTTATGGTCAAAAGTCTACCGCTGATTCGGGCAGGTAATGATCCATGTAAAGCCGAAACGGTCTTTTATCACGGACCCGCAGCTATCATCATCCGGCTCCGGGTGCGGCGACAGCGGGGAAAGTACGGTTCCGCCTTCCGCCAGTACCGATAGGGTATGCCGCGCTTCCTCCTCCGAATCCATATGAATCATCAGCTTTATGTCCGTGTTCACGTCATTGCAGTCATAACAGTCTCCTGCCGCCATGCGCGATGCGCCTATCGTAAACTCTACATGCATTACCTTTCCGATCTGCTCCGGCGTCATGTCAAAACTGTTTTCATCCCAGCGGGAAATATACAGAATCTCACCGCCAAACGCATTGATATAAGTATGGACTGCCTCCTCGCAGTTTCCTTTGAATGATAGATACGGGATAACCGATATTTTCTTTTCCATGTGCGTTCTCCTTTCCATACGTCTAATCATACCATTTTCCCTGACTGTCCGCCACCATTTTTCAGTCGGGGAACCATCCTCCAGAAACTGCTCTCCTGATCAACGCAAAAAGGGCTTCCAGATCAACCCCTGAAAGCCCCGCATGTTTCAAACTGATTATATATTTTATCCTTTTACCGCGCCAGCCACCAGACTGTTCTGCACCTGATCGCTTAAGAGCAGATAGATGGCAACAGTCGGTACCGTCGCTATCATAAGTCCCGCGCCGATTTCACCCCATTTGGTGGTATAGGCTCCCACCATGGACATGATACCCACGGTCAACGTCTTATATTCCTGCTTGTTGATAAAGGTCACCGCAAACATCAGCTCATTCCAAGAGGAAATGAACGTAAAGATACTGACCGTAGCTATCGCTGGTCTGATCAGAGGCAGCATAACGCGAAAGAACAACTTGTAAATATTGCACCCGTCAATCGCCGCCGCTTCCTCCATTTCCCTGGGAATAGAGACCATGAAACTGCTGAACAGGTAAACCGCCAGCGGCAGTCCGAACGCCACGTAAGGGATGATTAACGCCCAGTAAGTGTTGAGCAGTTTTATCTTGCTCAGCACAATAAACAGCGGAAGCAAAACCGCATGAATCGGAACCATCATTCCCACGAGGATTCCTTTCATGGCAATATTTCTTCCCTTCCATATCATTCTCTGGATGGCGTAAGCAGCCGTCGCCGCAAGCACAATCGTGATTAAAATAGTCGCCGCCGTGACCAGAATACTGTTCAACAGATACTGCAGCACATTGGCCTGATTAAAAGCCGACGCATAGTTGGAAAATCTCCAGTTTTGCGGCAGACCCGCAATATTGCCTCCAAAAATTTCATTGTTGTCCTTCAGCGAAAATCCCAGCAGCCAGAACAGCGGGAATACCTGAATGACGGCAATCGCCAGCAGGCAGATATGCAGAGCGCCGCTCTTTATATGTTTCATTGTTCTCATACCTGCTCCTCCTTATTCCTGAAAAACAGCTTCAACAGCATCGTAAAGACAAAACACTCCAGAATGATAAATATGGAAATCGCGCTTCCGTACCCATAATGGAAGGAATCAAAAATTGTCTTATACATGTAGATGGTCGGCACCTCTGTCGTAAAGAAGGGACCGCCTCCCGTCAATACATAGATCAGGTCAAAGATTTTCAAGGCGCCGATTAAGGAAAACGTCACACACACTTCCAGCACCGGCTTTAACAGCGGAATTGTCACCTTAAAGGCAATCTGCCTGCTGTTTGCCCCGTCAATCGTTGCCGCCTCATAAATCTCCGGCGAAATGGATTTGATGCCCGCATACATGATCAGCATATGATATCCCACATACTGCCATAAGTTTGGAATAAATGCAGCAATAAGGGCTGTGGACTCCTGTCCGAGCCAATCCTGCTGTAAATGTTCCAGATGCAGACTTCCCAGCAACGCGTTTAACAGACCGTAATCCCCATTATAGATTTTCTGCCACAACTGTCCGATCACCACGCCGGAGATGATAACGGGAATAAAATATGTCGTCCGATAAAACTTCTCTCCGCGCTTTACATTCGCCACAACAATTGCCAGAAGCAGCGATATCGGAAGCTGGATAAACAGGGAAAAGAACACATAAAGAAGTGAATTCTTAATGGAATTTACAAAACGTTCATCTCCCGCGAGCTCCATATAATTGCGCAGTCCGACAAACGTCCCCTTGCCAAGCCCATCCCAGTCCAGCATACTGTAATATGCGGAAATAAATATCGGCACAACGACAATGACCAGCATGATGAGTATCGTCGGACATACAAACAATGTAATAGCTTTCTTATTGGATAATATTTTTTTCATTGTCCCACCTGTCCCATAAACTGGTTATGGGCAGCCGTCAAACACGACCGCCCATAACGGTATCAGTTAAATATTTTAATAAAATTCAGAAGGCTGCAGCTTAGACATCTGTTCCGCAAACTCTTCCGGTGTGATCTTTAAAGCCATAACCTGTGCAACCAGATCCTTATAAGTCTCGGAATCTTCCGCAGACAGGATATTATCCCACCAGCTGATATAGGATGTTCCGGTTTCCATCAGTGCAGCAGACTCTGTGTCAAGCGGTGTCAGACTCGACGTATCTACGCCTGTGGTATCCCAACAGGGAAGACCAGCGCCCTGCTGATAACCGACGATACCGATCTTCTCACTCAGATACTCAAGATACTCAACCGCTTCCTTCGGATGCTCACAGTTTGCATTGATATAGTAGCCGTCAGAACTTCCGCCCGAGAACTCCGTAATGCTTCCTGCGCCGTCTGCAATTACCGGGAAAGGCACACATGTCACTTTGCCTTTGGTTGCCGCTGTGTCTGCCTGAAATGCGGGATGTACCCAGTTCGCCTGGAATACCATCGCGCCCTGTCCTGCCGCAAATCCCTCGATCATCTCGTCATAGCTCATACTCATCATATTGTCGTTGAACGCGTTTGCCTTAACCAGCTCCTGCAGCTTCTGTGCTCCCATGATAAAGCCCTCGGAATTAAACTTAGCCGGATCGCCGAACGCTTCCATGATCGCCGCGTTGCTTGCCGTTCTCGCGGAAATGATATCATACCAGTACATGCCCGGCCATCTGTCTTTTTCGCCCATAAGAATCGGCGTGTACCCCGCTGCATTCAATTTCTCAACCGCATCCAGAAGCTCATCCCAGTTGGTAGGAATCTTTGCTCCTGCCGCGTCAAACATCTCGGTGTTGCAGTAAAGGTTCGCCAGGAATGTAATGGTGGGCAGCGTGTATACCTTGCCGTCAAACGTACATCCGTCCAGCGTGCCGGGAAGCACTTTGCTCTTTGTGTCCGGGCTTAAATAATCATCGATGGGAAGCAGATAGCCCGCATCAATATAAGGTTTTACGAAACTGCCGCCGCTGAACATATAAGAGATATCCGGCGCCTCGCCCGCCGCAAAAGCGGTCTTGATCTTTGTCTTGTACTGTTCTCCCGTAACACCGTCCTGCTCAATTGTCACATTCGGGTGAAGCTCGTGATACTCTGTAACAGACTCCTCGATAATCTTCTTAACGGGGTCTGTGTCCGCCACGGACTGGTGCCAGATCGTGATCGTAATTTCCTCTTCGGAAGCTGCCGCCGTGTCATCCGCTTTCGCCGGCGCCTCCGCCTCTGTTTCCTGTGTGGCAGCAGGCGTATCCGCTTTCGCTTCATCCGCAGGGGCACTGCCCGTACCGCCGCCACAGCCCGCAAGCTGCACAACCATGGATGTCGCCGCCAACAAAACAACTAACTTTTTCATCCTGTTTTTCATTTTACCCTCCTTATCAGAACAACACTTTTTATATTGTAAAGGCCTTCTCTGTTTCCTATTGTAAAACCTCCCCCGCCGGAAAAAAATTCACAATCACATATATTTATTTCATTTTTCCTCTTTTTTACATGCACAGTTTCACTTTTTTAACATCACTTTCATTATCCTGCAAAAAAAAGATCCCCGCAGACACCTTTCACAGCCTGCGGGGATTCCTGCTATACGCTCCTACAAACACATCCTGCGGTATTCCGTCACGGAATACCCTGTCATTTTCCGAAACCAGATACTCAGATAGTGCGGGTCATTAATACCGATCCTGTTGCCGATATCCCTGTCCAGCATCTCCGCATCCGTGGCAAGCAGTTCCAGCATCTTCCAGAATCGAAGCTCTGACAACAGCTCGCTGTAGGACTTTCCTGTAAACCGCTTGAACATTCTGCTTAGCAGACTGCCGCTGATCGCGTATCTGGACGCCAGATAATTCATATTGATATCCGGGCTGCCCAGATTCTCCTGTAAAAAGTCTATCAGTTCCTTCATGGTACGCCCCTTTTGCTGCTCTGCCTGCACCGCCTTTTCCATAGCGAGAACTGCCGTTGTCCTCTCCAGACACCTCGCCACATCCGTACTGCACCGACACCATGTGAGAACCTCTTCCACATGGGCCATTTCTTCCGTCTGCCCCGTTCTGATACAGATACGCTTTAAAATCTCTTCCGCGCCCTTTCTGGAATATACCGCCCCTGTTCCCGCGTCTTTTATACAATCCAGGAAACAAGCCAACGCGGAAAGCGCCTCTTCTGTATTTCCTCCATTAATATAGTCCACCAGTTTCTGAAACTCACCACTCTCATCAACTTCCATATTTCCTGTACCGCATGCCGCCTGTTTGCCGTCATATCTGCGGTACATATCGTCCAACGCCGATACATACAGCGCCCGGATGCCGTCTGCATCAACCTTGCCGGCGCTTGTCCCATACCGGAAATGATACTGATATTTTTCCCGCAGCAACTGCAGCAACAAATCAAAGCACTCCCAGAAGGACTCATTTTCACCAATTCCCAAAAAGATGATCCTTCCCCATGGATCTACCACCACATGAATTTCCTGTTCATCTTTAAAGAACTGCCTTGATTCCTCATAAATGTGCATCAGACATTCGTGGTCGCTCAAACTTTCCTGCACCGTAACCACGCCAAGCTTAACTTGTTCCTCCCCCTCCTTCGCCAGTCTCACACCATATGCAATCAGCTTCTGCCTGACTTCCTCATTGATCTCGTCGCTAAGCAGCAGTCTGCTGATATAAGTATTTCTGAGCAGGGGAATGTTGCTCTGCTGTTCCTCCACCATCTTACGGTGCGCCTCTTTCTTCTGCTTTTCTTCCCTGATCTGTTTTGCCAGCCGCTCAACGGACGCATTCAGCTCTTCCGTCTGCACGGGTTTCATCAGATAATCATTGACACCCGCTTTTAAGCTTCTTCTGGCATACTCGAAGTCATTATATCCTGTCAAAATGATGATCTTAATATCCGGCAGAATCCTTGTGCACTGTTCGCTGAAGCTGATGCCGTCCACGCCCGGCATACAAATATCGCTGATGATAATGTCCGGCTTCAGCTCCTCAAGCTTTTCCACCGCCATGCCTGCACTGGAAAACTCTCCGACGATCTCCAAATCAAGTGCTTCCGTATCCAGTTTCATCCGAACCAGTTTTCTGATCAACACCTCATCGTCCAGAAGTATCACTCTCAGTCTGTCCATCTTCCTGCTCCTTCAATTTACAAAGCCCGATCTGCAGATGTATCTCCGTATAGGATCCATTGCTGATCGCAAACGTAAAGTATTCGCCGTACAATAAGCGCAGCCTCTCGATTGTTCCGCGGAGCCCCAGACTTTTACCCCGTTTGGGCTCCTCACTCCTATGCAGGTCTCTGATCACCTCATCCGGCACACCCGCACCATTATCCTTTACCACAATATGTAGATTTTCTCCCTGCGTACAGGCTTCCAGACTGATGAAACCGTATCGCTCCTCACCCCTGATTCCATGCTGAAACGAGTTTTCAATGAGCGGCTGGATCGTCAGTTTAGGCAGCAGATATTTTTCACAGGCCTCTTCCAGATGAATCTCACATTCAAAGGAATCTTCAAACCGTATCTTCATAATATCCACATAATCCTTCGCGATCTGGAACTCTTCTTTTAATGACAGCATCTCCCGCCCGCCACTGACCGATTTACGGTAGAATTTCCCGAGCGCTTCCACAAGCTCGCAGACCTTCTGGCTCTCTCCCATCATGGCAAGTGCCTGTATGGAATCTAAGGTGTTATACAGAAAATGCGGCTTCATCTGCTCCTGCATTTCGTTCATTTCTACCTGCCGGATTCTTCGCTGCTTGTCGATCGTACTCTGGATCAGACGCTCGATCTGTTCCACCATACGGTTATATCCTTTAAACAATATCTGGAATTCATCTAACAGGGGTTTGCTTGTAATGCGGCTGAATCTTCCATGTTCTGTCTCTTCCATCACCTGCACCATATCCTGAATCGGTCCGGTAAGCATGGTCGAAATCGCCGCTGCACCGATCAGAATCAAAATACCGATGGCAGCGATCAGTCCGATATTAAACCTGACAATCTCACTGGCATCACGGTTCGTCTGCGCCTGCGTATACCGGATAATCTTCCACCCGCTGTAAGGCGCCAGAACGCCCGCTGCCGTATACTCCCTTCCATGAATCGTCGTCTTGCGCAAAAGTTCCATGCGTTCTTCCGATAATTCTCCTGCAATATACCGTACTTCATCCTCCTCCGAAATATTTCCCCTGGCCAGAAGAATGTTATCCTTTTCATCTAACACCACAATTTCCTCGGACTCCATGTCAATGACGTCCTCCAGAATCTGATTCAGGAACTCGCAGCTTAAGTCCACACCGATCACGCCGAGGCTTTCAAAATTATCCAGACTGTTATAAGATCTGACTAAAGAGATGCTGTTATCGTCCGCCGACTTACTGGTGTGTATCTCATACTTCCCGTAAGGTTTTCTCAATTCATCGTATTCCCTGCTGGCGTCCTCCATATGGAAGTTCGCGCTTCCGCCGACAGTCAGTTTCTGCCCCTTCTCATCAATCAGCCAGACAGCTTCCACATAGTCAGAGAATTGAAAAATAGAATATATCTTTTTAATCACATTGGACTGTCCCGACACGTTGGACAGCAGATCTCCGTTCCCCATCTGTGTCTGAACGACGTTATCCGCTATGAGCATTTTGGAATAATCATCTGCATTTTTTAAAATGGAATTCAGCGATGTTTCCAATGAATGAAGAACCTTAATATTCTCCTCCCCCAGAATCCGTTCCTCGTACTTCTTGTAGTGGATGTTGAACACAATGGTATATATAATAATGATGGTAAAGATAACAAATCCCAGCGCAGCAATAATCTTCCTGCTCAACTTGTGTTTCATCTTCGGTTCACCGTTTCCTCGTCAACTTCTTTCCCTGTAAGTCGCCGCACCGTAGCAGCTATCTTAAAATTCATCGTACTTCTTTGCATTTCCTTTTGCCTTTTCAACGGGATACTTCATCTCGTTCCTGTCCATTTTGGCGTTCACTATTTCATCGACATCCAGCCCCAGCCTGTCCAGCATATCCTGGCAATAAATCAAAACATCAGCCAGTTCTTCTTTCACATGCTCTATATCATAATCTTCATCGCTCCACTGAAAACATTCCAAAAGTTCCCCAGCTTCTATCATAATGGACTTTGCCACCTGTTTATCCGTTGCTTTCACTGGTTTGTAGATCCTGGCCGTTCCCTCCCGAATAAAAATTATACCACATCCATACCACGTTTACTATATTACTCGGTGACAGCAGACTCACACTGCGGATTGTATTATTGTTTTCCTTATATCTGCTCCGATAAACATACCCAGCCTGCATATCCCAATTTTCAGATTTTTGATGATACCCTGCCTTTTATTGGCATATGTGCATCCGCATATGCAATCATTTCTGACGCCAATTCCTCATATCCGGGTCTCAAACTAAACGCAAATCCTGAGCAGAAAAATGTCAGCCGATAAACATCGTAGATACAAAAATGTTTACCGACTGACCAAAATTATTTTTCTCTATATCAGTTCTATATTTTCTACCCCAGATTCCGGCAAAGGCAGCTCATGAAAAATCATAAATCCTGCCCGAAAAATATTCTCCCAGCCTCGCAATAAATCCAAGCACATCCGCTCTCATCCGTTCCGGAAATGCCGTCAAAACAGGAGCCGTCTCAAAACTAAGAACTTTGTCATAGTGTATTCTTCCAAGCCCTCTTAAAAAGCCCTCCCAGTCCGTAGATGCCTTATTTTCACGGGCACGCGAAAACGTATAAGGAATCTGGTGTAAATCCCCGATTCCGTCGTTATCATGGATATGTAGGACTTTCAACCTGTGCCCAAGCGTCACGATGAAATCTTCAAAATCAAGTCCAACCAGATTAGCATGTCCGGTGTCAAAGCAAAAGCCGAGCACCTGCGCACGATATGCTTCATTAAACCGGTCAATACGCTCTGCCGCTTTCCGTGCATCGCATCCCGATCCTTCCACTAAATGCCCGCCGACGCTGTCATAAAGGTTTTCCATACAGATTGTAATGCCCAGCTCTTTCGCCTGTGGCGCAATAAAATGAAGAAATGCTTCTGTCCGTTCCCATTCCCGTTCCTCTGTTCCCAGATATCCGGCCAGCTTAAAACCATGAACCACAATATAGGGACATTCCAGAAAAGCACAGATCCGAAGGCTCTTAACCGCCACTTCATGCCATAAGTAATCATTTATTTCCTGATCTCCACCGGGTATAAAGATTGGGTAGGGCATATGCATCTGGCCGATCCTGATACCGGCATTCTTCGCGGCAGACTTATGCGGTGTAAAGAAATTTTCCAGGTCTGAGACTGTCTGGTCAAAAAAGCTGTTAATATTCGACTGATAAATGCTTCCGTTATCCAGATACGCATTCAGGGAAAAGTCCGCATAAGAGAAGCCCGCACGGGCAAGCACGGCAAACCCCTCCTCCGGATATCTGTCATTGATCACATTCTGCGTCTGCACACCGATACGAAACATAGTTTTCCCTCCTGCATACGATTCCTTTAAAAAATTCCCATTACCTCAGTCATTGGCATAGCGGCTTTTCAGATATGTCACCGTACTTTCCGGGCAGAACCTTTCCACGATATGCCAGTTTTTCTCTTCCAAAGCTTTTCTGACCGATGTCGCGCTGATAACAGCTCTTTCCTCCCCGCAGGCCGCTCTGGGTATCTCGATTACACGGACATCGTATTCCGGCAGAATCCTCTTCATGGTCTCGTTATACACTCCAGTAACCCGATCAAACGGTTCCTCTCCCACAAAACGATATTGAATCCCCAGATGCCGTGCCACAACCTCTCCGAAAATACGGATATCATAATCCATCCCTTCTATAACCTGTACGGTTTCTTTCTCAAAATACTGCGCAAAAGTATCCTTCGATAAAATATATTTCCCGGATGGAATAACCCGAACACCCGACAAGTCCGCAACACCCTGTTTTACCATCTCAAGCCTGTCCTGAAATGAAAAATACGACCTGTCTTCCTCCACAACAAACAGATACAGCCTGTCCACTCTGCACAGCGCCTGTTCAATCAGATATCGATGTCCTCTTGTAAAAGGATTGCAGTTCATGACAACCGTTCCGGCTAAAAGCCCGTCCTTTTCCTTATGTAGTCCATATCGGGCCAAATATCCCTTGAAATATTCATATACATCCCAGGAAATATAATAATCCTGTATTCTTTCAGGCACACCGGATCCTCTGGTGAATTCTAATACCCTTTTCTCACAGAAATCTCTGTAAATCCGCTCCGCAATCTTCCGGTTCACAACAGAATTACAATGCAGCGGATGATTAATCAGATGGTCTGTCAGAGATGGTATTTTTAGAAACTCCTCTGTCAGATCTCCACAGAAAAGTACATTGGCAGCTTTTTCCCCGAATACCGGCCTCTTTATACACCGGATGATCACGATATCATCTTCTGACAATTCTTCTTCAAACATCCGCCCGTAACACAAATCCGGATTATACATCCCCTTATTCAACACGTTCCATTCCGCATTACCCTTCTTATTCAGACATTCCTGCAAATAATATGCAATCGTGGATTCGTCTTTACAATATCCCCCTGTGACAATACAAGGGCCATACATCAGGATTCTTCGATCTGCGCCCGCTACATGATTGGGTGTAACGCGATAGCCGTCTTTAAAATGATAATACTTCCCATCCATATCCTGAAATGTGGTTATTCCATTTCTCACCACGGGTCTGCAGAGATCTTTTTCGGCTATCATCGTCTCAACGATACCCGTCTCGTAATCTGACTGATAAAATTTTTTCCACTCTTCTTCCGAAAGTCCCAGCCGGGCAGCATATTTCCCGCTTTCCGCTCTTTTCCTGCGCCTTTTCAATATCTCGATTTCACGCTCGCTCAAGTGCTCCACAACTTCTGCATGACAGTAACTGTAAAGTACAACTCTGGCCCTGGTAGCGCATACAAACCGCTCGATTTCACGCATATGCCATTCGCTTGATCTGGCATACCGCAATGAGCGTTTCTGCTTATTTCTGAAATTCTTTTCCTTTTCATACCTGATCACTCCCGCCAATTCCTTTCCATCCGTCATGACAGGGATTTCGTTGATCGTCTTTTTTTGTTCAAAGAATTCCATCGCCCCACGATAATTGATTGTTTCCAAAAAAGTATACTGTCTATTGACTGTTAATTCTTTCTCCCTCGTATTATAAAACCGTTCCAAATCCCCGATCGAGCACACACCCAGCATTTCTCCGGCTTTATGGACATACAGTATCTCATCTTCGCTGTTCATAAAATGATAATAAGCCATATCCGGCAGGTCTGAAATGTCCTCCACCTCATAAACGGACGACATATTCTCTCTGGGAAGAAAAACAAGATCAGTTTCTTTCATTTTCAACCTTCATTCCTTTCTGTACACACTGGAAAACAATCTCCGCAAGCATCTCATTCCCCCTGCCGGAATAATGGCAGTAATCGATATACATTCCCTTTTCCGCATCAAATTTGTCGATCAGATTCCTGTAAACGCCATCCTTTTCCAGTCGCGCCTTCTCCCTGTATATTCTGGTATTTTCCAGCATATCCCTTTTCTCGTGCATGACCGTTTCAAACAACGTCGTCTCCGATTTGGCAAGATTGACAGGCTGAAGGAAACTGTAAAACTTCGCACCGTAAAATTCAGCGATTATTTTCAGAATCTTCGTATTTCTATACCAGAAATCATACAGCGTTTCCTCGCCGGAAAGGCCACTCTCATACTTCTTTCCCGGCGCCAGCGCGTTAATCCAGTCAATAAACGTTGTAATGCAGAACTGGTTCTCCGTTCTTCTCTTCCTGGCAATATTATTCAATCCGCTCATACTGATCACATAATCCGGCCGCAGATAAGCCCCATCCCGCAGCAGGCGGAGCATCTCCTGCACGATATCATATCCGCACGCAGAACCGTTATATACTGTCACGTTAAATCCGGCATTTTTCAACTTTTGATAAAACCGATATGACCAAGACCGGGGCCTATAATGTCCATCCGTCGATGTCGAGCCTCCTAAGATCAATATTTTCAGATCGTTTTCCCCTCCGTCTCCATAAACCGCATACCCCGGCTGGCGTCCATTGCCATCCTCCACATGGCCGAGCAGACAGTCCGTCAGTGTCTTCATCTGCTCCCTGTGCTCCGACGCCTTCGCATAAACAGCCGTATAATTATGTGCTTCCATGGAAAATCCCAGTTGATCTAATGTTTCACAGACAGACTGCGACTTGATACGATCCCGCTCTGTTATGACAACTGTTATGTTCTCAATGTCCTCGTATGCCAGCTCATAGACATTTTTGATTCCCTTCTCTTCTATCGCTTCTTCATATACTTTTCCACAGACAGGAATATCATATTTTTCCAATATGCGTTCGATCAACCGCGCATCTTCGTTATCGTTTCCATACAGCCAGATCTCTTTTTCCTCCGCAGCCGCCTTATGTATGACTTGAAAAAGATCCCCCTGTTCGCTCCAGAACACAGGCAGAAATTCATCTATGTATTTTTCCACTTTGCAGCCTTCTATTTTCTCCAGCATTTCTTCCTGATATCTTTTTACTTTCGCCGCGAGGATGACCGCCGTACCGGAATCTTCCGGCAGTTCTTCTATACCGTGTACCGCCAGCCCGTTCCAGGTTTCCTGCCTCTTTTCCGTCACATAGGCGGCCTCTATGGCAATGCCCTTCTGCTGCAGCAGCCGGTAAATCTCCTCTCCCCGTTCGCCGGTGCCATACAGCAGCACGCTTTTTTCTTTTAGCGCATCGTCCACATCCAGTATCTCATTCCGGTAAAATACGCCTGTTTCCGGAAAATCTTTCTGTACCGCGTCTCTGTTCTTATCGTCTGAAATCACAATCATATCCTTTTTCCCAAGCAGAATATTCTTCCCGACGATTGGCCGCTTCATAAAGTACGAGCCAATATATCTGCCTGATACATCCACGAATCCCTCTACAACGATTCCACGATATGCCAGATCCGCAAAAACGTTTACAGAATCCCTGTTGACGCCGTACAGATAAATATGTTTCCCTTTATGCATTTCCGAAAGTGTATACAAAAGTTTTAACATTTCAGTTCTCTCCATCAACCATCTGTTTCAAGTACGATACCGTACTTTCCGGACAGAGCCTTTCGACCGTCTGCCAGTCCTTTTCTTCCAACGCTTTTCTGACCCGTGTGGCACTGATGACATCTCCGCTTTCCACGCCGCTCATGACCCTCGGAATCTCAACTACGGAGACCCCGTACTCCGGCAGGATACGTTTCATCGTCTCATTATAGGCTCTCGTCACCTGATCTAACGGCTCTTCCCCTACGAAGCGATAACGGATTCCCAGGTCCTTTGCCACAACCTCTCCAAAAATGCGGAGATCATAATCCATATTCTCCACTGTCTCTACATTTTCTTTCTCGAAATACTGCGCGAACGTATCTTTTGACAGAATATACTTCCCGGACGGAATGACCTGTACGTCCGGCAGATCCGCAACGCCCTGCGCTACCATCCGGAATCTGTCTTTAAAAGCGAAACTGGACTTATCTTCCTCAACGACAAAGACATACAGTTTGTCCACTCTGCCCCGCGCCTGTTCGATCAGATACCTGTGTCCTTTTGTAAATGGATTGCAGTTCATGATGACAGCTCCTTTTACAAATCCGTTAGTTTCCCTGCATAACCCATGCTGCCAGTAATATTCCATAAAATACTCATGTACGTCCCAGTTGATATAATAATCCTGTATTTTTTCAGGCAGCGCGGCATTTCCCGTATCGCTTACCTCATCATTCAATATACCCTCGGCACAGATATCCCGATAAACTCTCTCCGCAATTTTCTGATTCACCATATAATTACAATGCAATGGGTAATCTATCAGATAATCCGTTATCGGCTTTATCTCAGTAAATAATTCCGACATATCGTGTTCCAGAATCAAATTCGGCATTGTATCATCGGGTCTTGCGAAAAAATCCATATATCCGATAATAACAATATCATTTTCGGATAGTTCTTCCGTAAACATCCGCGCATAACAGTGTTCCGGGCCGAATAATCCCCTGTTTATCACTTTCCAGTGCAAGCCATGATTCTCATTCAGCTTATTTTGCAGATAATAGGGAATGGTCTGATCGTCTTTGCAATATGCCCCCAGAAAGATACAGGGGCCATAAAAAAACATTCTCTTTTCAGCGTCCGGCGGAGTATTCGGCGTAACGCGGAAACCGTCTTCGAAATGATAACATTTCCCATTGACGGCAGGCAAAGACGGCACCCCGTTTTCAATCACCATAGCACATTGTGCCATCTCCGTTCTCATTGTATCAACGATGCCCTCTTCATATGCATCCATCCAGAATTTCTTCCATTCCTCCTTTGAAAGTCCAAACCAATAAAGATCGCCTGCTCTCTTACTGCGTTCTCTCAACAGCTGTCTTTCCGCTTCACTCATCTGCCGCCATATTTTCTTGTTGGGAAACGTATATACCAGCACCTTCGCCCTGGTTGTATTGATAAACCGGCGCAATTCTCTTCCATACCATAAATTGCTTCTCGTCCTTTTCAAATTCGCCTGTTGTGTATTTCTTAACGCCTCTTCTTTTTCATATGTTATGACACCCTGCAATTCATTTTCCTCAGTAATAACCGGAATTTCATTCACCGTCTTTGCATTCGCAAAAAAGGAGGCCGCTCTGTCATAATCCACGCTTTTTAAAAAAGTATACCTCCGGTTTATTTCCAGTTCTTTTTTATCCTCTCTGTAAAACCGCTCCAAATCACCAATAGAGCAGATTCCATACAGTTTCCCCTCATCCGTAATATAAAGAATTTCTCCTTTTCCGTGCAGGAAACACCCATATGCCGTTTCCGGCAAATCCTGTATCTCCTTTCTCTCATACACCGACGTCATCTTCTCTCGATCCAGAAAAAACAACTTTTCCACGTCCATCATCTATTCCTCTTCTCCCTGCTCTGTTATTGATAGAAAAAGCCTTCCGGCAAATATTCATCATTATAGGTTTCGATATTTTTGATACCCATAGTCTGAAGCTGCTCCGCAGTTTCCGTATAAAATGTATTACAGATCACAACGGCGTATTCAGACGGCAGTTTTCGCAAAACCTCCGGCGATCTTACTTCCAGGCCACAGACCCTTGTCCCCCAGAGCCCCGCGTCATTATCACAGGCGAATAAAGGCGGATATTCCTTTCCATAAAACTGCATATAATTCCTGCACATATTTCCCGCGCCAAACAGAACTATGGCCGGGTATTTTCCGATTGTTTTCTCCATTTCGATCTGCCATCGGAAATATTCAGCCACCGCTTTGATGACCGGATACATCTTCTGACGCAGCAGATGGGAAAATCCGCCAAGGGTATCCCCCGCTGCCATGATCAGCGTCCCATCGAATGTGGTTCTTCTGAGCCCTCTGATCAGGCTCTGCCAGTCCGTAGACATACCGCACTCGTTTTTTCCTGTAAACGGAAGCCTGCTGGCTTCGTGCACCCCGTCACATTCCCTCAATAGGACGGCTTTCAGCCTATGTCCCAGCGCGGCTGCCATTTCCCCCATATTCTGTCCGCACAGGCTGCATGCCCCCGTATCGAGGCAAAAGCCAAACACTTCTTTTCCGAACGCCTCATTGAGCTCGTCAATCCATGCCGAGGCAGTCGAGGCGTCTGCACACACGCCTCTGACCAGATGGCCGTTTATGCTGTTACACTGATTCTCCAAAAGAATGCAAACATTTTTTTCCACCGCCGCTTTTCCCAATTCTTCATAATAACGTCGATTTTCTTTCCAGATCTCTGCCCCGGAGAGTCCCGCATACAAAGGCTGTATAATGAGTTGCTTTTTGTCTCCCTTCCCACTGTGCGCGATACATTCCTGTCCGATACGCAGCATCAGCGGATGCAGATCAACCCTTTTCGTGTCCCATTTCATATGCGGCGCCCGTATCAGATTCATCCGCACGGCATCCTTGCTGCAGCAGCGCATCCATTTTTCATAGCGTTCTTTCAGTTCCGTTCTGTCAGGGGCGAAGCTGTTTTCCCCATATAGTTCAAAATGCCCTTTTGCATAGAACATAGAAAGGTCAAGCATGATTTCCTCAAATCCTGCCCTGACCATATTTTCCAAACTTTTCTCCGGCCTGCTTAAATCCAGCAGACCCCTCGATGAGTAACAGACCTGCATTTTACGTCCTTTCTCCTATTAACTGCTGTTCGATCAGCGCTTTCAGACGGGTGGAACTGGTAGATTGTGTATAGGGAAAAAATACCAGATCAGAACCTCTCTTCCTCAGATATTCCCTTTTTTCCTCCCACGCCGGATCCTGCGCATAATCGCTCCCCGAAAACTGTACATCGAACTGATATCTGCGGTACGCTTCATCTGTGTTAAAGTATTCCAACGGAATTTCCACGGCCTCATCCACATACTTGCAGGAGCGCACCAGCTCTATCCGCTCCTCAAAAGGAACAAAAGGCTTCGTGTGTTTATTCCTAATCACACCCGCATCCGTTACCACTCCTACAATCAGATACTCGCACTGTTCTTTCGCACGCTTAAACAAATTCAGATGTCCCACATGAAAAAGATCGAAAACCCCTGCCAGATATCCAACATGATACTTTTTCTTTTCTTGCTGCACATGACCACCGCTCACATCCACTGTTTTTCTTCTGGCATAAGTCATATTACAGTCATAGATGCCAAAATCCGCAATCCCCATTTCCTCCAGCTGGTGCATAACGGCGGTATAGTTTTTTATGCAGATAATCACTTTGTAGGTTCCCGGCGCCTGCTCTTTCAGAGTTTCCGGCTGGACGATGGGAATCCCTTCCAGCCCACTTCCCCATTTGCAAGGATTATTGTCCAAGATCCCTGCAATTTCATACGTCTGTCCGAACTGGGAAAGAAATCTTTCCGCAAACTGCCCGGAGCCGAACAGATACAGCTTACGGCCGTCCGCACCACGGAAAATATCCCGAAAGATACGGTCATATTCTTCTGCGGAAAAATTCATCCTTTGCCGGTTCGCATGGATCATTCCCTTGTTCCTGCGAACCGCCTGATGGTATTGTTTCAGGAGGCGGTCATTTCTCAAATCATTTAAAAAAGTATTGGTGAATCTGTAAAAAAGCTGTTTACAACGAAGCAGTCCATACCGTTCTTTTACTTCCTCGGCCGGCAGAATATGCTCCAGATTGCTGTTAGACTGATAGATCACATCGATCGTCCGCATCATGATCACTTTCGCCGGCAAATTATCGATATACAGCTCCTGATCGTAAAAAACATATCTGCCATTTACATAAAAGGAATTGAGAGGAATCAGGTCTATGTATCCTCGCTTTAAAATCACGCCGATACTCTCCTGCTCTTCCACCGTACCGAATGCAAGCTTTTTCCACCGGTACCTTTCCGTCTCGTCAAATATCCTATTCTGCCAGCCCGGCTCATACCTTTCCCAGTCAATTTCCCCGTATGGCGTATGTTCCGAAGAATGAAGTATCATCTGCCAGTATTTCTCCAACTCTTCAAGAAACGCTTCTCTGTCTTCCAAAAGCAGTCCCCGGAAATATTCCAAGGTTGACTGTGCACGTACATAGGGCATGACACAACTGTCACCCTGTCGTTCCTCCTGCACCATATGGATCTGATGCCGCATAAGGTCCATACGGTTTTCCAGAAGCTTTTGTATCTTTTCTTTTCCTTCTCGATAGACAGGCTTCTTCACCACTTTATCGTCCTGATAAAGGATGGTGAACATCGCGTTCTCCCTGCCTCTGTCCATTGACATCGTCACCTGATCCGCCGTTGACAGTCCGCCGTTCAAAGCGCATTCCACCCAGAAAGCATTTGCCATCGTGTGAAACAGATTATTTTTCAGCAACGTATCATACAGCCTTTCTTCTTCCAGAAAAACCGTATCGGCATGATCATATTGTGGGGAAATCCTGATATCGAGCTGCTCATTCGGCATATATCCGTCCGCAAACAAGATCTGCGGCCTTTCCAAAAGTGGAAACACCGCGTAAAATTTAAATACGGGGAATCCTGCCCTTGTCAGCATATCTTCTATTTCCGCTCTGGCATAACATCTGCACGTCATACGGTCAAACACGGATATATCTGCCCGGACATAATTTTCTACGCCGTCAAAATTTCGATTGGTATATTTATCCCTGTCACCACAAAAATACCGGATTCCGAGTCTGTTATTCATCCCGAGGAACAGCCTGCCATCCCCGTTCAGGACTCTTTTGATTCCGGTCAAAAGACTCACTGCCTCCTCGGCATTCCTTGTGTGTTCTGCCGCTGACGTGACCACTGCCAGATCATATCCGGCTCCGGCATATTGCTCCAGTTCATCCGGCCGGACACAGTCAACCGGAATCCCACTTTCCCTGATGGCCTCCGCCAGAGCAGAGTCCAACTGGGTCTCCGCAGTAATATAGACCGCCCGCTGTCCTCTCCGAAAGTCATACCATTTTATCAACCCTTTGGGAAGTTCCCTTATGATTTCCTCTGCTGTCATTTCAATCCTGCTCCCTACATTCCTTGTCATCCTGCTGCCCGTCTTCCAATAATAAACGGAATAATCCGGTTTCCACAGAAATCTTCTCCCGATAGCAGAAGATATCCGCACACGCGATTCCCAATGCTTCTAACTGCTCGAATAATTCCCGCGCGTGTCTCTTATTTGCGATGACAAAAGAAGCGCCGGGATATTTCTGCACCGCCTCTTCCACGGATATCACTTTCCAGCCTTCTGTCATCTCTTTTTGCCGAATGGGAGAATTATCGCAGACGGCACATATTTTTCCAGTCCCCAATTTCTCATCCAGTTTCAGCAGAGAACTTCCCCAGTCTCCCGCCGATACCACGACGATCGACGTGGCATTTCGGAAGACTGCCAGCAGTTCTCTTGCATGTTTGTGCTTCTTCTCATCGATTTCATCCTGTATCGCCGGCGCATCCCGGCCGCCTTTCCATAAAGCGAGCATCCTGTCTTTATTCGGAATATAACGGTCCACAGCTTCTTCATCAAACGCGGGAATTTCTATTTTTTTCAAATTTTCCAGAAACCGCCGCTGTCCATCTTTATATAATCGCCTGTAATTCCATAGATACGAATGAATCTGCATCGCCATATAGAATGTCCTGCTGACCTCATCGGTAAAGCCTCGTTCATGCATCTGTTGCCACACCCATTGATATTCCGTTATGATATGACTGTGTTTTTCCTGTGAACTGACAGAAGCGCCCCCATTCCCCTGTCTGTAACGGTACAGAAAATCACTCAGAAACATAACGCGTTTTGCCTCCAGAGAACACAGAAGCGCAAAACCGGTATCCTGATAAGATGCTCCGGCGCTCTCGTGAAAGCAGATATGTTTCTCTAAAAGGAACTCTCTTTTATAGATGCCAGACCATATATTTCCATGATCTCCATAAATGAGTACCGGCAGGTTCCCCTTTGCCATTAGCAGTTTATGGGAATTGCCTTCCACTTTTCTGACGTACTTGCGATAATGCCGTCTTCCCATGTAATCCAGGAAAAAATAAAAATTCGATTTTACGAAATCCAGATCGTATGCATGTGCTGAATCATACAGTTTTTCAAACATATCCTCCGACACATAATCATCGGGTTCCACAATCCCGATATACGCCCCTCTGGCCGCATGTATTCCAAGATTCATCTGGTATCCATAACTTTTTTTCTCAGACCCTATGACATGAATCCGGTTATCCAGTTCTTCATATTCCTTCAAAATGTACTGTGTCCCGTCCGTAGAACCGGCATCCACGCACAGAATCTCCAACTCCGATAAGGTCTGGATTCTGATGCTGTCCATACATTGTCTCAAATACTTCTCCGCATTTAACAGCGGCACAATCACCGATACTTTGATATTCTCCATTCTTTGCCGCCCTCTTCCTATCGAATGCCGCATGGTCTTCCCCATATGATCCTGTCTTCCGGAACCGCATATGTTCCCGTCAAATCGGCTTTGATCTCCCTAAAAACGGATTCATGTTTTACAGCCACCAGCAGATAGTCATATTCCAATTCACAAACCCGCTCCACCGGCTCCACTTCCGTTCCCTCCACACACAACTTTTTCCACTCTCTGTCCACCCATGCGCACAAATCAATCTTCTGGCCTGCTTTCAGCGCTTCGTAATAATCGCGCCCCACCGTGCCGGCTCCATATAAGATGACCCGCTTTACTTCTCTGAAAAAAACGGACACATCCAGCAGATTCTTTTCGCGCAGAAGATCGTTTTCCGAGAGGCCAAGCTTCCAGCGAAGCCCCGTCCGTATGCATCGGAGGACATAGTTGTCGAGCTGTTCCCGCAGGATTTTATCTTCTTTTTCAAACAAATGGCTCATATATCGGTAAAAATAATTTACTTTTGCGAGATACATCTCGTCTTTTGACCGGACAAGTCCATTCTCTCTCTGACAGTAGTAATATGCCGCATCTTCCAGAAAAACCACCGTGATATTCTGCAGAAGACACGTCCAGACCAACGCCCTGTCTTCATCATACCGTATCTGGTCTCCGATTTTCTCCATTGCCTTGACAAGCAGGTTGCGGCGGTACAACTTGCCAAACAAAAACGGCAGGATTCCATAATCACTCTGTCTGCCATAATAAAACAAGTGTTTTACATCCTCTTTGGGATTTCTGTAAGTTCCGGTCTCAATCAGATTTTTTCTCTCGATCTTTCTACCATCTGGATAGATCATGTACACATTGGAAATTATCATATCTGCGCAGCCGCCTTCCGCCGCCGCCATCAACAGTTCGAGTAACCGTTCTTCGATCCAGTCATCGGAGTCTACAAATGCGATATAGTCTCCCGTGCTGGCCCGAAGCCCTGCCTTTCTGGCCGCATTATTTCCCTGATTTTCTTGTGCTATGACCCGTATCCGTTCATCTATTTCCGCATAGTTGCGACAGATGGAGAGGGATTGGTCGGTGGATCCATCGTCCACTAAAATGATCTCCGTATTCTGATACGACTGCGCACGTATGCTTTCGATACATCTTGGCAAATCATCCGCCGTATTATAGATAGGAACAATAATTGAGATCCGAAATTTCTGCATGTCCTTCCTCACAAATCATCGTTATTCCGTATAAAACAGGAAATTCTTCTCATCCAGCCGCTCATGCGCATAGCTAAGCGCCTCCATAAAGCGGCAGACCTGCTCCACATGATGAGGAAACACTTCTACCATCACATCGGGATGATACCTGTTCAGTGTTTCTTTTGCCCCTTCCAGAACTCCCACTTCCCAGCCCTCCACATCAATCTTAATCAATTGAACATCCTTTATGGCAAATTCATCCAGACAGTGCACTGCAATTGCCCCATCTTCTTTCACCGACAGATGTGTGGCCCCATTATTGGTATTCTGCCATGCCGAAATGTCCGCTCTGCCCGCCTCTGCTCCCAGACCGCAACAATATAGTACCGTCCTGTCCTGCAGATGATTCAGCATGACATTTTTGCGCAGCAGTAAAAATGTGTTGTATACCGGCTCAAAAGCATATACTTTCTGGGCCTGCGCCTCGTTCAGAAAATAGAGGGTGTGATTTCCGATATTCGCTCCTATATCGATGACAATTCCATCCTTTACTTTCTTTCGGATGACACCGTTTCCAAATCCCCGGAATATTTTGTCCAACAGGGCGGACTCGTAATAATCGTCTGTCATAAAGATCGTTTTCTGTACAGCGTCAATGTTATAATAGGGCAGGAAAAAATCCGAATTTGTCCTTTCCGCATGGAATATCATATTCTTTTCAAACAGATGGACAGCCTCCGCCTTTCTGGCAAGCTCTTCCACCGCCTTATTTCCAGCACAGTTTTCCCTTCTTGCAAACAAATCAATGCAGTGTTCGATGCTGACCACCTCGTATAACTGCTCCCGCAGTTCCTCATAGAGCATAACGTGATCGCTCGTAATCAGTATCTTTTTATCCGTCAGATCAATTTTTTTCAGTTCCTCCAAAGAGGCAATGTTGGGATATCCTTTTTCCGCAAGCAGTCTGTCCACGATCATTTCTTCGTGGATTCCAAAAAAGGTGTTTAATACCCCTTTCACCATCGCCCCTTTTTCACCAAACGGGTACAGGATAAAGCGCGTCGTTCCCTCTTTGATCTGCTCTCCGATGATTTTTTCCGCCCGTTGTAAATAATTCATTTTTTCCTTCCTTTCCTGCCCGCACTAATGACGCAATGCCTGCTTCACTCTGTCAACGTATCGAGAAATTCTACTATTCTCCTGCATGAATTTCCGTCTTCCATCAAATGCCAGCCGGATAAAAACTGATCCAGCCGCTTATGATATGCCTCCTGATCAAAATTGCGTATCGCCCTGACCAGTTCTTCCTGATTCTCTGCCAGCGGAAATGGCAACGACCGGATATCTAACAGCAGATCATAATCATGCTTCTGGTATTCCTCCAGATCAGCCGCATATAAAAAAACAGGTTTTTTCACATATGCAGGTTCAAACATAATACTTGAATAGTCCGAAAGCAGCATATCACAGGCCGCAACAAACTCTTCCCCGTCAGGATACTTACTGACATTGATGACCCTCTCCGTATGGCAGACCTGCTCTCCGTATTTGCGCAGTCCTGGGTGCAGCCGCAGTAAAATATACCACTGCCCTTTAAATTTCTTCTCCAATTCTTCGATCAAAAGTGCATAATCGATATCGTACACCGGAAGCTTCTGCTCATAAGCCGAGCCGCTCCACTGAAAACGGTATGTAGGCGCATACAGCAAAATTCCGGCATCTGACGGCAGCCCCAGCATTTCCCTGATTTTTATCCGGTACTTCCGGTCATCGAAAAGGATGTCCGTCCGCGCAGAACCCAGTTCGACACATTTTCCTTTCGGCTGAAAGCCTCTTAAACAGCTCCGGGAATCAAAATCGCTGGCGGTAATGATATAATCCATCATTCCGGCATTCCTCTTCCAAAGTCTGACGCGATCCCGGTTCTTTGTCACCGTAGCCGCATCCAGATAAAATTTTTTCAATGTAATGCCAGTCCAGTGCTTTGTCTGAATATAGATCTGTCCCTTTCTTTTCCGTACAAAGGCTTCCACCGGAGAATTGAATATCCAGATTCCCGCCGTAGCCATTTCATGGATGTAACTTTCCAGATTCCCGCGCATCACGGTTCTGACGCCCTGCGGTACCTTGACACTGTCATCCGTTACAGCCCATACGATCTCATATTCTTTCTTCTGCCTTATCAGTTCTTCCGTGATATATTTCCCATGGTCGCAGTAGGTGCCAAAGGCAGAAAAGAGAATTTTCTTTTTCCTGACCGGATACTTTCTATTCCTGTAAAACTCCCATACTTTGAACCATTCATATACTCCCTTTTCCCCAAGGAACATCCGTATCCTGCATCGAACTGTTCGGGACTCCATCAAGAAACCAGAAAAGATATCGCTGCACCCGCATGCGTGAAGCTGCTGTTCCAGACTTCCATAGCCCTGTACAGGCGTGATCAGGAAAACACTGTTCTCATACGCCTCCGGTTCTAATCCATCAAACGCGGATACCCGAAGCGCTGCTGTCTGCGCATCCTTTTCATATGGATACAATTCCCCAAGCGTTTTCCCTATCTTCCTCTTGTCATTATCGAGTACTCCTGCGATTTTATATTCTTTTCCATGCCGATTGAGAAATTCCCCTGTCTTTTTCCCACAGCCGACAAGATAAACGCTCCGCTTTTTACTGACCGCCCGAAACTCCCGCCATGTTCTGCTTCTAAGCGCTGGAGATGTCTCTTCTATTTTCCGCGTTAAGTTTGCATACGCAATTCCATCGATCTTTCTCATTCAAATCCTCATCCCCGCTACAGCCCTGTTTTATACCGGTTTTCCGGCAAACTCTTCCAGATATCTTCCGGCTTTGCGTATTTCCAGTACAATGCACTGATAGTCATACGCTCTTAAGCAATTCTCTATCTCGTTTCTATGAGCTTCATCAACCCCATAAATAAGGCCAAATTTTTCCTCTTTTCCTATTTCCGACAGTTCCCTGACCTTTACACCTTTTATTTCCGAAGGGTTTCCCGCCTTGTCCGTCACAAGCAGCGCCGCAATCCGCCCGGTCAGTCCAAGCGCCGATAAGATTTCCAGAACATATGCCGCCCGCTTCCCGGCCCCGTACAGATAAACCGGCTGATGCTCTGCCTGCCGCAATGCTTCAGAAAAAATATGATGGAAATATCTCTTTTTTCCCTCAATATATTCTTTGCGGCTCATTAATTCACAAAACCAGTCATGGCAGACCCTCGAATCCCTTTCCTCCATCCTCCCAAACAACTTCGCTGCGCAGCCGTCGTTTGCACGCTGATACAGGTTTTCGGCGCTCAGATTCTCCTTCTGCAGAGCTTCTATCGAACAATCCTTCCCTGTCGCCCCCACATAGACGACCGGCACTCTATCCATAATCTCATGATATTTGAGCCACAAGTCATCCTGCTTTTCGGCCATTCGGACAATGTCCTGCTTGATAAACCAACTATCCTTTCCCGTCCCGGGTGGATAAAGGATGCCGCCCACCCCGATTGCACACAGATCGCCCCTTGGCATATTTTTGTATTCCTCGGGAAACCGATCCCACTTGACATAGTTTTCCAGCTCCTCATTCTGCCGGAATATCATGCGCACCGCCCGGGCCGACACTGCTTTGGGAAAACATTGAAATCCCTTCATCAGATCCTCGATCATAGACCGGTCATAGATCGTGTCATCGTCCACCGTGATGACCACATCGTCCCGATATTCCTGTAAGGCATAATAATACTTTTTATGGGATTTCAGATTTCCTTCTACCCATTTGATCTGAAAACCGCGCGTTCCGTTCTTTTCCCGCAAGGCGTCGGGAATATCCGCCTCCCCATGAGGAAATTCATCCATACTCAGATATAGAAGAACCGCATCTGCCTGCCTTGTCTGTTCCAACAGGCTTTCGACAACTTTATGTACCATTCCGATTCGCATCGGATACGATGTAAATGAAACGATCACTTTCATGCCTGCAATTCCACTTCCGTCAGCATTGTCATAATATTTACCAATGTAATTCCCGCATCCCTTACCATATTTTCAATCTCCCGCTCTATCTTCTTAGATACCGTCAGAACATAATCCGTTCTCCTCCACAGTTCCCCCGGCCCTGCGATCTCATAACCGCAGACATCCGTCCCCTGTTTTTCGGTATTCTGATCCACAACCGCCGATATTCTTATTGCATTTTCATCGAAGTATTTAAGCAGCGCCTTTCCATAGACTCCAGCCCCCCATAAGACCAATTTTTTCTGCTCTGCCAGTCTTTCTTCTATCCACCGGCAGACGGTGTCTCCATTCCTTTTCAGATAAAACTGGAAATACGTTTCCGTCGTATGGAACCAGCCGCTCTCATAGGAATACCGCTCAAAGCACTCCAGAATGTATCTGTCATAGCTGTCAACTCCCGCATAATATGCTTTTCCATGACTGATCAGCTTTGCAACCCCTTCCTGATGCAGAAATTGATAGAAAGTCCTCTTCCGTTCTTCCTTTTTTTCATCTCTTACCGCCGCATGTAATATTGACGCCAGAATATAAAACAGAGCACCTGCCAGATCACAGAGCATCTGCCGCTCCTCCATCTCCTGAACCAGTTTTTCCATCGCATAATATACACACATCGGATCCCTGTCCGCTGAAATCCGGGACGGTTCAAAATGATCTCTCGCATAGACCATCACTCTGTCATCATCGAGAATGATCATTTTCTGTGCGCAAAAAACAGCCATCTTAGCGAAAAAAACATCATTACAGCAGGAAAGATCCTGAAACCTTATCCGGTTGTCTTCGATAAACTGCCGCCGCAGCATTTTGTCGCAAGGTGAACTTGACCAGTTCGGAAAATCCCTCGGCGCAAAATCCTTTACGGTAAATGGCTGTCTGCAGTAATCTTTTGCAAAATATTCTGGACGCTTTACCCGCTTTTTCTCATAGATTTCAGCGCTGGGCACATGCATATATTCAAACAATACGATGTCCGTCTGATATTTCTCCATAGCTTCGAAAGCCTTTTCCAGCATTTCCTCCTCGAACACATCATCGCCATCCAAAAATAACAAGTATTTCCCCCGGGCATGCTCCAACCCTCTGTTTCTCGCTGCTGCTGCCCCGGAATGTCTTTCATTCGACAAGATTCGGATTCTTTCATCCGTTTCCGCTGCCTTTTCCAGAATGGATCTGGTAGCATCTGTGGAACAGTCATCCACACAGATCAGCTCAAAATCCCCATATGTCTGCCTAAGGACGCTCTCCAATGCTTCCCGCAAGTACTTCGCCGCATTATAAAGCGGCATAATGACCGAAATTGTTGCCATCTCTTTTACCCTCACGCTGTCAGAATACAGTTTATCTAAAAATTATAAATATATCTGGGCAGATTATCCTGCCCGCTCGTTTCTTCCCCGCAGTCCTGCGCCGTACTTTCATAACTGCCTGGACGCGACGCACAGGAGGTTTTATTTTTCATAGCTGCCGCCACGGCTATCCGCTTCACGGCTTCCATCCTCTCGTCTCCCTCCCACAGCTTATCTAACATTCCCAGCATCTGTGGAAGCGTTTCAAACTGATATTCTCTTATATACGGCCCTTTGTCCACTTCAGTGAAATAGCTTTCTTTTTCCCGGTCAATCCTCTGGAACTGATACTGCTGACAATTAGCCAGCCCCCATTCTCTCAACTTTTTCTTTTCCGTCTCGTTCCTGTCCATATTCCCATCCCTTTTTCTAATCAAGCTCATATAAACTGCGCCAGTCCTGTGTTTCGACAAACTCCGGCTGTTCCTCTTTATAGAGCACACAGTTTTCCAGAACCAGTACATCCATGTCCGTCCTCATAAAGCACTCATACGCATTCTGCGGTGTGCAGACGATCGGCTCCCCTCTGACATTAAACGATGTATTGACGATCACGCCATATCCTGTCAATTTTTTAAATTCTTTCAGTACATGATAATAATAAGGGTTGCTTTCCTCCGCCACGGTCTGAATCCGGGCGCTGTAATCCACATGGGTTACCGCGGGAATATCCGAGCGCTTTTGTTTTACGATTTCCAGCATATTTCCCTGATACTTTTTCAGATCCTCCTGGACGGAACTGTCCCTGCGCCGCTCTTCCTTTACCTTTTCCACAAGAAGCATATATGGACTTGTATCCTTCAGCTCAAAATATTCTGATACATCCTCCTCCAGCACAGAAGGTGCAAAGGGTCTGAACGACTCCCTGTATTTGATCTTCCTGTTCAATTTTACCTGCATGGTTTCCGAACGCGCATCAGCAATGATACTCCGGTTCCCTAACGCTCTCGGACCAAATTCCATACGCCCGTGAAAGAGCCCTATCACTTTCTCATCCGCAAGCAGTTCCGCTATTTTTTGAAACAGATCCTCGCCGAATATATGATATGGAAACCCGTTCTTCTTTAAATAGTCCTCGATCTCCTCCATCGGGCAGGCAGGCCCAAGATAGCTCCCCTTCTGGGCATCCGGCATCTTAGCCTTCCGCTCGATGCTGTCATACTGATATGCCGCATATAACGCGCATCCGAGGCTGCCGCCTGCATCGCCGGCAGCAGGTTGAATCCACAAATTTTTAAATATGCCGCTGTTCTTAATTTTTCCATTCGCCACACAGTTCAGCGCGACGCCACCCGCCAGCACCAGCGCATCGATGTCCTCTCCATATTTTTCTTTCGCGTGCCTTACCAGCTTTAAAATGATCTCCTCCACCACTTTCTGCGCAGAAGCCGCGATATCCATTTCCCTTTTCGTAATTTCCGTTTCCGGTTCCCTTCTCGCCCCGCCAAATAAACCGGCAAACTTATCATTTGTCATCGCCCTGCCATGCTGGTAGTCAAAATACGCCATATTCATGCAAAACGAGCCGTCTTCTTTGATATCTATTAATTCTTCTTTGATTAGCTTTTCATAAACCGGTTCTCCATACGGCGCAAGCCCCATAAATTTGTAATCTCCGGAATTGACCTTGAAACCACAGAAATAAGTAAAGGCGCTGTACAGCAATCCAAGGGAATGCGGGAAATCCAGTTTTTCTTTCATCACGATCTCTTTTCCATCTCCAACGCTGATAGCCGTCGTCGCCCACTCTCCTACGCCGTCCAGCGTCAGAATGACTGCCTTTTCATATGGTGATGGATAAAACGCGGAAGCAGCGTGGGAAATATGATGTTCACACACCATAAACTTTCTGTTCTCGTTCTCTCCCAATATGCCGTCTACGACCTTATGAATCCATATTTTGGCGCCAAACATGGACTTGAAGCTTCTGTCTATGACATCAGTCGAATCTTCGCCTGCTGCCAGAATATTCTTGAGATACCGGTCAAGCGTCAAAATCGGATCATCATAAAATACAACAAGGTCTATCTCTTCCTTTGCTGTTTTTCCTTCTTTCAGGCAGTATGCAATCGCATTCACGGGCAGATTGAGATCATGTTTGATTCTCGTAAACCGCTCCTCCTGCGCCGCCGCAACGATTTCTCCATCAATGACCAGACTCGCCGCCGCGTCATGATATAATGCAGATATTCCTAAAATCTTCATACATACCCTCCGTGTTATCCTTCCATCATTTCACACCAGTCCAACAGCTCCTGCAGCGTAACAACCATATCGCCGCATTTTGCCCGTATATCCTCCACAAGCTGCTCTGTACTGCCCAGGACTGTCACAACGACCGCATCCACTTCCGGCAGTTCCTCCTCCAGATCTTCCAGATCCGCAATTTTTATAATCTCGTCATAATCCGCTATTCTCCGGTCCATCACATATTCTATCGCAATCCTGCCCTCTTCCAGTTCATCATACAGACAGCATCCCAGATATCCCATTCCATAAATTGCGATAGCATGGATTCCCTTTTCCAGCAATGCCGTTTCCATCGGTTTATGTTCCAATTGGTTGCAAAGCCATCGCTGCACCGTTTTCTGAAGCGCCTGCTGCTTTTCGTATCCTCCGGCATCGTATCTATACACAATTTTTTCCTGCATGGAACGGTACCGCGCATCCAGACTGCTTTGCAGTTTTGCTTTCCGCTCCCTGTCAGGTGTCTCTTTTCTCCGCGTCAACTCCTCATAGATTCGCATCACTTCTTCCAAATATTTTGCAGTGTCAAACCTATCCCGACTATATTGCTGTGCCCTTCTTTGTATTTCCGTGTTGTTTTCCCGATGTGCCATCGCATACCGCATCATTTCCGCCAGACTCTTATAATCTCCCTGCCTGTACAGATACCCTCTGCTGTGATCCTGCCCGATAATTTCCGCCGTTCCGCCCGTATCGGCCCCGATCACGACACATCCCGCCATCATGGCCTCCACCGTCACCCTTCCCAGTGCCTCCATTTTAGAGGCTGTGATCGAGTACAGGCATCTATCCCGCAGTTGCCGCAGATCCTCCCTGTGGTCCAGAAAGTGGATATTCCGCTCCAGTCCATGTTTTTTGACATATTTTTTCAAAAGCCATCGATACTGATAATTTCCGCCGCCCACAATATATAGCTGAATCTCTTCCCCGTTCCTAATCAGTTCATGCGCCGCTCTGACAGCGTCTCCATGCCCCTTCTGGGGCGAAATCACACCTGCGAGCAGAAAACTGTGTCCATCCTTCACATCAAAATTTCCGGATAAAAACCTGTCCACGTTGACGCCGTTATAAATGCGGACAGAGTCAATCCCATACCTGCTCCTGCAGGCATTTTTCACATAATCGGAAATGGTGATCAATGTGTCACTACACGCAAACAGTTCCTTTTTTAATGCCTCATCCAGATAGGAAAATCCGTAATGCTCCTCCAACAGTTCCCTGATATGCCATACATGCGGGATACCCGCCATCAAGGCTGCGATTGCCCCCACATTGCTCACACTGGAATTGGTATGAATCAACTCTATTTTTTCCCGCTTTATGATCTTCTGCAGTTTCAGGGCCGCCAGATAATTGCTCATAAAAACCCTGTCCTCTTCAGCCGCCGTATGGACGCCGCTTTTCCTGTGGTCTGTCTGGAACGGCACTACATAATAATCAATATTCATTTTCTGGAAGCGCGCTTCTATGCTGCCCTCACCCGGTATAACCACTATGGCGTGAATCCGCTCCCTGGCCGCTGTCAACATATCCATCAAAGATTGTGCCGCCCCGCCTGCTTCAGATTCATTTACGATATACAACACACTTATCATGTTTCCTGCTCCTAACCGGGATTTCTAAATCTCTTCCAGCATTTTTTTCATCTGCGAAACCCATACATGGTAATCAAATCTTTTTTCCGCCGTCTTTCTGGCATTTCCGGAATATCTGTGATATTCTTCCGTTTCCAGACTGACCGCCCTGTGGAGCACTTTTCTTATCTCCTCCACACTGTCCCCGTCAATAAAGAGACTGTCATACTCGTCTTCCAAATAATATTTCGTATAATCCCCTACATCGGAAACCACCGGAACCACACCATAAATCATCCCTTCTGGCACCTTACTCGGAAAATTTGCCAGTGTCCTACGACATTTCTTCCTCGCAATGACCATAAAATTCATCTGCCGATACAGCGAAAGTAACGCGTCATACCGCATCCAGTCATGCAAAAAAACAGCCCGTTCCAGCCGCGCATATTCCGATGCCGTAAGGAACCTGTCGAGCGCGTCCCTGTCAATCCCGCACAGATGAAGTTCGAGCCTGTCAAGCTCTGACTCCTTTAATCCGGCGAAGGCTTTCAGCATACTCTGCAGCGAATCCTTTGCGGATGGAATAATAAATTTATATTTATCCGTTGTTTTCGGCTCTGTAAAATGCTCTGCGCTGTCTATCATGGGCGGGAAGCGCCAAGCCGCCATCCCCCTGTCCCTGTAATAATCGTCTATGTATTCGCTGATCGAAAGAATGGCATCCGCCTTTAAGTAGACATTCCCTTCTATATGCTCTGTCTCTTTGAATTTGTCTAACGTCGGATAATCTTCCGGGCCAAATAATTCCAACATACCGCATATGATTTTGAAACCGATCTGCTTTCCAAACCGGAATAATTCGTTGAGAAAGTATTCACTTTTCAACCAGAATACCAGCACCCTGTCTTTTTCCGTTATACCGTATTCTTTTAACAGCCCAATTCTTTCTTCACAAAATCCGGTAGCTTTCTGCTTCTGACACTGCGCCTCATCCTTGCTCGGCACAATAGGAACAACCGTGATCGGCCTGTTCATACGGGCAATCGTCGCAAGATCAAATTCCTCGTTGATATCTGTCGCGACAATCACCTCGTATCCGGCGTATGAGATCGCTTTTGCCAGATTCTGAATATAGTTAGCAAGTGCTTCTCCATGCGGATATTTGCATTTTACCTGTATAAAGACGCGACTCATCTTTGTCTACCCCGTTTATATTCATTTTATATGTGCACTATTTGTCAAACATTTTTCCCATAATATAATCATATTCCGGAGGATAGAATCTTCTGCATCCTCCCCACGTCTGAAAAGTCATTTCTCCAAATAGAAGTCGCCCATCCGGCATCTCATATAAATCAACTCTGACGTGTTCAAATCCTTTAGATAGTTTTTTACTTATTTCTATCATTTCCTCCAACTTCGATGGTTTAGGAGCCACAATGTCATCTTTCGGATATCCAAAGCTGAATGGCTGCATATTCCAGTCAAGATCATAAAACGCAGCTCTGCATCCAGCCCTATGGCTTCCATTGATACACCATATGTATCTGGGTTCCCCGTGGAAGCAGAAGAACTGATAATCATAAACAGATTCTGCCAGTTCATCTAAGTATTCCTCGCAGATTATCCTTGGCTGTATACCTCTATACTGCAGTGAAAATCCTACATACCCATAGTTTTCCTTAAGCCATGCATTTAGTTGTTTATTCGTTTCCTCTATATTTAATTCCTTCTTATTCTTGACCAGAATATTTCTTCCGCTTGCATTGTTAACCTTTAATACAAATTTGTCCGGCAGACTATCATAGTTTATATCTTCTGCATTTTCCCACACGCCAAATAAAGGAACCACATACTTTTCTCCAAGCTCATTTTTTATAAATTCCTTTACCAAATATTTGTCTGCCAATAAAGTACACCGCTCGTTACCCATATAGATCTTGCTTGCATTTACCTTCTCTGTATAGGAAGTTGGATTTTCCAGATTCGGTATTTTTCCCATTCTTGCAGTGTAATAATTGGATATTTCTTCCAGCATTTCTTCTTCAGTCATATAAGGCAGCTTATCTACATCGCTTTTATAGACAGGCACTGTCTCAATATGCTCTGATTCTATTTCCAGTGAATGTAACTGCTGCTTCAGTGCTTCCTGATTTTTTTCTGACTTGGCGGATATAATATAAAGTACTTTCTCTAAATTAACTTTATATGGTTTCGAGACTCTTGTCCCATTTACATCTGTTCCAACAAACAATTCACTGTTATCAAAGTATTCAGAAATCAATATATTATTTTCCATCAAAAAAGATTGCATATCCGTGCCTGAAGAAGCACCAACTACTACAATATAATCTGATTCTTTTGATCTTTCTAAAATATCTTTCCAGCTCTTTTTTATTTCATCTATATTTGACATTTTTTAAGTCCTCCCAGTTACATCTGCCTATTTAATCCAGTGTTTCATCACCTTCCGATAATAGCGCATATATTTTCGATAAACTACATCGGGTGCCAGCTTCTTGATTCTTTCGGCAGCTTTCTCCTCCATCTTGCGCTTTTCTTCTTCGCTCATGTTCAGCGCAGTATTCACAGCCTGTAAGTAAGACTGCGGATTATCCCTTTCGCCCAGGAAGCCACTGACTCCATCATCGATGAGCTGTTCAAAACTGGCTCCGTCCGTTCCGATTACAATCCTTCCCATCGCCATCGCCTCGATACAGGCGTTTGACAGATTCTCCAGTCTGGAAGGCAGCAGACATAACTGCGCATTCTGAATCAACGGATAGAGCTGTTCTCTTACCAGACAGCCCGCATAGACCACTCTGTCCGAATGCTCTCCCGCCCCCGCTTTTACCAGTTCATGCGCTTTAACCTTCCTGCCCCTTTCGTCAAACATTTCCAGATCCGCCCCTGCCAGCACGAGCAGCATATCCTTATGGGTATCCAGCATGGTATGCGCCATCTTTGCAACGATATGCGTACCTTTGAGATACTTTAAACTGCCATAATGGATGATATATCTTTTTTCTCTCAACAGAGAATCATAAATATCGTAATCCCAGTTTTCCCGATTCAATACAAACGGGCTTTCCAATACCGTCGGCCGTATCCTCAGGCTCTGCCTTGCGGTTTCCGCTAACAGATAACTGGGAGAAATAACATATTTTGACCTCTTCAGTGCAAAATACTCTAATCTGTGTCGTATTGAAAGCCTGTTATCTTCAAATTCGATACTCCCATTTGGCTGATTCGCACCTCCATTGCATACATTCAGAAATCCTGAAAGCCGCACAACATATGGAATCTTTTTATCTGCAAATAATGACAGTCCTCCCAGGTTACAATAATGAACCAAATCAATTTTTTCTTTTTTATCGATATGGCCGATCATCTTTCTGACTTGCCGGCTTTTATATAAATTCATAAAAAAACGTCTGATCTCATCTTTTTCCTCATCCGTCACCGATGCACCGATTCCGGCCATTCGATCAAATATGCCCCATACGGACTTGGGAATAAAAGTTTCATAAACATCAATATCCTTATCAAACATAATATTTTCTTTTTTTGTAGCTGCTAAGACAATCGATACCTTATGTCCGTTTTCCCGAAAAATTCTGGCCAGATTTGCGCTGAAACTTGCCAGCCCGCCGGAAGAATGATTGGATGACGCCAGCTCTGTCGTCACAATAGCGATATGCATCTTTGTTTCACCTCTTTTTCCTTTCCGCCTCATACCACTGCTGAAATACAAAATAGGACCAACATATTCTTGAAAAATTATGTCCGCTCCATTTTCCCTGATCCCCCGCACGCAGATACTCCAAAATAAATTTCTGTGTTGTCTCCGGGTTAAAAATTCCCTGTTCCTTTAAATACCCTTCTTCCGTCCAATCCAGCAATTTCTCTCTCAGCACCCCCCGAAGCCATTTGTCCATCGGTACGCAGAATCCTTTTTTGGGTCTTTGCATAATCTCTTTCGGAATATAATCATGCGTAATATCTTTCAGTATTTTTTTGCTATCCCCATCGACCTTAAAGCTGACCGGAATGCGCATGGAAAGTTCCAGTATTTCCTTATCCAGCAGAGGACATCTGCACTCCAGCGCATATTTCATTGACGCACGGTCTACTTTTGTTAAAATGTCTTCCGGCAGATAGGTATCCATATCAAGCAGCATTCTCGTGATATCATATCTTTTTTCTCCATACTTTGATTCCATCTCGTAATAGAAATTATTGACCGGAACGCTCAATATTCTGTTTACGGCATCTATATACGTTCTAATACCTGTCTGCGTCTTTGCTTCTTTATTTATATCATCGGTGGCGATTCTGTCTGCAATATTCATCTTTTCCCACAGCCGCATTCCTCTGATGCCCGGCACACTGCGCACACAATGAACAGCCTTTCCCCACAGAGCCTTCTTCTGCACCTTCTGCAAAATAGAATAAATCGGATACCCGCCAAATAACTCATCTCCGCCATCGCCCGACAATACAACAGAAACACTGCGTTTCGCCAATGCAGAGACGAGCATGGTCGGTATCTGAGAAGGATCTGCAAACGGTTCATCATAATATACCGGTATGCTCTCCAGTACCGAAAACATATCCTGCTCCGTAATATAAAGTTCCTCGTGCTCTGTACCGATATGCCGCGCAATTTGCTTTGCGTATTCTGCTTCGTTCAGCTCTTCTTCATAAAATCCTATGCTGAATGTTTTTACAGGCTCCTGCGACAATTCCTGTGCAACGGCACACACCAGAGAAGAATCATAACCTCCGCTCAGAAATGCCCCAATTGGAACATCTGCCTCCAGTCTTCTTGAAACCGCATCTTTCAGCAGCTTTTTTAACTCGCTTTTGGCCACCTCGTAATTTTCTATTGATTCCTTTTTTTCTTCCTTATATTTCCGGGCAATATCCCAATACTTATATTGTTTCAGACTATTTTCCCGAATTTGCAGAACACTGCCTGGCTCCAGTTTCCAGGTATTTCTATAAATCGTATCCGGCGCCGCGATATATTGCCTGTATAAATATCTCCCAACGATTTCTCTGTTCACTTCCTGCCTAAAGATCGGGCATCTGGCTATGGCTTTTAATTCCGAACCGAATACAATGTTATTTTCATCCTGCTTATAATAATATAAGGGCTTTTTTCCGATTCTGTCCCTGATCAGATATACGGAATTGTCATATCGATCCAAAAGCGCGATCGCAAACATTCCGTTGACTTTTTCTACAAAATCGATTCCCCATTTTAGATATGCCGCAAGAATTACTTCTGTGTCACAATCGCTCTGAAATGGATAATCGTGAAGTTCCTCTTTTAGTTCTCTGAAATTATAAATCTCGCCGTTAAAAACAACACTGACTCTTTTATCCCCGGAGTGCATAGGTTGATGGCCTTTTTCAGATAGATCCATGATTGCCAGACGCCTCTGCGCAAATCCAACACACAGATTTGTTCCCAGTTGGTATATCTCCTCACCATGATCGTCAGGGCCTCTGTGCGCCAATACACGATTCATTTCAGCCAGATCTTTTTTCTGCATACTTTTGTTTGAAATAAATCCACATATTCCGCACATATGACCGTCTCCTTATCAAAAACTCAGGATCTGCTGTCCAGATAGATCTCTTCCAGATTTTTTATCTCACATCGAATATCATATCCTGCATTTCGTATCTGCTCATCGACTTTTTTTCGACTGTATCCATCCCTGTCATTCAAAATAGCATCAATCCACTGTGACTTATCCAGGGCGAGGAACCGTATATGATCCGTTATGCCGACCTCCTTCGTGATCTGGTCGCTGCACAGACATTTCAATCCGGCGGCCTGTGCCTCTACCAGCGCATTTGGGAGCCCCTCGAATAGAGTTGGGAAGACAAATACATCCATAGCCTGTAAATAATCTTCCACATTATCCACTGCCCCTGCAAAAATAACTTTATTCTCTATTCCATACTGCATAACCTGATTGCGAATATCGCCTTCCAGATATCCGTCCCCGAGCAGCAGCAGTAACGCGTTTTCATCCTTTTTCTGCACTTCATAAAAGCAGTCAACCAAAAACTTATGATTTTTCTGATAGGACATCCTACCCACATTTCCAATGACATATTTATCAGAAATATTTAGTTTTCTGCGGACTTCTTCTCTTTTTTGCTCATCGTATGTATATCTGCTGATATCCAGCGCATTATGAAGAATCATGATTTTTTCTTTCGGAATCCGCGGCCCGAATAGAAAGTCTGCCGCCATATGGGAACACGCCAGAAAATGCGTCGCCATTTCTTCTGAAAATTCTTCTTTACACTTTTCATGCACAATAACTTCTCTTGTTCTCTGCGCATCATCATATACATCTACGAAAGTGTTTCTCGCGTGCACAAGAATCATCTTGACTCCTGCTTCCTTTGCCGCCAGCTCCGCCTCGAAACTCTTCCACCAGTTTGTATTCAAATGGATGACATCATAACCGTCCTTTAGGATTTCCTGAAATTCTCTGCGAAACTGTTCCCGATCCTGTTCCGCGTAGCAGGAAATATAATGTACTTTACAGCCTTGATCGATGATATCCTGCTCAAAATCCAGTTTTGTGCAGGCGGCAAAGTCAAACTGAAACCGTTCATGGTCTATAAACTTCCAGAATTTCATAGCACTTCTGGTAACGCCTCCATTCGTATTACGAATCGGGAAATGCAGGATTTTTATTTTTCCATTCTCCATCGATAATTTCCTCCGCTTTCATACACAATTTCATCTTGCCTTTTTATCCGGTTTTCCGGCAATACTTTCTATGAAATCCACCACTCTGCCGCTCGCCATACCATCCTCAAACATCCCGATCGTTTTCATAAATTTTTCCAAGTCCGCCTCATACCGTGTCTGATCAAACATTTCAATATGCCGCAATAAACTTTTCATATCATGCGCAGCGGGAAATGGCAGTTCCTCCAATTGAAACAGCAATTCGCCTCTGTCTTTTACATACGCTGCCTCGTCTTCCACAAAAAGAAATCCGGGCTGTTTCATCAGCGCGCTTTCAAAGATGGAACTGGAATAATCCGTCAGGAACACATCTCCCGCCGCGATCAGTTCATTCATATCCGCGCACTGGCTCACGTCAATCACGCGGCCCGTCGTTTCTCCTTCGATAATGCTGTAGCTTTCTTCCGCCACCTGCGGGTGCAGCCGCAGGAATATGTACCATGTTCCGCCAAACCTTTGCTCCAGAGCATCAATCAGCTTTCCGAAATCCAAAGAACCTGTATCTGCCGTAACACTTCGTCTTCCGCTTTGACTTCCACCTCTGAAAGTAGGTGCATATAAAAGAATGGAAGTTTCCTGCGGCAAGCCATATTTCACCCTGTATTTTCTGTGCATCTGCTCCTTCCCTTGAAAAAGCACATCACATCTCGGAACACCTGTCTGTATAATGCTGCCATCATAAAGCAGGCCATCCGGCCACATTTTATTGCTCCACTCATTTCCAGACAGGACATAATCAATCATTCCCGAATCATATTCGCTGACAATACGAGCCATCCGCGGCAGACAGTTTCCTCTATGTTTTCCGATCGGTTTAGTTCCAACGATCGCGTGCCATGTCTGGATATATACGGTTCCCCGCCTCTTTCTCGTCCCATAGACCGTTCTCGTATTTCCAATCCAGAAAGCCGCCGTGGAAAGATGATATGCCCTGTTCCACAAAGAGTTTCTGACAGTTCTGATGAATGAAGGAAATTCCCTTTCCGGCACATCCGTCAGCCAGATTATTTCACAGGTCTCTTTTCTGCCCTGATTTCTTCTGTTGATTTCTTCCGCGATATATTTTGGACTGTCGCCGTAACCGCCCTTTCCTTCGAGTGTCCACATCACAATCTTGTGCGGATTTACCGAAAAAACACGGCACACATAAAAAGGCAGACTATAGAAAAAAGCTTTCACTTTTCTTTTCCGTATATACCACGCTTCCTGCAACACCTGTCTCCTGTTCATGACTCATCCAGCAGATTTAAAAATCTCTCAAGACTAAATAACAATAATTTCTGTTCCCCCGTTAAGCCGTCTATACATCCAGGCAAAAATTCCTCTCTCTCCGGGCCTTTCCAATCCCGCAGCCATTCTTCTGCCGGCCTTGACATTCCTATTTTTTCCGGAATTGTCAGCATTGGATATTTTTTCCTGAACAAATCCCTGATCAAATATTTGCTTTCCCCTGCTCTCACCCTTTGTAAATCCAATGCCTCTGCCATTTTCATTCTTTCAAATGGGTCAACAAATGACAGATTTGCCAGTTTCAGTCCGTTCGTCAATGCACCAGCAGCAGATTCTGCGTATACTTCACTGATAAACCTAATAAAATCAATCCCATTTTCTCCCACGCGGTATCTCTCATAAACCTCACTTACATCTACCGGATTTTTCAATACCTTCCTTGGATCAAGAAATGTAAAACGTTCCATCCATCCCCTGTAATCCCAGTCTTTGGAAAGAAGTTTGTCCATACCCCCAAATTCCGTATCCGCACAGTCGCCATAGACAATCGTATGAATCCCGTCTTCTGCGGCACGTCTTGCCATGACATACGCCTGTGGTTCATTCGGAATGAACGGTGAACCGTCACGGCGCATAAGGACATCCATTGTATTCAGATAGTCCTCCCATGTAACATCTACGATAATATGCTCCAAATCATAAATCCGACAATATTCGGCCGCCCGTTCTGTTTCGTCAATCGCACTTTCAGCTACACATCTTGCCGTATAAGCTTTTGTCCCTTTCGGCATATAAGAAGCCAGAATGGCCGAATCCATGCCACCGCTCAGAAAGAGCGCCGCTTTTGATAAATCCACACCTGCCAATATTTTTTGAATGCACTGGTCTATATCGTTAGCATTTCTGCACGGTATCTTATCCTCCTCCCGTATCTGGACATGGTCATCATGCATTACGCCCTCTTTGAACACGATCTCCGGATCCGTTACATATCGAAAAGCAAGATATGAACTCATACAAAAATTTTTATCTACCTTCATCTGTGGCCACCTACCTTTTCTGTAATTTTTGTCGATGAAATACCTTCCGTATACGGGAAATAGCAGACATCAATACCCATCTGCCTTAACTCCTCTTCGTATATCCTGTAATTTTCTTTCTGTTTTGCATCGCTGCCTTTAAAGAGCACGTCATAATGAAACTGTCTCCACGCAACGAGCTTATCCACTTCCGTTTCAGGAACAACCTGATCTACATATTTAATACTCTCGATAATCTTCGCCCTCTGAGAAAAAGGAATTGCCGGGAAAAACCCTTTTAGTTCGTGGGTAAGTTCGTCCGTACTCACTCCCACGATCAAAAATTCGCACTTTTCTTTCGCGCGCTGTAAGATATTCAAATGCCCAATGTGAAATAAATCGAAAACGCCCGTCGTGTATCCTACCTTATACGGTTTCATATAGAATTCCTCCCCATAAGCCGCCAGACCGCAGGAAATTTTTCTCTTACGGTAAATACATCTCCGGCTCATTTAAAAATACATCCGTAATTCCACGGCATTCCAACTGCCCAAAATCCAGCTTGGTTCCAGTGGGCGGCTCCGGATATAGATGTCCCGTAAACCATGCCCGCACCGTCTGGCCTTTCAGTTCCGTCTCAGTCATATCCATCCTTTTCCAGAACGGATGCAGCGCAACAGGGCCGTTCTCCTTGCCAAATGCCCCTTTCTTTTTATAAAAACAATCCGAAACATTTGTATCCAGTATGCCGATCTCTATCTGCGGCGCCCGCTCTCTGAGCCGCTCCAGCGATCTGACGTAAAAGGACGAAAAGACCACTTCTTTCTGCAGACGCCTTTCATTTATGTAATCGAGTATTTTATCTTCCATGCCCTCATAAGACACCATGCTGTTCTTCAATTCAATATTCAGCAGCAATCCCTGCGCCATTTTATCCTGCAGGAAATCAAGCACTTCCTGAATAGAAGGAATTTGTTCCTTCTTTCCTGCGCCCGTATCGATTTTCATCTGTCTGATCTGCCGGTATGTAAAATCTTTCACATAACCAATGCCATCCGTCGTCCTGTCCACACGTTCATCGTGTATGACAACGATTTCTCCATCTTTCGTCATCTGGATATCCAGCTCGATTCCCGTCAGTCCCGGTATTTCTGCTGCTTTTGCAAAAGCCGTCATCGTATTCTCTGGAAATCTCTGGCTGCATCCCCTGTGCGCCCATATTTTCATCCCATTCACTGTGCCTTTCTCTGTGCCAAAAACTGCTCCATGATACCTGCCATCGTTTCGGAGTCACCCCGGGTAAGTTTGAAGTTTTTCCGCGTATCCCCATTGATCATGGACAGCAGGTCGGAGACTTCATACCGCAGACCGTCCCCCAGAAATCTTTCCGAGAGCCGTTCAACCTCATTGGGATTCTCGTGATGTACTTCAAAATAACTTGTTTTCCACCACGGCGCCTCCACAACAATATATCCCGTCGTTCCCGAAATCACCAGTTTTCCTTCAGATTTGACCCCCAGTCCGCAGGTTGCAGTTGCCAGCCCGTTCGCATACCTCAAATGCGCTTTTGTATACAAGTCAATGCCTTTGCCATCCTTGATCATTTCAAATCTGATTTCTTCATAATCGTGCCCGAAAATTTTCAGAATCGGAAGCAGACAGTAACTTCCAAGTTCCGTAAAGCTTCCGCCGAATCTGGTATCCATTAGCTCTCTGCTTTTTTTATCCTCCAGCTTTGTAAAACAGGCTTCCAGACTGCGGATATTTCCGATCACCCCACTGCAGGCTATGCCGAGAAGTTTCGTAAAGCCCGGACAATACGCCGTTTTTATCCCCTCAAAAAGAATCCGTTTCTTCTTTTTCGCATACTCGAACAGCTCCTGTGCCTGTTCTTTCCGAAGACACATCGGCTTTTCGCATAAAACATGCTTTCCATGCTCCAGCGACTGTTTGATATAGGAATAATGTGTCTCGTGAGGAGAAGCAATATATATGATATCAGAAGCCTGAAAGAACTCTTCTATCTCCCTGCAGGCATCTATTCCCCATTTCTTCGCAAAAACAGCCGCGCTCTCAAAATGAGGATTATACACACACTGGGTATTGACTCCGCTGACTAACGCTGCTTCTGGCATAAAACGATTGGCAATGCGCCCGGTTCCAATGATTCCGATTCTCTGTATCGGTGTTTCCTTTGTTCGCAGCATCGTACTCGATATGTTTTTGGTTCTGTCAAGATAAACAACCTTACAATATTCCTGCAGATAGTCAAACGTACCTATCCAGTCGGAACCTACCGTAAAAATATCAATATTATATTTTTTAATATCGCTGAATTTCTGTCCTTGAGATTCTTCCACAATAATCTCATCCGCAAATCCAGTCTTTTTTACGTTTTCGATTCTGGTTATCAAGGAGTCCACTACATTCAGTTTTCCCCTCGCCTGATCGTATTCTTCTGTCGTCACTCCGACAATAAGATAATCTCCCAGCGCTTTCGCCCGCTGTAGTATCTTATAATGTCCCTCGTGAAACAAATCAAAGGTTCCGTATGTAATTACTTTAACCATATTATCTCCGTTTCAGCTCCTATTTTCGCTTCCGGTACGCAATGCTCCTTCAGGACTCCATTCGCTTTTTCACAAAGTCATATACTTTCCGTCCACAACTTCCGTCTATATTCGCCGCGATCTCCTGACAGGCCGTAGCCTGCCTGTCCCGGTCAAAGGGCCTTTCTACAATCGTTCCGTCAAGAAATGCCCCCAGCGTATTAAAAGAATTTTCCACACATACATATTTCAGTTCTTGTGAAAATTCATAAAATCCTTCCTTTTGTTTCCTGAGTTCTTCTATGTCAAAACGGATTTCAATTTCCCGACACGTATTTTCTTCTGGCCTGATGCTGTATAGCTTACGTCCTGGATACGAATAAATTTTAAGCTCGGAGGATTCATCCTCTGCATCACGCAACAGAAAATTGCTCTTTGCCGTTGTAAAAAAATATTCTTTTCCTTCTCCCTCTTCAAAGGGCGGATTCCATTGCACACATTCTCCAGTATCAATATTCAGTTTCAGATACATATTCCCCCAGTTGGGAGGCAAATACATCCATTCTTTATAAAATGCCGGCATGCCAAACAGATATTCCTCGCTTTCACACCCATCCTTTGGATGGATTCCCTGAAAGCCCGCCGGAAACTCTGTATACTCTCTTACCACTCCTGTTACGGGATTCCATCGCACAATCACCCTGCCTTTAAAGGGCAGAAACCAGATATCCTCCCGATATGCCAGCAGATTCATGTAACCACCCGCATGTTTCGCAGGCAGCTCGATGATCTCTGTTACGCCGCTCTCAATCTGCAGCGTATACACCATATTGTCCACCGGCGAAGCAATGTATAATGTGCCCCGATGAATCAGAGAGCCTCCCACTATGTACTGCCCGTCCTTCTGTCTGACGAACACCTCCGTGCGCTCCTTAAAATATCTTATTTTTCCGGCAGCGGTATCGTATCTGACAACAGCCGGATATTTTATCGGCAAAAGGAGCAGATACCGGTCATATTTCCAGGACACATAAAAAGTCTGACCCTCTTCTACTTTCTTATCAAGTTCGATTCTTTTCTCTATGCCCTTGTCACCGATTACGAGAATGTCCTGCGTATTGGACGGACAAGCATATCTTTTTCCGTCTATCTCATATACGGCTGTATAGTCACTGCCGTAATCCCGTTCAGAAAGTTTTGCAAAAAACTTGTAATCATATTGATACGGTTGGGAAACATACAGCCTATTGTCGCGTGTTATCTCAAACCTGTCTTTTTCCAGATAGTTAAACATCATATCAATTTCCCCGCGCCAACTGTCCTCTGCGGGTTCACTATGTATCCGGTTATTCAAAATAAAAACAGGTTTTCCAGCCATTCCAAAGAGCGATGTGACTGACGTACCTGCATCTCCTACATACGCATCGCTTAGCGCAATGGAATCCGTAACATCCGGCGTATCATCAAAAATCCCTGTATTTCTCTCAATAAATAATGTTTTTAATGCCTCAAAGACCTGCAGATACTGCGGCCTCATAGAGCGAAAAGTGGATTCCAGCAGCGGATGCGGCCTCCACAGCAGGCAGACACCATCCCTCTTCTCAAAACATTGAAAAACATACTGCATCTTTAATAGAAAATTTTCGGTGTTGAGCAGCATCCCCGAAATGCTCGTGTTATAAAAGTATACCTTTCTACCTGCCATCTTCTCCCGCCAGCCGGCAGGCGGCGATGGCGGATTTTTACACTTTTGAACAACCCTGTCAAACTTGGGTGAACCAAACGGCAGAAATTTCTGCTTCGGTATCCTTTTATCGAAATATTCCAAAAACTTTGGAGCCTGTATCACAATATAATCTACATAAAGATAAGCCGAGCAAAGGCTCTGCCCCTCATTCATGCCGCCCGACGTACTATAATAAGGTATATACACTAATATATCCGTATACTTTTTTAAATTGGCAGAATAATATCTTGGATGCACACTGGTAACGCGATTCCAGTCATCATAAGGATTATGGATAAAGACCGCATCCGGCTTTCTTTCCTCAAAAAGATACGCCTGCCAGTCCGTGATCTTAATATTCTCCGGGTATGCCCCGCCTTCATAGTGCATCTGTCCCAGACTGTGGTCAGGATTCAGGTCAAAATATGGTATCGGAACACAATAAGCATCACATTCCGGATCTTCAGCTGCCGCCAGATATATACTCTCCAGACTGTCCCACATCGATGCCTTATACGGGAAAAATACAATTTCCTTTTTTACAGGGATATCATACCTGACACTGTTCTCAACTCTGATCAACTGCCTTTTCAGCATCTTGTATACTTTGTTTTCATTAAATTGCGGGTTCCCGATCTCCTCAAAGACGTGAAACAACGTTTCACAATAAGCTTCTAAATAAGATACCGTAACATGGCCTTCTCCTTCCGAAGCTTCGATTGTCTCTCCCAAGGAGACCGCAAATTCCTGACATTCGCTCAGCATATTCTGTGCCAAAGCGTAATTCTGGCAAAGCAGCGCCTCTCTGATCTCTTCATGAGCCTGATACAGACTATTTATAAACTCCAGTACTTCCTCTTTCAGCTTTTTCCTCATGGTTTCCCGTACCTCTGCCCTGTATCGGACGGCATCTCAAACAGCCATTCCTTACCAGAATATAAAATAAGACATATTGGTCATCGCCGGACAATTTATCCGTGATGATGTGAATCGGACATTTCAGCACTCCTGCTGTCCGTTCACTTCGCTTCCCGCTACATCATACCGCTGTGATATGTTCACGGAATCCTGGCATACCCAATCCTCAGACACCATTTCCACAGTCTGACTTCTAATGCCGTACTTTCTTTTTTATATCAATGAACTCCATCCGGTCCGTGTATGGAAAACGGTGAAAAAAAGGCTGTCTGGCACTCTGGCCGTCCTCTTCCTTTTTTTATCCGGGCTTTCGTTCTCATGAACTGATTATGCCGCGCTTTTTCACATTCTGCGCCGTATTTCTTTTTTCTTCTATCTGAAGTCCGCAGGTTGGGCAGTAAAAAATACCTTGCTTTTTCTTCCCGGTCTTGCTGCAGCGGCTGCATTCGCTGCCAATGCCTTTCCCCAATACTTCCACTACCTTTACGGACTGCTCAGTACATTTTAAAATCAACCGCTTCCTGATATATCCTCTCTGCCACATGGATACAGAATAATTGATTTCCCTGACTTTTCCGCTGGCCTGTGTGGGCGGCAGTTTGGGAAGATAGATGATCTCCGGCTTTTCCGTCCGCAGAAAGCGGTTAATCTCCATGTTGATATAGCTGTGGAGCTGTTCCTCCATACGGTGTTTCTTTGCGTAATATTTTTTTCTCTCTGTACCGCTTTCCCGATTCCGGTTATAGACTGCAGTCTGCTCACGCACCCAGTCCGCGTAATGGGTCTGGTACTCTCCAAACTGCTCTCCATAAGAATGCCCTTCATCTGTTACAAACATAGTATACATTCCGAGGGCAATTCCCACCTGCTTCGTATAATCAGAATGTTTCTTTACTCTGACATCGATAGGTACCTTAATTTCCAGACTCTTCTTTTCGGGCAGAAGCTTTATATAGAGCTGCCGTTTATACCGGCAGTTATCCGTAAGCGGTACAAAAATACGTTTTCGCTTTTCTTTGATCGTAAGATAGATACCGTGATCTTCATACCGGTATGCCCGCTCGGAAATAGAAAACCCTGTCACTTCCTCCGAATACAGTTTCCTGTGATATTTTCTAGCCTGCCTGCACAGATACCGCTCCATTTTTGCCATATCTACGGCATTCGCAAGCTGCTCATAGGATTTCTGCAGATCGGCTCTTAACACCACCTGCCTGCGGTTCAATACAGCAGTAAACGCATTGTTTATTTTCAACAAAAAGCGCAGATAGTGCTTTTCTTCCGCTGATAAAGTGGTATTCCTGCCAATCTGTGTTGCTATATCCGATTTTATTTTCACCCACTGGCATTTGATATCCGCAAGTGCGTCAAAGACCGCAAGATTGAAATACACAGACGGCAATCCGAGTTGCTCCCGTAATCCGCACTGTGTCATTTCATTCTGAACAGTATACCCAGGATAAAGTTTTTCAAGGGCACCTATTCCGCCAAAGCGCTGATATACATAATTTCGCACCTTATTACAATCCACCGCGATCTCGCCAAGTTTCTTCATATCTCCATCGGAAATCGGTTCTTTATTGTATTGACAGGTTGTTTTTACAATCGTTGCCGGCTGCATTTTCCCTTATTCTCTTTATCGACTAACCAAAAGGTAAACATTATAGTAATGATGAAAATATACATAACTGTTGATTAGCTTATCATAAATTTTAGATATTTGCAATAAAATCAACCGGTATTTTTAGGTAACATCTGACAATACAGGTGTTGACCAAAATGTTTACTTTTCGGTAATCACCTCGTTTCATGCCTGCTGCTCTTTCAGTTTCCCGGCTCTTCTGTAAAAGGATGTCAGCGGCATATCGCAGAGTTCAGCAGCCTGCTTCCCGGATATCTCGTTTGCAACCCACTTTTCATAGACCTGCCCGAAGTTGGCTGGAAGAGGCTTGATCGGCCTCCCGAAGCGGACGCCCCTAAGCCGCGCAGCGGCAATTCCCTCCATTTGCCTCTGATGTATGTTTTTGCGTTCGTTTTCAGCCACAAAAGAAAGCACTTGCAGTACAATATCGCTTAAGAAAGTGCCCAGCAGATCCTTTTCCCGTCTGGTATCCAGAATCGGCATGTCCAGCACCACAATATCGATTTTTTTCTCCTTGGTAAGGATTCTCCACTGTTCTATGATCTCCTCATAATTTCTGCCCAGCCTGTCAATGGATTTGATATACAGGATGTCATTTTCCCGCATTTTTCTAATCAATCTTCTGTAACTGTTCCGTTCAAAATCTTTTCCCGACTGTTTGTCCATAAAGATATTTTTAGCCTTGATGCCCACCTCTATCATACTGATTAACTGCCTGTCCTCATTCTGCTCCTGTGTACTCACCCGCACATATCCATATAATGTTCCCATAAGATGCCTCCCTTTCTCTTTCCTATTGATATCCGAACATGTATGTACCTTTCAGAACATGCAAAAATAAAAAGCATCTGGATTTTATTTCCAAATGCTTCACTGTATATTATATTATTTTCCTTAAAACGATTGAATAGAAATCCCATTTTCCCATATATCAGTTCACTGTTCTCCACCACTCCGATCAACAGGCAGGAATTTATCGTTCCACTAGAAAGGCAAGGGCACTTCCGAAAGTATAAAACGAGAGGCATCTATAATTAACCGTCAGCTCACAATGCGCACAGCCGGTATGTTTATGTTCATGCTGTCATAATACTCTGGCACCGACATTTCAAGTCCAATAATTACAGATACCTCGGCAGGATATTTCCGCGCCCAATATAGGGCTTCAAGTCTTGACATTGAATGGGTATATGACGATATCGAAATCTTACCGTCGCTAAATCCTCCTGCCATACGCGTTGCATCCAAAGGTTTCATTCTTCGGTACAACTCTTAGCATTGTCGTTACCGATTTTGACAGCGCTACCGAAATATTTTCACACTGCCGCCGGTTTCACCTGCAAAAGCGATATAACCGTCCTGAGGAAGGTCGATGGCGTTGACTGCGTCCTTGATGTGGGTGCTGTACAGCAGCTCACGAAACTTGTTGTAGACGTATACAGCAGAGTTATCAGGACGTTCGACAACAATACTCTTTCCGCCCATATCTTTCCCGACGCGGTACCATACGGCTTCACCGCTGTGAAGGGGAATTTCGGTGATATCAGCGGTAAACGCCGGAAGGCTGTCCACGCTGCGGCATCGCGCCCCATTGCTCAGATCAAGGGAGGCTGCCGATGTTTGATCCGCATAGGTCTGCCGGGTAATCTCTATGTCAAACAAATCTCTGTTTGTACTGCTCGGTATGGAGGTAAAGAAAAGGGCATGATTTTCATCGGTCAGTTTTTCCGCTCTTGCCCCTTCGCTGTTTTTTACCAGAATATAGCCGGGGAATGCCTCGTCTGTCACGACCCGGTAAAACGGACTTTCATAGTCTTGAGAGGTCCATTTTTCGTTATATTTGACAAAAAATGTCCGCGAAAGCTCGTCCCAGCTTTGCTGTACACTACGTGGAACGGAATTTTCCTCCATTTTTTCCCCTGTGTACATACCTTCTGCCGCATTTCCAAAGTTCTGGCATATCCCAAGCCCCGGATATACGGTGAACAGATCCGTTCTGATGTATATTTTGCCGTCCTTTTCCTCAAAATAAACGATTTCCCTGTCTGCAGTCATCTTACCGCTGTCATTTACCCTGACAAAGCCTCCGTCCCCGGTAATCTTAAATCTTTCGGGTGATGCGTTGTCAGTGCCCAAGTCTTCCCTGTACATAGCGGTATCGTCAAATGTGATCCTGCATATTCCGTTGCTGTATAATCCGCCGATGCAGTATAAACCCTCATATTTTTTATACTGTTCGGGGATGGTGTCCATTATTTCCGGCTCGGGAGAAGTCAGACCGCTTACCGCCATTCCCCGTTCTGCAAGCGCCACGTCCATCAGCGCAAACGCCATAAGCCCGGCATATTGGCTGCTGCTGTCATCTCCGGCAGTCAGTACCGCAGCGCTGATCTGTTCATCGGGGGCGACAAGGAGGTACGAGTGCATATACGGCACATCTCCGCCCTTGCCCATGACCTTTATGTTTTCTTTTTCGTACTTGACTTGTTCCACAAAGTCCCAGCCCAGACCGTAGCTCTCGTATTTTGCGTCATCGCTCCAACGGGTAGACATCTGTGTTTTTGCCTCATCGGAAAGCAGCACATCATTTCCCGTAAAAAAAGCGCTGCCGAAATTTGCCACGTCAGGAGCGGTGGCATAGATGCCGCCCGTACCTGCCGCCATTTCATATGGGTATTCGATTGGCAGAAAGCCGCGATAGAGAGATACCCGCGCATCGCCCAAATCGCCCGCATACAGACTCCATGCCGTTCCCGTATGGTCCGCGCCTATCTCTGAAGCGATGTTATCCCTCACATAATCCGTAAAGCTCATACCGCTGACATTTTCTACGATATGCTCCATAATCTCAAAGCCCTTATTATTATAGCAGGCATATTCCCCGGGAGAAGCTTTGAAACGCTGCCCCGACACGATATCAAATGTACTGTCATGCACGAAGCTGTCAACATCCTCATAAAGATAATGGTTTATCGGCAGGCCCACGGATATGCCCGATGTGTGATTCATAAGCATACGCACGGTGATGTCCTTGTACCGCTCATCATTCATCCTGAAATCGGGGAGATATTTTGTGACAGGAGCGTCAAGTTCTATTTTTCCCTCGTCAACAAGCTGCATGACCGCCAATGTGGAATACATTTTGCTTACAGACGCAATACAATATATCCTGTCCTGCGAAGCGGCTGCTTCGGCTGTCAGTTCCGACTGTGCAGGTTCGGCATGTACCGCGTTTCCAGCAGATGCGTATACCGTTCCCGCCATACACAAGGCAGATATTGCCGCAATCATCTTTTTCTTCACCATGATTCACCTCCACTTTCATTCCGTCATAAGCTCGGTCACGGATATTTTTCTGATACTGCCTGCACTGATGTAGGTAACAATCAGGCAGAATAACACAAGCGCTGCCGTCGTACCGATGATCAGCGGCAGGCTTTCGGGAATCTGTACACCGAACGCGGCCATCCAGAATGCACGCTGTACCCATACCGACAACACCGCGGCGATGCAGGAGGAGATGATCGTTACTGGGAGAATCCGCAGGGTGAGCTGTATCATAAGATCCCTTGACGTATAGCCCATACTTTTCATGATACCTAATTCCCTGCGCTGTCTTTTTACGGCAGATGCGGCTATGATGCCCAATATTACCGCCACCACAACAGCAATGAATATCACGGCACAGAACGAGAATGTTTTTGTGACCGCAGCTATGGATTCCATTTGAGATTTCAAAAAATCCTTCATGGAGGATATCTCCTTTA
>CASWVG010000007.1 GCA_949472775.1 uncultured Lachnospiraceae bacterium
TCGTTTCTCTTGGAATCTTTTCAGGGTTGCATTACTGTTTATTTGTCAAGGTGCTTCGAGGCAGGCTTCTTCTTAACCAGCCTCTGAAAGAATTGCTCAGCATTCTTTCTCTATGTGTCATCCTGCTTTTGCGTATTTCCTGCAGGCGACTTTCATATAATAGCAGATGAATAATTGGATGTCAACGGGTTTTTAGGAATTTTTTTCAAAAATTTTTAAAAGGAAAGCTCAAAGCACGTAAATTTCAAAATGAGACAGTGCTTTGTAGCAAAAATATGCTAACAGACAGGCTTCTGCAGCGCCCATGATCGCGCCCAATAGTTTGTTAATACCACTGACTATGGAAATACTGCCAACCGCCAGAAGCGGCGCAAAAATCAATCGGCACAGCTTAAAAAATATCCCAAGCAGAATCAGTGCAATAATACACGCCGTCAATATGTGTGTTGATTTATTCATTACACTTGTGATTGCAAGAAAAGCCAGCACCACACATGCAATAGAAATTACACCCGACAAAAGGTTGACGGCTTCCTGCATCATACCACAGGCATACCCTCCCCGTATTCTCCATATAAATAGCAAAAGCACAACCGCTGCAAAAGCAAACGTAATCATTTCCTGTCTCATTATAATATCAACCCGGTTTATCTCAAATCGAAACTGTTCAGTACCTTCACCGTTCTGGTGCAAAATCCATTTAAAATTGTCTTCCACAATGGGGTCACTATGCCATTACAGCCCCGGCAGTAAATACTCAGGCCTGTGCTGAACAATTACCTCAATTCTATTGTGTCAATGGAATCCGGCGTCACCACCATATATGTGTAGGAGGCTTTCTGCGGTATCAGCATCAACGCCGTTTTATTAAATTTCCCAGCATATTTCTCCATCCCTCTGCTGTTATAGATCCGGCAGTCGGATTCATTATAAATAATAATCTGATCATCATGGAACAAAATGTCTCTGCATTCTATATCATACGCGATGGAACACACAAAGTCACCCGACTTATGGTAGGCATCCAGCCGATATCTGCTGCCGGTCTCCCTACTGCTGAAAACCAGTCCCACATATTCACTCCCGTAATAAACGCCCCTTACCTCTTCGTCGAGCAGCTTCTCTGCTATGCTGACTGGTTTCTGCGCCCCACCGAAAAACATGATTCTGTCGTCAGACACTGCAAAGAGAGAACGGTTATCAAGAAAGCGCGTAAACGGAACTACCCTGTCAATGTAATCATAGCCACTTACATAATTGTCCGTATTGTTCTGACCTACTGCGCCAAAATTATAAAAAGCCACGCTGGATTTCATATGTCCGCTGTCTACATATAAATAAGAAACGCACACAAGCTCACCGCTCGGTGAAATAGAGACCTCCGCCGGATAACCGCTCTCTTTCATAGTTGTCCGGAAACGTACGAGTTCATTCCCCTTCGCGTCATAAAGGCAGATCAAAGTGACATTTGTGTCATCCAGTACTGCCGCCACTACACCGCCTGCAGACACACAAAAATCACGCACCGGCCGGTTAGTTGTAATATTTCCCAACACAGATTCTGTGTTCATCACATAAATTTCCCTGCCGTTATAATCACCGACCGCCACCACGTTCTGATTGATATCCACCATTGGATTCTGCATTTCAAAAGTCTGGTTCCACACCGCATTTCCTTTAGTATCCATGCAGCTGATTCCGTCTTTACTGTATGTAAGAAGATGTGACGCAAACGGCATCATCTGCGCGTCGGCCGGAATCTTGATTTCCACGTTTGAGAGTTCCACGCTCTCCGTATAAACTTTGTTCTGCCATTGTATAAAAGCCACAGCGCCTACAGCCGCAAAAAGCAACAGAACAAGGGTCACCCTGTAAAATACAGTAAACTTATGGCTTTTGATCTTTTCCCGATAGCTGATTCTGGGCGGCTTTTGTTCCTGATCACGCTTTTCTTTTTTCTTTAAATATTCTCTGATATTTACCATCTGCCGTATCCTTAAATTCTAATCTCAGCCGCAGTACCGGGCTTGGTGCACCCTCAATTCCGCTTTGCTTCATCCCTCTCACGGACTGTGTCTTTGCTTTGCTTCGGTCCGTTCTGAGCAGGCGCTACTAGCGCTTAGCGCCCCTATGCCGACATGGGCATAATTGTTTCGGTAAGCAGCCTCCCCACTCCAATTATCCCTCTGTCCGCGCACTGCGCATTGCCAACGCGTACATTATACCACAGCCTTAACTACATTTCTACGGCAGGATTATTCTTTGCCCGTAACGGATTTTATCGGGATCTGAAATCTGGTTCACTTCACAGATTTTTTCCACACGCGAAATATCCCCGTAAATCTTCTGGCTGATTGTGTAGAGAGTGTCCCCCTGCTCTACCTCGTAATATCTGGTTATGCTTCTGGAAAGCGCTTCCTCATTTTCCTCCTCGTTCTCCTCTATTGTACCCTCCCCGTCTGTCTGTCCGGGAGTCTCCTGCCCAGATTTCAATCCGTCCCCCTCCTGTTCCTTTTCCTCCATCGGCTTCTTTCCATCAGCGCTATCAGCCTGCGGGGAATCATCCCCTACTGCATCGGAATCCATAGTCTGTACCGGATCATCCGCTTTTCCGCCGGAATCCTCATTCCGAGCCGGGGCATCCGCGGGTTCAGCGGAATCCGCATCACCTTCCATCCCATTCTCCGGCTTTTCTGGCGGATCCGTTTTGTCGGAATCAATCCTATCAGAAGTCACTTCTCCTATCTGGTCATCTTTTGCCTCGTCGAAATCCACGTCCTGTGTCCGATCATCGACCGTTTCTCCAGAATCCGTGTCTTCTGACCGGTTGTCTGCCATTTCTCCCGCCTCCTGATTTTCTATGGCAAAAAAAACCTCCCTTGCGGAGCGGTTCAATTCTTCCATTTTATCATAGCTATCCGCAGAGGTAATCACAATAGCCACCAACACCACCAGAATCAGGCACAACTGCATGGACATGGCTCCGCGAGGTATTCGTTTTTTCTCTTCCTCCGGAAATGCCACCGAGGCGGACAGTGTCTCCGACGCGACGCTTTTTCCCGCAATCTGCCTTTTGCCAGTACTGCTTGTCCACTCCAGCAGATAATTCTGCATCGCTTCATTATTATCATAAAAAACCTGAAAGCCGGTTGCCCTGCATTCCCCGTCTGGTTCCCTGACAAGAAATACCGGGCCTGCCTGTGTAAGACGGCACACCAGCTCGGAAAGTGGCTCATATCCTGCGAATGCAGCAATTTCCCTGTCTCGGCCCGCCCCGTAAACATAAAGTTTCCTGCCATTGTCGTGACGGGAGCCATAAAAATAAATCTCGGACAGTTCCAACGAATCTGACTCGCGTCTTAAATATGACAAGACATATTCTTCCACATAAATATAATATTTCTTTTTCTCATCTTTTCCAAAAACTGACAACCCGGATTCCATCTTTTTCCCCCGCACCTGTTATATATTTTACTTTTGTGGCGAGTATACCACATCTTTGATGAAAAAAATGGCGTAAAGCGCGGTGGATGACAGCTTCTATGCAAATGAGCAGATTCATGAGCAGTCCTGATTACAGACATTCGCGATGACCGGACCCATTTTCCTCTTTGTCTGTCCATGAAAAAAATACCGCCATGTTTTGCACACGGCGGCACTTTTATTCATATCTTATTTTAATATACAAGTTACCTCTTCTACAAGAACTGATATATCGTCTCCGATTCATAGTCCTTGCCTGGTCCGAATACTGCCTGCGGGAAATTCGGGTGATGAATGTTGTCGGGGAAGTAATGGGTCTCCAGACAGAATCCAGTGCGGGGCGCATAATGCACACCGCCTTTTCCCTCCTGTTCGGCAATACAGTTTCCGGCATAGAACTGCATACCTGGCAGAGTGGTAAACACCTTCATTCTGCGTCCGCTCTTCTCATCCGTAGCCTCCGCGACCTCCCGCATCGTGCCGTCCGCTCCGTCAATCACAAAGTTATGGTCATAGCCAAGCACCAGTTTCAATTGTTCGTTGTCCGCGCCGATATCCTTGCCAATCTGTTTCATTTCAGTAAAGTCTAAAGGCGTACCCGCCACCGGTGCAATCTCTCCCGTAGGAATTGCCCCAGGAAGCACCGGCGTAAAATTGGATGCATGCAGCCGCAGGAGCTGTCCTTCTATGCTGCCGGAATCATGTCCCGCCAGATTAAAGTAGGTATGGTTCGTCAGATTGAGCAGTGTGTCCATATCGGAAGTAGCATGGTATTTGAGTTTCAGCTCATTATCATCCGTCAGTGTATAAATCATGGTAACCTTTTTGTTGCCCGGAAACCCCAAATCGCCATCCTTATCCTCAATCGTAAGTTTCAGACTGTCACCGTCTTCCTCCGCCTTCCAGAACCCTTTATGATAACCACCATCCATATCGCTGTGCAAATTATTAGGTCCGTCGTTCACGGGCAGATGATACTCTTTTCCATTCAAAGTAAATGCTGCCCCGCCGACACGATTTGCATTCGGTCCTATGGTCACGCCGAAAAAGCTGGGGTTTGAAAAATAATCTTCCCCCTTATCAAATCCCAGAACCACATCCGCAAACTCCCCGTCTTTATCTGGCACCATAAGACTCACTACCGCCGCGCCGATATTGGTAATCTTTACTTCCAGGCCGTTTCTGTTTTTCAATGTATACAGGTAAATCTCTTCCCCCGTTTTCATTGTCCCGAACTTCTCTTTTACGATCCCCACTTACCATACCCTCCTTCGTTTATACTCTATTCTATCTGCCATAATTAAGGCATATTTTCCGGACAATACTTCTGACTGCCGATGCTACCTCTGACATATTACAGTTCCACCCGTCCTTCCAGAGCCCGCAAAAGCGTCACCTCGTCAATATATTCCAGGTCACCCCCCACCGGCACACCGCTGGCTATTCTGGTCACCCTGATTCCTGTAGGCTTAATCAGCTTGCTGATGTACATCGCCGTAGTCTCTCCCTCGAGACTAGAATTAGTCGCGATAATTACTTCCGTGACGTCGCCTTCCAGCCGCTTCATCAGTTCCTTCAGTCTGATATCTCCCGGTCCGATTCCCAGCATGGGAGATATCGCGCCGTGCAGCACATGATATACTCCCGTATATTTTCCCGTCTTTTCGTAAGCCGCCAGATCTCTCACGTTCTCTACTACCATGATAACACCGTGATCCCTGTTCGCGTTTGCACAGACCGGGCAGATTTCTTTATCTGTCAAGGTAAAACATTCCTGACAGTAACGAACGTTTTCCTTTGCCTCCACAATCGTCTTTGCCAACCGTTCCACCCGCGACTGCGGCATATTGATCAAGTGGAAAGCCAGGCGCTGCGCCGACTTATGCCCAATCCCCGGCAGCCCCGCCAGCTCTTCTATCAATTTATTGATATGTCCGCTGTAAAGTTCCATGTCAGAAAAATCTCAACCTTTCGTCAGGACTGCACATTTGCTGCGCCGCCTATACACGCGCCCTTCCACTTACTGCATGTGTACACAGCGCTCAAAACATCCAATCCTAAATAATATCAGCCTTCTGCTTCCCTGGCCGTTTAGAAAGGCAGTCCTCCGCCAAGCCCCAGCCCTCCGGTCATCTTGTTCATAACCTCGGAATTGGCTTCCTCCGCCATACGCAGCGCCTCATTTGCCGCCGCCATGACGAGATCTTCCAACATTTCGATATCGTCCGGATCCACGACCTCCTCAGAAAGTTTCACCTTCGTCACCTCGCGCTTACCTGTCACGGTGACTTCCACCGCACCGCCGCCTGCCTTCGCCGTAAACTCCTTTGTTTCAAGTTCTTTCTGGCTCTCCTCCATCTGACGCTGCATTCTCTGTGCCTGCTTCATCAGATTACTCATATTGCCGGGCATTCCGCCGCCCGGGAATCCGCCTCGTTTCGCCATTATCCCTATTTTCCTTTCCTATATTTCATACATCATATATATGCACAGCATGCTGTCTTTCAAGCATTCTCCTATGCGGGATTCAGAACTTCACCGCAAGCAGCCCCTGCTGTGAGTGGTTAGAAGTTCTTCCTACGTTATTCTTCCACTATCTCCATATGAATCAACTGTGATAAATCCACATAACTGTGCTCAAAGGTTTCCCTGTCCGGCACCGTCTGCACCGTCACATCAATCTCACGGCCCGTCATATCCGCCAGCATCTGCTCCAGCTGCTCCTTATGGCCTTCCTGCCGCAAAAAATAATCGGAGGCCAGACCGTCCTCCACAACCACCATCAACCGGCTGTCTCCGCCCAGACTAAGATGCGCCTCTTTCAGATAAAGCTTCATAGGCATAGTCGCATTCGCCACAATATCCTGCCACCGTTCTACTACCGCCTGTACATCCTCTGGAATCGCCTTTGGCAGAGGCTGCCGTTCTTTCGTCTGAACAGGCGTGGGAACATTTCCCCCTGTTTCCGCAGCCGCCACAGGCACAACGCCGTTTTCCAACTGTTCCTCTATTACTCTGACCCGTTCCACTACAGACCCGATATCTCGTTCCATATCGGGCCTGCAAAGTTTGACCAGTGCAATCTCAATTAGTATTCTCTTTTGCGGCGCATATCTGATCTGCCCGGAAAGCTCTGAGAAAATGCGGATATAACGCATAAGCGTCTCTGTCTCCAGCATCCCCGACTCTTCCTTCAGGCGAAGCAGATTATCCGAAGACACATCTATAATATCCTCAATGTCGTCGGAAGACTGCAGAAGCAGAAGATTTCTCAAATACCACGTAAAGTCCGTTACAAACTGGGAAAGTTCCCTTCCCTGCATAACAATTTCTTCCAGAAGCCCGATACAGCCCGTCACTTCGCGTCCGATCACATGGCGCAGAAGTCTGCTGAATACTTCCGTATCCACCGCGCCCAGAACGTCAAGCGCTTTATCGTAAGTCAGTTCCTGCCCGAAGTGAAACGCAATACACTGATCCAACAGGCTCAGTGCGTCACGCATGGAGCCGTCGGCGGTTTTAGCGATATAACGGAGCGCCTTCTCTTCCACCTGCACCTGCTCTTGTTCCATCAGCTCCCGCAGTCTCTCTGCGATCGTCTCGATCGAAATCCTGCGAAAATCATACCGCTGACAGCGGGAAAGTATGGTAATCGGTATCTTGTGCACCTCCGTGGTCGCCAGAATGAAAATCACATAGGAGGGCGGCTCTTCCAACGTCTTCAGAAGCGCGTTAAAAGCGCCGATGGAGAGCATATGCACCTCGTCAATAATATAAACCTTAAACCGTCCCTCCGCTGGAGAATAGGACACCTCATCCACAATTTCACGGATGTTGTCAACGCCATTATTTGAGGCGGCATCAATCTCGATCACATTCATACTGACGCCCGCCGCAATCGCCTTACAGCTCGCACATTCCCCGCAGGGACTCCCCTCCACAGGGTTCTCGCAGTTCACCGCCCGCGCAAATATTTTCGCTATGGAAGTCTTACCGGTTCCTCTTGTTCCGCAGAAGAGGTACGCATGACCGATACGGTCCGCCTTAATCTGGTTCTGCAGAGTGGTAACTATATGCTCCTGCCCCTTGACATCCTCAAAACGGCCCGGGCGGAACTTACGATAAAGCGCTGTATATGACATAAATTTTAATCTCCGAAACTGATACCCACCATCTTTGCCTCCTGGACAATGGTGGCATCAGGTGATACCATTTTCAGTTTTCCTGCCACTTCCTCTAACGGCACTCTCACAATCTCTCTGTTCTTATATCCTACCATGAACCCATACTCGCCCTGCAGAATCAGTTTGCCGGCTTCCGCGCCCAGTCTGGTAGCGAACACTCTGTCATAAGGGCAGGGGCTTCCGCCGCGCTGCGTGTGACCCGGAACCGTAACACGTACATCCATACCTGTCTTTTTCATAATCTTATCCGCAATTTCATAGGAAACAGAAGGGTAAGGATAATTCTTCATTTTCTCCTTTAATTCTTTCTTGGAAAGTTTTGCGTCCTCCTTGGAGATCGCGCCCTCTGCCACAGCCATAATCGTGAAACGGGATCCTCTCTGTGAACGCGCTTTGATCGCCTTAATTACACTGTCGATGTCATAAGGAATCTCAGGAATCAGTATGATATCCGCACCACCCGCGATACCGGCATTGAGCGTAAGCCATCCAACCTTATGTCCCATAACTTCCACGATAAAGATGCGTCCATGAGACGAAGCGGTAGTATGAATGCAGTCAATGCAGTCTGTTGCAATGTTGACCGCGCTCTGGAAGCCGAAAGTCATATCGGTGCCCCATAAGTCATTGTCTATCGTCTTGGGCAGCGTAATGACATTCAGCCCTTCCTCACGGAGCATATTCGCGGTTTTGTGGGTACCATTGCCGCCAAGAATTACCATGCAGTCCAGTTTCAGCTTGTAATAATTCTGTTTCATCGCCTCCACCTTATCCAGCCCGTTTTCATCCGGCTCCCGCATCAGTTTAAAAGGAGTTCTGGAACTGCCAAGAATGGTGCCGCCCTTCGTCAGAATACCAGCGAAATCGTGCCCTGTCAAAATCCGGAAATCTCCATAAATCAATCCTTTATAGCCATCCAGAAAACCATAAATCTCTACGTCCTCACTGCTGCATGAAAGACACTTCACCACACCTCTCATAGCAGCGTTTAGCGCCTGACAATCTCCACCACTGGTTAACATTCCGATTCTTTTCATTACGCTTCCTCCTTATCTTTCCACATTTTTATGTTCTAATTTGGGTCTTTTTCCATTCCTATTTTATCCAGTAGCTCTACCATTGCATCTGCCGTATGTTCTTTCTTATCTCCCTCTGTAATCATTAACCTTATTTCATATATAAAGCAGCCATCTTTGTATCTGCTCTTTCCTTTTCCGTGATACCCATGGCCCCATCTTTGTTTCTCAATTTGGACATTCCGGTTTAAGATAATTATAGTAAATGCGGAAAACCCGGTCAAGGTGTTTCGTTCATATCAGCCTGTTTTTCCCTCCGCTGCTGCTTTTCGATTTTATTTCTCTCCCGCAGTTCCCGGAAAAATTTCTTTAAAATCGACTGGCATTCCTCCTCCATAACGCCCCGGCGCACACTCACCTGATGGTTAAACTCCTGCATTTCCAGAATATTTAAGATGGAGCCACCGCAGCCCGCCTTCGGATTCATGGCCCCAATCACAGCCTCCGTAACCCGTGCCTGCACAATAGCCCCGGCGCACATCTGACACGGTTCCAGCGTCACATAGAGCGTACACTCCTCAAGCCGCCAGTCCTTCATCGCGCGGCTTGCTTTATTGATCGCCGTAATCTCCGCGTGGGCAAGCGTATTCCTGTCCGTATTGCGCCTGTTATATCCTCTGCCAATAATCTTATCCCGATACACAATCACACAGCCAATCGGAACTTCCCCGAGAGCATAGGCCTTTTTCGCCTGCTTCAGGGCTTCCTTCATATACTTCTCATCCTGCGTCATGCCGTCCTCCATGAAAACCGCAGACTGCTCCGTCTGCGCGGATATTTCATTTCCCTCTGAACCCCTAAATAAAAAACCTGACGCCCAACTGAAAAGACTTTTTTAGCCATTTTCGGCTATAAAAGTACGGGTTCAATTTTTCAATCTAGGTTTTCCTCTGTATCATTATATTTTACCACATGTCCTATATACAGGACATAAAAAAAATTTCCGTAAAAATTTTAGTAAAAAACAGTAGACAAGGCTCACATTTCAACATATAATCTTATTCGTACGGAGATGTATCGAAGTGGTCATAACGGGGCGCACTCGAAATGCGTTAGCCCTCCGGGGCACGAGGGTTCGAATCCCTCCATCTCCGTTTCCGTGCAGCCGGGGCGTTAGCGGTGTCCTGTACCCACAATCCGCTCTAGTGGGGGTGATGCTTTATCGAGGGCCTGCGTCTGCGTAGCTGCCCTTTATAAGTGGCGTTGAAGTTTGGGTCTTACGCAATGAGAATCCATGAACCGTGTCAGGGTGGGAACACAGCAGCACTAAGTGGAACCTTTCATGTGCCGTGAGGGTGCCTGGCGGAGTTAACTGTAAAGGTAACGTACATGGGTTACGGTTCGACATAAAGCGCACGGTTTTGCATTTAAAGGTTTCCGCTTTAAACCCATTATACGTAAAATCAAAATGAGCGAAATAATACAGACAATCAATGAAACTGAGATGTGGCCGGAATTGTCAGACTGTACGCTCTGTCCAAGAGAATGCCACGTTGACAGAAGCGCCGGAGAAACCGGATACTGCGGGCAGACCGCAAGGCTTGTAGCTGCGAGAGCAGCCCTCCATTTCTGGGAGGAGCCATGTCTGTCCGGCACAAACGGTTCCGGCGCTGTTTTTTTCAGCGGCTGTAATCTCCGTTGCGTATACTGCCAGAACCACCAGATTGCGCAGGGAAAATCAGGCCGGGAGATCACAGTTACCCATCTGCCAGAAATTTTCCTGGAACTCCAGGAAAAAGGCGCACATAACATCAATCTCGTTACAGCTGCCCACTTTGTTCCACAGATTATAACCGCACTGGAAACATCAAAAAAACAGGGACTTTCCATCCCTGTTATTTATAATACTTCCGCTTACGAAAAGGTGGAAACGCTCCGCAGGCTGGAAGGACTGATCGACATTTACCTTCCCGATCTGAAATACTTTGATACCACACTCAGCGAAAACTATTCCCACGCGCCGGATTACTTTGAAACAGCCGCCGCTGCCATCACCGAAATGGTTCGCCAGGTCGGCGCTCCTGTTTTTGAGGCCGGAGAAGATTCTCTGATGCAACGGGGTGTAATCGTTCGCCATCTGCTTTTACCCGGCTGCGGCAAAGACAGCCGCCGGATACTCCGGTTTCTTCATGAAACCTTTAAAAACGACATATATGTCAGTATTATGAACCAGTATACGCCTCTTTCACAGGTTTCCGGAATACCCGCACTGAACCGACGGATAACAAACGGAGAATATGAAAAAATCGTCGACTACGCCATCCGTATCGGCATCGAAAACGGCTTTATCCAGGAGGGGAAAACAGCCTCGGAAAGTTTTATTCCCGCTTTCGACTGTGAGGGGCTCTGACATGCCGCTCACATACTTCTTTCACACGCTTCGCTGCCGCCAAAAAGGTAAAGCCGCCAAATGCTTTCCCTACAGCCGGAATCGTTCGTCACAGCTCTACCTTTCTCAGATAATACCCAAACTCGCCCGCCTTCGACTCGCCGCTTTCGCACTCGAATGCTTCAAAACCAAACATCACCGCCACCATCTTTTCTCTCTCATAGAAAACACCGGGAACCCCCAGATAATACGCCTCTCCTTCTTTTCCTAAAATCACATGCCGATAATTATAAAATCCGTGCAGCAAAAAGCTGTTATTAACCAGATGCTGATATTTCCCGGACAGAATGATAAAATTCTTCGGCTCCAGTTTCACATAGATGCGCTCGTCACCGTAAGGATGGATGTTATCATATGTATCCAGAATCTGCTCCCACTTATCTTCTTTTAATCCTTCTATGGCAAGGGTATCTGCCATCAGCGGCTTCTGCGGCTGCTCCATGGCAGTGTGGCTCACCCTGCCACCCTGCCTCTGCACGACAATGCGTTCTATTTTTTGCTGCTCCGGCAGGGACACAGGCGGTTCCGCATCGACATGTCGCTCTGGTGCGTATACCACAGGTTTTGCGGCGGCAGACCGTTCCTGCTCTGCCTGCTCTGCTACAACAGCTCTCTTCTGCGAAGATACATACGGTTCGACGGAAACAGCAACGGCCTCTCCCCGGGACTCTGCCTGCTCCCGCAAGTCCTGCTCCGGCTCCACGGCATCCGGCCGTTCCTGCTCTGTGCGCGTCTCTGCATCTGAAAGCCGTTCCCTCTTCTCCTCCTCTTTCACGGCAGCCGTCTGTCTCGTGGCATCCTTACTGGCACCCTCCACCAGATATCCGCCCGGCAGTATAATCTGCAGCCGGACCTGTTCCAGAGTATCTGGCTCCTGCCTTTCCCACTGTCCTTCACCTTCCCGCACTATAATGCCATCCGCTTCTTTCCAGTCAGAGCCATTGTAATAGCGCACCGGATATTTCCCGTTTATGGAATGCGGTACATTTTTGACTACCAATGAGAGGTTCCCGTCCTTGTCCCGTTTTTCTACCTTGAGAAAGCCCGCGCTCCCCAGGCGGTCTCCATCCTTATACAAACCCAAATATATAATTTCCTTCTGATACATAATAACCTCCATTCCGGAGCGCCCGGGCAGCCAGACGGCGCAAATTACAGATTTATAATCCTTCTGTTCATATATATGCGTCTCTGTGCCAGAATAGAACCTAATATAAAACAACAGGGACAGTCTCACATGCAAACATGCAATCCTGCCCCTGCCTCCTTATGACCCGGTTTATCTGCATCAATAATCTAACGAATCCAGATACCTCATATAATTTACTACCATCAGTGCAATCTTAAATGTCAGCGCGTCATCAAAGACACGGATATCCAGTCCTGTACTCTTCTGCAGCTTCTCAATCCGATACACCAGAGTATTCCGATGCACATAAAGCTGCCTTGATGTTTCAGAAACATTAAGGTTATTCTCAAAAAATTTGTTGATCGTCGTCAAGGTTTCATCGTCCAGTTCTGCCGGCACATTTGACCCGAAAATTTCATCTATAAAAAGCCTGCACAGATTAATCGGGAGCTGATAAATCAGACGGCCGATTCCAAGCATATTATAGGCCGTCACATTTTTCTCCGCATAGAAGATTTTCCCCACGTCAAGAGCCATCTTGGCTTCCTTATATGATTTCGACACTTCTTTAAGCTCTTCTACAATCGTGCCATAGGCCACACGCACATTAAGCATTGCCTCCATGTTCATCATATCCGCAATCGTGTCAGCGATCTGTTCCAGCCTCTCATAACCATCCTCAAGGGCAAGCGCCTTAATCAGAATCACATTGCTCTCATCAACTGCTGTGATGTAGTCGCCAACCTGCGCTGTGAACATACCGTTCAAAAGCTCCATCGCCGTGCCATCTTTTTCTTTATCCGTTTCAATCAAAAACACCGCGCGGGGAACCACCGCTTCTATATGCAGTTTCTTGGCCCGGTTATAAATATCCACCAGAAGCATATTATCCAACAGCAGATTCTGGAAAAAGTTATTGCGGTCATACCGCTCCTTATAAGCTACAATCAAATGCTGAAGCTGGCTGACCGCGATCCTGCCGATCATATAAGTATCTTCGCTGCCACCTTTTGCGTCCAGGACAAAAAGTACCTCCTCCTCATCCAGAACCTTAAGAAGATGGTGCACCCCGATCACCTGACTGTCAGCGGGAGAGTCCACAAAACCAGTGATCAGCGACGGAGAAATATCGTCTGTCTCAAAAGTCGCCGTAATCTCCTTTCCCTCCGGGTCCCACACCGCAAGGGAAACCTTGGAAATCGCTGAAAGTTCCTCTATACTCGCCTTAATAATCTGACTTGAAATCATATCTCCTCCGCGTCGGAGCATCATTTTGCGACGGTACGCAACGAGAAATTCGCGTAGGCGATCTCTCATCCGCGATCACCGGGTTTGTGGCTCCGGCACAAACCCACAATTGAAAAATCAGCATATTAATGTAATTTTTCAATCTTTCCTCCGTTACCCATATTACATACAAAAGGGAGGGGTGCTTACGCCTCCCTCCCCTACAGTTGTCTTTATTAGTTCGTGATGGTCTGCTCTGTCTCTTTGTCAAATACGTGGATCTTCTCAACGTCGAAAGCAAACTTAACTGTATCACCAGGTCTTGCTGTCGTACGGGAATCCACTCTCGCGGTAATCGGGAACTCAGCGAGATCGAAGTATAAGTAAACTTCTGCACCAAGCAGCTCGTAAACCTTAATGGTAGACTCGAATACGCACTTAGCAGTCTCGATAAACATCTCGGAATCATATACATCCTCAGGACGGATACCGAATGTAACTGTCTTTCCTACATAACCGCCGTCGATCAGCTTCTTGGATTTAGCAGGCGGTAACGGAATGGTCTGGCCAGCAACCTTAAGGTTAGCCGTATCACCGTTCTTCTCTACAACTGCGTCAAGGAAGTTCATCTGCGGTGAACCCATGAATCCAGCTACGAACAGATTCTGAGGTTTCTGATATAAGTTCTGAGGAGTATCAACCTGCTGTACCACGCCATCCTTCATAACAACGATTCTGGTACCAAGGGTCATAGCCTCTGTCTGGTCATGTGTTACGTAGATGATGGTGGTGCCCAGTCTCTGGTGCAGCTTGGAAATCTCAACACGCATCTGTACACGAAGTTTTGCATCCAGGTTGGACAGCGGCTCATCCATCAAGAATACCTTAGGGTTACGAACGATTGCACGACCCATAGCCACACGCTGTCTCTGACCACCGGAAAGAGCCTTCGGCTTACGATCAAGGAGAGCTGTCAGATCAAGGATCTTCGCTGCCTCTTTAACCATCTTATCGATCTCATCCTTCGGAACCTTTCTCAGCTTAAGACCGAATGCCATGTTATCATATACAGACATATGCGGATACAGAGCGTAGTTCTGGAATACCATCGCGATATCTCTGTCCTTAGGCTCTACATCGTTCACCACTCTGTCACCGATCTTCAGCTCACCGGAAGAAATATCTTCCAGACCAGCGATCATACGAAGTGTAGTAGACTTACCGCAGCCCGAAGGACCTACGAAAATGATGAACTCCTGATCCGCGATTTCAAGATTGAAATCTTTTACTGCCTCGAATCCATTAGGGTATACCTTGCAGACATTCTTTAAAGATAAACTTGCCATGATTGCCTCCTAAAATTATTTGTATTTTTTTAGTTTCTATTCGCCCCCGGAAATCGTTTCCCGGACGATTAATTCTGTAAATTAGTATAACGGACTTTCGTTTCCTTTACTATACCACTATTCCACAAAGATTTCGTTCCCGATTGTAGATTTTGCTTACAATATTAAGTTTTTTTTAAGACGCACGGCAATTTGACTAAGAATGTACCACTTTCCTGTGCATTTTGCCTAAACATCTGCAAATCGACGGTTGTGCAGCACCGGCGCGGCACTTCAACAGCCACCGCGCCGGGCGATTACAGGGCAATCCATCCATACCGTTTTACGCTGTCCGGCACCCTTTCACTTCGTACCCCGCCTCTGTCACAGCGCCTGCAAGGATCTCTTCACCAATCTCACTTTCCATCGTCACTGTTGCTGTCCCGTTCTCCAGACTGACCTCCACAGCCGTCACCCCGGCAACGCCCTCCAGTGCTTTCTGCACATGTGCCTGGCACTTTGCGCACATCATACCCTCTACATCCAATACCTTAACCATACTCTCGTTCTCCTTTCTTATTCTCCAACTATCTTCCCTGCTGTTTTTCCAGTGATCAGCCTTGCAGTCTGGCTCCGGACATTCTGTCCCGTATTTTATGCCGTCCACATGGTCGTCCGTCTGTTCCACCCGCACAGAATCGTCTGTCAGATCCGGCATAGGAACCATATACGCTTTTCTGTCTTTCGCCGGGCTGCGGACGGAAAACAGATTCAGCCGCAGAGCGTTCGTAACTACGCAAAAGCTGGACAGGCTCATGGCAGCCGCCGCAAACATGGGATTTAGTGAAAGCCCGGTGATCGGTACAAGCACGCCTGCCGCGACGGGAATCCCGATGCAGTTATAGAAAAATGCCCAGAACAGATTTTCGTGAATATTTTTCAGAACCTGCCTGGAAAGACGCACTGCTGCCGACACATCTGTCAGTTTTGACTTGACCAGAACAATGTCCGCCGCATCCAGAGCCACATCCGCCCCTGCGCCTATGGCAATTCCTACGTCAGCTCTCGTCAAGGCGGGCGCATCATTGATTCCGTCCCCGACCATCGCCACCTTTCCATACCCGGAGAGCCGCTTAATTACCGCTTCCTTATCCCCCGGCAGAACATCGGCAACCACAGCATCTATCCCAACCTGCAGGCGGACAGCCTCCGCCGTGCGCCGGTTGTCCCCCGTCAGCATGATCACATGGATACCCATGTTTTTCAGTTCGTCAACCGCCTGTGCGCTGTCCGGCTTCACCACATCCGCCACGGCAATCATGCCAAGCAAAGTACCGTCCGCCGCAAAATAGAGCGGCGTTTTTCCCTCTTTTGCCATTTCCTCGCCCTGCCGTCCAAGCGCGTCCGTCATCAGTCCCCGTTCCTGAAGCAGCGCCGCCTTTCCACCCAGCGCCAAAACCCCGTTCTGGCCGCCCATACCGCCGCTTGCGCAAAGTCCGTGTTCTCTGTTCTCCGTCCCGCAGGCCAGGCTTCCCGGCGACGCGCTTTCCTCAGTACTGCCGGGCAGCCGCCTCAGCACGCCCTCCACGCCCCATCCGGGAAGCGCTTTGAAATCCGCTGCCTCGCTGAGTGTAATCCCCTCTTCCTCCGCGCGTTCACAGATCGCCCTCGCAAGAGGATGCTCACTTTTCTTTTCCAGAGAAGCCGCTGCCCGCAGAAGTTCCTCAGCGGAGACACCTTTTGCCGGACAGATATCCGTCACGCGCGGTTTCCCCTCCGTCACGGTTCCCGTCTTATCCAGCACCACAAAATTTGTCCTGCCAGTCTGTTCCAGCGCCGTCGCATTTTTAAAGAGAATACCCTGCCCCGCGCCTCTGCCGTTCCCTACCATGATCGCCACGGGCGTCGCCAGTCCCAGTGAGCAGGGACAACTTATCACGAGCACGCTGATCGCGTAGGAGAGCGCTTTTCCCACACCCGCCCCCGCAAGCAGCCAGACCGCGCCCGTGATGAGGGCAAGCGTAATCACCACCGGCACGAAAACGCCGGACACCCGGTCCGCAACCTGTGCAATGGGCGCTTTCGTCGCCACCGCATTTTCCACCATATCTATAATCTGGCGCAGGGTCGTGTCACCACCCACCCGCGTCGCCACGCAGGTCAGCGCACCGTTCTGGTTCAGTGTCGCAGCGCTGACCCTGTCCCCTATCCCTTTATCCACAGGAAGGCTTTCGCCCGTGAGCGCCGCCTCGTCCACCGCACTCTCGCCATCTGTCACCTCGCCGTCCACAGGAATGCTCTCGCCGGGTTTTACAATAAAAATATCCCCCACCGCCACTTCATCCGCATCTATCGTCACTTCCACGCCGTCGCGGATCACATGGGCGGTTTTCGGCGCAAGATCCATCAGACTCCTGACCGCGTTCGTCGTCTTGCCCTTGCTATAGGCCTCCAGCATCTTACCTACCGTAATCAAGGTAAGTATCATAGCCGCCGATTCAAAATACATGTCGTGCAGACAGTGCGCTGCCATTTCCATGTCGCCTGCGCCATATGCGGCACCCATGCGGAACATGACCGCGGCGCTGTACACAAAAGCCGCCGCACTCCCAAGCGCTACCAGAGTGTCCATATTCGGCGCACGACGGATCAGTCCTGTAAAACCGTTTATAAAAAATTTCTGGTTAATGACCATCACAAGCCCGGTCAGCAGAAGCTGATACAAGGCAATCGCCCAAGGATTTCCGGCAAATCCTTCCGGCACGGGCCAGCTCCACATCAGATGCCCCATGGACACATACATAAGGGGAATCAGAAGAAAGAGGGAGGCAGCCAGCCTGCGCCGCAGTCCGGGCGTCTCGTGGTCCACAAAGGCATCCGACATATCACCCCGCCGCCCCGCCGCATCGTTCTGGTTCTCCAAGTTGCCCGCATTAGTCCGGGACATGCCACCTGCGCTGACGGGAGTCGCGCCGTACCCGGCTTTCTCCACCGCGCGGCAAATTGTATCCACCGTGACACTCTCTCCATAGGAGACCACCATATTATTCATAAGCAAGTTCACACTGACCGTATCGACGCCATCAACACCGCGCACCGCTTTCTCCACATGCGCACTGCAGGCGGCGCATGTCATGCCCGTCACGTTAAACTTTTCTGTTTTCATACTCAGCTCCCAATTAACATTCATTCTCAGCCCGCCGGGTCCACAAAGCAAATCCCTTGATTGAGCCTTAATTGTTATTTCAGTTTTTTCATCAGCTCCATAGCTTCCACAAGAATCTCCGTGTTCCCCTGCTGCACACCATCTGCCACACAAGTCATCATATGCTCCTCCAGAATCACATAGCCAAGGCTCTGGAGCGCGCTCTCCACCGCACCGATCTGTATCAGAACGTCACCGCAGTAGCGGTTCTCTTCGATCATTCCCTGAATCCCTTTTAGCTGACCTATAATCCGGTTGATACGGTTCTGTAACTTTTTCTGTTCTCCCGCGTCCCTTGGTGTGCTCTTGCTCCGACAGCAGGCACAGACATCGCCCGCGGCTGTTCTTTCCTCATTCATGTATTTTCTCCTGTTTCTGTGAATTTAAGTAATAATTCTTGCAAACCGAGTCGTTTTATTACAACATCTCATTATCTGGTGAAAATATTGTATACCCTTACGGGGTATATGTCAATGTAAATTTTTCCTCAGACAAAGAGACAGGTTACCGATCCTAATATGTGCATAAAATAAGAAGGACGGTTTTTATCCGTCCCTCCGTTTTCTCTCTTATTCTTACACATCACAGCTGTTTATTCTTCCGTCACATCAGACGGCGCGTCGCTCTCCGCCGACCCCCTGTCCCGGTAAAACGCAAGCTGATTTTTTCCACGCTTCTTCGCTTTATATACGCCTTGATCGGCCGCTTTATAAAGCGTCTCAAAGTCGTTGCCCTCCTGCGGGAACACCGCCACACCGATACTTGCCGTCGCTTTATACTTTACATATTCGCCGGCTTGAAAATGCTTAAAGAAAGTCTCCATTTTCCTGGCTTCTTTCAATATAGCCTCGTCCGTCCCGACATCCTTCAGAAATACCATAAACTCATCGCCGCCCACACGGCCTATGATATCGCTTGCCCTGAAAATCGCCCCGATCTGGGTTCCCAGTGAACGCAACACCTCATCGCCGAAAGCATGACCCATGGTATCGTTGATCTTCTTAAAATTATCAATATCGACCATAAACATCATCGCCTGCTTATCCGGATACTTCGCCATATAATCCTTAATCTTACGTTCCGTGGCAAGTTTGTTGTTCAATCCGGTCAAAAGGTCGGTATCCGCCTTATCTTCCAGCTCTTTTTTCTTCTTATTGCTTCGTATCTTTCCTACAATATTGATCACCATAACAACACAGAAAAATACGACAATCGTAAGAGCCAGTGCAAAAACCATGTCTCTCGTATTCTTTCTGATATAATTTGCCTGCCTCTCCGCATAGGCCTCACTGACGCCCAGTATCAGACTCCACCTGTTCGTCCCAAGTGGTACGGAAGTCAGAACCTGGTTCTGTTTGCCCGTCTGTATGTCTACGCTTCCCCGCGCACTGTTACTCAGCCGGTTGCGGATCGTTCTGGCATTCTCCTTGTTCTCCGCCTCTATCGCCGAAAAGATATTTCCCTTCTGCACGCAGGCGTTCGTCTCCGCTCCGCTCACACCCAGTATATTGCCTTCCAGATCTACAACAACAAGAAAGCTTATGGAATCATAGCCCGACTGCAGCAGCATATCCGCAAACCGTTCCATCGGATAATAAAGCATCAGATACCCATACTCCGCATTCTGTCCAATGCATTCTATCACAACGACAGACTGCTCCTCACCCACATATACATAAGGAAACTCACCTACAAGCGCCTCCGCAAACCAGGGTTCCTGCCCGACATCAAACGATGCTCCCGTCTGGTCTACTGCCTGTCCCTCCGAGGTGCAATAAATGACTTTTTTAACATCCGCACACTTCGCCGCAATTCCAAGCATCTCCTTCATGCGTTCACTGTCGTCTGTCCCAATTTTCTCGAATATTTCACTGGTTGTCTCCCCAACCTTACCAACCTTTTGCAGCTCATGCAAAAAACGCTCTCCATACCCCTCCGCCGAAGCAATCAGCGTCTTAGAAACCGCCGTCTCCGCCTCTTTATTACTTTTCGCTGAAAAACTAAGCAACATAGCAACAACGACCACCATCATGATGCCCGTCGGAATTAGCCACTGTAACACACTAGACCTGTTTTGATTATCCATCGATTTCCTGATTCCCCTCATCAATTCTCAGAGAAAAGTCCATATCGGAGACTTCCTCTGTTTCTGGTTCCAGTTTCTTAAAGATACCGCTGTAAATCCAGGCTGCCGCGTAAGCCGGTGCTGAGATGCCGAACATGAAAACAAACAGGAGCGCATAACTCGAAAAGTACGCGATCACAATCGGAATTATATAGCATCCCACCATCAACAGTGTTTTTGGCAGATTGGCAAAAGCCAGTATCATCGCATTTTTGAGCGTGTTCTTCACTGTATTTTCAAATCTCGCCTGCAGCGGGAAAACATAGACCGCCGCCAGCAAAAGCAGAACAGCCACCGCCACCACCACGACTACGAGCGCTTTCGGAAAAGTCAGTCCCGAATAGTTAAAAATCAACGAATCCCCCACATAGACCCCGATTACCAGAAGCATCAGCACCCATATGATGGTAGCCTGCCTGAAATTCTCCTTAAAGGATTTAAAAAAACCCTTGATCAGATACCCCTCTTCCCCGCGCACGATCTTAAGCAGCACATAGTGCATCGCCGTATAAGCCGCACCAACGGTTATCACGGGAATACAGCAGAGAATCATCAAAAAATTCATAATCATAAGATCCCCCACGCGGTTTAAAACCCGCATAAAGGGACTATCCATATCAAAAAATTTACCCACGTCATTCACTCCAGAAGTTTACTCAGTTATAATTATAAATCACCAGGGCAGGAAAATCCATATGAAACGTAGAAATATGTAAAAAAACATACTATCTAAATTTTATATTTCGTACTTACCTGCTGATACTGCATATTAAGGGTCTGATACATCTTCAGGATTCTGGCTGTTTCCTTCCTGACATGCTCCATAACTTCATCATAAGATTCCACCAGTACCATGACCGGCTGTTTCTTAAAACGTTTTTTCTCAACCTCATCGTTCAGAAACCGGAGAACCTGCTGCTTCGATACGGCATCACGATAACTCCGCTTGTTTACAAGGGCGCTGACTACGTCCCCCACCTGCAGTACACCCTGCTGGAGACTGATCTGCTTGTCAGTCAGGCGTTTGGGATAGCCATTCCCGTCTCCTCTCTCATGATGTGCCAGCGCGATCGCCACCACATCTTCATCCACCTTATGTATCAGCTTCTCCTGTGTAATGCCCACATGCGTGCGGACATGCTTAATCTCCTCGGGTTTCAGTTTGCGGGGCGCCTGCAGAATATCCTGGGATATCCCAAGCATCCCAAGGTCGTGGAGAAGGGCCGCATAGTAAATCATCTCCCTCTCCTGATCGGGAAGGAACAGGCGGGCAGAAATCTCACCACAGATGCAGATCGTGGTAACTGTATCCAGCACCATGCTCTCCCTGACAAAACCCATACAGTAAATCAGCATATCCATGAAAGTCTTTTTACCTTCATTGGAAAAGATCATATACTCAGCGATCTCGTCCAGTTCCTCCTTATAAGAACCATCCTTAAGCTTTTCCAGAATATTATACTTCGCGTCACACTGATAAAAGCGATCAAGCCCTGTGGCTGAAAGTTTGGTGCCTGCCTGCTTCTGGAACATGCGGGGATCAAACTGCGCACCCATGGTATTGGCGTAAATGTCTATCTTCTCCGCAATATTAATGTAAGCCGCCACATCCTTGTACTCGTAGTCCACCGTCTGCAGCTTCTCATAATCACGACAATGGTACATCAGAACTTTTGACATATCCGGCACCGGAGACAGATATTTAAAGAACAAATACCCATAAATGGAATGTGTCATACTGTCTCTTGTCTCATATTGCAGCATATCATTGAGCCTGGATTTTTCCGTCTTATACGCGCCGATATCATGCATCGTCGCAACCATAACGATATCTGCCAGCTCAAACTCCTCGTATCTGTTTTCTTCCCGAAGCATCTTGTAGACAATATAAGCCACTCTTGACCCATGCTCCATCAGAGTAGGATTAATCAGCTTCAGAATATCCCGCATTAACAGATAAATATCTTTGCTCCTAATATACTCCATAAATATCCTCCGTCTCCGATTCCGTCATAGCACAAACTCCATCGGCGTATAGATGATACCATCCCTCTTCTCCTGCGGCCGCAGATCCCGGAATCCCAGCCTGTGATAGAACTCTACCCCGTAAGGTGAGGAATTAACAGTCACGCGGGTTTCCTGCAGTTCCGTCAGCAGATAATTCGCCATATATTGGATCAGAGCCCGCCCGATGCCCCTTCTGTGGTATTTTTCATCCACGAACAACAGGGAGATGTGAACCCTGTCCCGAAGCGTGAGCATACCCACAAGCTTCTTCCCGTCCAGCGCCACAAACATCTGGTAAGCACCCATGACAAACATTCTGTAAAGCGTCGAATCCGTAATAAAATTCTCGAAATTCTTCACACCTTCGGGCGAATAGACGTCCGCCTCAAACTTCATAAAAGTACGCCACGCCAATGACATGGCATCCTCCCATTCTTTCCGGTATGCACTTCTGATTTCATACGGTATCTCCAAAACGATCAGTGACTCCTTTGCTGTCTTCTTATCATTTTATCGTACTTTACCCAAAATTACAACCCGGACGAAAAACAAAACCCCGCTTGCGATTCTTGATATTTTCTAATAGTTTGCACAATCAGCCAAAAGCAGAACGTTTCTCCAAAGCCGCCAGAAAAACATCCACATTTTCCTGTTTCCAGAACTCAACAAACCGCTCCGCCATTTCCCCCAGATACTCCTTCTGCTGGACAAGTATCTGATAATAAAATACCCGGCCTTTCCTGTAGTTTTTCAAATACCCTTTTCTGACAAGCCGAGCCAAAAAAGTGGAAACTGTCTGCGGTTTCCACTCTTTATGATACGTCTCATTCACCCTCTGCGTGATATGCGCCAGATCAAGCTCTTTTTCAGCATCCCACACAGTTTTCATTACCATTTCTTCGCAGTTCGTCAAATTTTCGAATTCCATGTATGATTCTCCTCCCATCCTTAACCTTTTAGAATTTGTGCATTTTCGCTTATTTCATCATATTTCATCATTCATTTAATGGCAAGACGGAATTTGCAGAAAAATCAACATTTTGTTCATTTTCATTCCCGCGTACAACAGTAAAAACCAGCGCCGGATACACTTGAAACTCCCCAAAAAACGAGTTGCAAACCCCACATAGATACTGTAGAATGGTAAAATGAGACTTTTAGAAAAAACACCACACAAATTTATCGGAGACAAAAACTTTTACAAGATGGTTCTCGCCATCGCCGTTCCCATTATGATCCAGAATGGTATCACAAATTTCGTGAGTCTTTTGGACAATATTATGATCGGGCAGATTGGCACAGAACAAATGTCTGGCGTCGCCATTGTAAACCAGCTTCTTTTTGTCTATAATCTCTGCCTGTTCGGCGGCGTATCCGGCGCAGGTATTTTTACTGCGCAGTATTTCGGACAAAAAAACCAGGAAGGCGTCCGACAGACTGTCCGCTTTAAAATATGGATGGTTTCTTTGATTACACTTTTTACGGTAGTCCTCCTGCTGTCTGCCGGCGATCCACTGATTACATTGTATCTGCAGGGGGATGGCAGTGTCGAAAGTGCGGCGGCCACCTTACGTTATGGCAGAGAATATTTAAAGATTATGCTTCCCGGTCTGATTCCTTTTATGCTTGTCCAGGTTTATTCCAGCACGCTGCGGGAATGTGGAAAGACAATTCTTCCCATGAAAGCGGGCGTAATCGCAGTCTTTGTCAATCTGGTTCTGAATTACATATTAATATATGGCAAATTCGGTATGCCGGCTTTGGGCGTGCAGGGCGCTGCAATCGCCACTATTATTTCCCGCTTTGTCGAATGCGCTATCGTGCTGATACATACGCACCGTCACGCACAGGATCATCCCTTTGTCCAAGGACTTTACGTCACATTAAAAGTGCCGGCCTCACTTATGATAAAAATTATAACCAAGGGTATGCCGCTTCTTTTAAACGAAACGCTCTGGGCTGCCGGAACGGCTATGCTGACACAGTGTTATTCTATCCGGGGATTAAACGTGATTGCCGCACTCAATATTTCAAATACGATTAACAATGTATTTAACATCGTATTTATCGCACTGGGTGAATCTGTCGCAATCATTGTCGGTCAGCTTCTGGGCGCGGGTAAAATGAAAGAGGCAAGAGATACGGATAATAAGATGATCGCCTTTTCCGTTTTCAGTTGCGTGCTTATCGCCGCAGTCATGCTTTTACTGGCGCAGTTTTTCCCGCTGCTCTACAACACAAACGACGAAGCAAGAAAACTGGCAACATACTTTATTATGCTTACCGCCGTCTTTATGCCGCAGAACGCCTTTCTGCACGCCTCTTACTTTACACTGCGCTCCGGCGGCAAAACGATTATCACTTTTCTTTTCGACAGTGTCTTCATCTGGTGTGTCAGCGTGGTGATCGCCTTTGCGCTCAGCCGCTACACGGTTCTGCCTGTTGCCGCGGTATATGCCTTTGTACAGATGGGTGACTGGATCAAATGCGTGATTGGATTTGTATTGGTTAAAAAAGGGGTATGGCTCCAGAATATAGTTTCTTAAACATGTGGTAGAATCGATATTATATTGCAAAAACGCACCGACTGTTTCCATAGTATAACGTGAAAACAGTCGGTGTGTTTTTATGTTATAACCATCAAATAAGACATCAATTTATACATTATAATACTATAACAGTCGAAAAGTATTGATAATACACTTGAAAAACTTTCATACTGTTATTATACTATAACTAGCAAATAGTCATTTTGTTTCATTGGTATATTTCTGTATTACACCCAAATACTACCTGTATCAGATAAGTGGAGGTATCTCATGGCAATTGTAGGTGAGGAGAAAATTATAAAAGTGTTGTGGCAGTATAACCCATGGTGGAGATCGCTCTCCGAAGTCAAAGACGATGCGAAGCCGCTCAGACGCCTGGCATATTACGAGGCATTCCAAATGCTCAAGCATCCAAGCATCCGACGTTTCGTTGTCCTCTCGGGTATGAGACGTGTCGGCAAAACCACAATACAATACCAGATTATTGACAGGCTGTTGGATGAAGGTGTCAATCCGAGAAATATTCTGTATGTCTCATTTGACAATCCAATCCTTAAGCTTGTCAGCGTAGAAACCGTACTGTCGGTCTACGAATCCATGTATCCGATCGAGGGGGAGAAATATCTTTTCTTTGACGAAATACAATATACGGATGACTGGGAGTTATGGATGAAAGTGATTTATGACAGCAGGAAGGATATTCGCATGCTTGCCACAGGATCGGCAAGCCCTATTTTGGAAAAAGGCTCTGCCGACAGCGGCACAGGCAGATGGAACATTTTGAAAATTCCCACCATGTCCTTTTATGAATATTGTATGATACTCGGTCTGGAAGACCCTCTGGCTTCAGAAACCATACAGCCCTGCGATCTTTCCGATATGAGTCATGCCCAGCTCAGCGATCTGGTTGGCCGGTTTCTGACTCTGCGGACGCATTTCAACCGATATCTGACTCTCGGCGGTTTCCCGGAGCTTGTACTGTCCGGCGACGACCTGTACGCGCAGCGGATGCTCCGGGAAGATGTGGTGGATAAGGTCATTAAACGCGACGTGCTGTCCCTGTTTAATATCCGCAATCCTCTGCTGATAGAAAAGCTGTTTTTATATTTATGCATGAACACCACGGAAATTTTTAGTGCGACCACGGCCGCAAAGGAGCTTGAAAACATATCCGTCTCCACCATCGACAATTATATTGAGGCTCTGGAAATGTCCAACCTCATCTATCTGTCCAAGCCCATGAACGTAGGCAGCAAGGGAGCGCTAAAAGGGAAACCTAAAATTTTTATTGCCGATGCCGCGATCCGGAATGCGGTGCTGATGATTGACGATGTGCTGTCAGATGAAACCGAGTTGGGAGCCGTAGTGGAAACCGCTGTCTATAAGCACATGATTTCCTTCTATCAGGGCACTCCCGCACAGCTTGGCTATTTCAGAAACGCCAGAGACAACCAGAAAGAAGTCGATGTGGTGGTAGAACTGCCCCGGCAGAAAATTCTCTGTGAAGTCAAATACCGCGGCAATTCCCACATTCCTGCCACAGATGCAATTGTGGACTTGTGTAAAGATAAAAGCACAAAGGTGACCCACGCCTTTTTAATTACAAAAGAGATAAACGATTTCGGTATCACAAAACACGAAACGGCTACCCCGATCCTGCGCGTGCCTGCCATCGTCTTCCTGTACCTTCTGGGAAAAGCGGAGGCAGCCCGCAAAGTCAATGGCGCAGTCTAAAAGACTGCGCCATACGTTTCAAATCAGAACTGTGCCAGATATCTCTTTACATTTTCTGTAATGCTGCCTCCGAAAACAGCGGAACCCGCCACAATCACATTGGCGCCGGCGTCCATCACGATTTTCGCATTGTCCACCGTGATGCCTCCGTCCACCTGAATGTCCAGGTCAAGTCCCATCTCGTCAGCCATCTCCCGTACTTTGCGGATACGCTCCGTAGATTCCGGAATGTATTTTTGTCCACCGAATCCCGGCTCCACTGTCATCACCAGAAGCATATCCAGCTTCCGCAGGTATTTTCTGACTGCCTCCACAGGGGTTTTCGGCTTGATCGACATACCCACCCTGCAACCGAGGTTTCGTATCAGATCAATGGTCTCCTCCGCTTCGTCCGTGGCTTCCAGATGAAAAGTGATGCTGTCCGCACCGCACGCCTTGAACTCCTTCAGATACCGGTCCGGATCGACGATCATCAGATGCACATCAAACACTCTGTCCGTCGCCTTACGGATGGAACGGATCACCGGCATCCCAAAGGAAATGGATGGTACAAACACCCCGTCCATCACGTCGATATGTATATATTCCGCTCCGGCTTCGTCCGCCTCTTTGATCTGCTCCCCCAGTCTGGCGAAATCCGCCGCCAGAATGGAGGGAGACAAAATTCTTTTACCCATTTTTATTTCCTCCGCAGTGCCACCTCTGTCTGTGCACTGCTCTTTAGTTTCGCGCAAACCCTTTTACCTTCTCGTAGATGCCCTTGCCGTCCAGGCCGTACTTCTCTACCAGCGCATTCGCGGAACCGGACTCACCGAAAGCATCCTGCATACCGATCCGCAGAACGGGTGTGGGATGTTTCTCGGACAGACAGTCACAGACAGCGCTGCCAAGACCGCCGATCACGGTGTGTTCCTCCGCTGTAACCACCTTGCCAGTCTTCTTTGCAGAAGCAAGCACCAGCTCTTCATCCAGAGGCTTGATGGTGTGAATATTGATAACTTCCGCGCTGATGCCGTCCGCTGCGAGCATCTCCGCCGCATCAAGAGCGGAGGAAACCGTAATGCCGCTTGCGATGATCGTCACATCCGTGCCCTCTCTCAGAAGAACGCCTTTACCGATCTCAAATTTATAATCCGGCTTGTCATTGATTACAGGAACAGCCGCGCGGCCAAAGCGCAGATATACGGGACCTTCCATCTCAATCGCCGCTCTCACCGCCGCCTTCGCCTCCACATCATCGGAGGGTACGATAACAGTCATGCCGGGAATGGTCCGCATCAGAGCTACGTCCTCGTTACACTGATGGGTTGCACCGTCCTCGCCTACCGTAATGCCGGCATGGGTCGCACCGATCTTCACATTTAAGTGAGGATAACCGATTGAGTTACGAACCTGCTCAAAATTACGTCCTGCCGCAAACATAGCGAAAGAACTGATAAAGGGGATCTTGCCACAGGTAGCAAGACCCGCCGCAATACCTGTCATATTACATTCCGCAATACCGCAGTCGATATGACGGTCCGGGAATGCCTTTAAGAAAACGCCCGTCTTGGTCGCGCCCGCAAGATCCGCATCCAGCACTACCAGATTGGGAAATTCTGCACCACACTCGGCAAGTGCATTACCATAGCTTTCTCTTGTTGCAATTTTCTTTACATCTGCCATTAGTTTGCACCTCCTAACTCTTCACCGATCTTTTCAAGATCTGCCATCGCCGTCGCATACTCTTCATCGTTGGGAGCCTTGCCGTGCCAGCCCGCATTGTTCTCCATGAAGGAAACGCCCTTGCCCTTCACTGTCTTACAGATGATAGCGGTAGGCATACCCTTGGTCGCCTTTGCCTCCTTAAATGCCGCATCGATCTGGTCAAAGTCATTGCCGTCGATATTGATTACATGGAAGTTAAACGCCTCAAACTTCTTATCAATCGGGTAAGGCGAGCACACATCGTCGATCTTACCGTCGATCTGCAAACCATTGTTGTCCACGATCACCACCAGATTGTCAAGCTTTCTGTGTCCCGCAAACATGGACGCCTCCCATACCTGACCTTCCTGAATCTCGCCGTCACCAAGCAGCGTGTAAGTTCTGTAATCCTTACCGTCCATCTTAGCCGCAAGCGCCATGCCTACCGCTGCAGAAATGCCCTGTCCCAGAGAGCCTGAAGACATATCTACGCCAGGCGTCTCCTGCATACAGGGATGACCCTGCAGATAAGAGCCAAGATGCCGCAGAGTAGGCAGATCCTCTACCGGGAAGTACCCTCTGTTTGCCAGAACAGAATAAAGCCCGGGCGCCGTGTGTCCTTTAGAAAGCACGAAGCGGTCCCTGTCCGCTTTCTTGGGATCTTTCGGGTCAATGTTCATCTCCTCAAAATACAGGTAAGTAAAAATGTCTGCCGCCGACAGAGATCCGCCCGGATGTCCCGCCTTCGCGCCATGCACGGCGGTTACAATCCCTTTGCGGACTTCATTAGCTGTTTTTTGCAACTCTAATTTGTTCATCGCTGCCCTCCATTTGATTTTAATATGTGTGCCACTTCCGGCATTTTACTATTTACGAACATATGCCGTGTGGGCCGATACCTTTCCTATTATCATCGCACATCGGTTCCTTCATTTCAACGGCATATGTCGCCTTTTTCTAACATTTTTAAAGTGCCAGCTTACTACTGACCATAGTATGCGTTGGCGCCATGCTTGCGGAAATAATGCTTATCCTGCAGTTCCTGCGGTGCGGGCTGGATTCTCGCATTGATCGTCTCCGCGCGGTAAGCCATCTTCGCCACTTCCTCAAGTACAACCGCATTGTGCACCGCCTCGTGGGCGTCTTTGCCCCACGCGAAAGGCCCATGGTTCTTGCACAGCACTGCCGGAACCGCCACCGGATCCTTATCCATTCTCTTAAACTCGCTGACAATCAGAAGTCCCGTGTTTTTCTCGTAAGCGTCAGCGATCTCGTCCTCATTCAGGCAACGCAGACACGGAATATCCCCGTAAAAGTAATCCGCATGGGTCGTCCCGTAGCAGGGAATGCTCCTGCCCGCCTGCGCCCAGCTTGTGGCGTAGGAAGAATGGGTATGTACAACGCCGCCGATCTCCTTGTAAGCCTTGTAGAGCTCCACATGGGTGGCTGTATCAGAAGAAGGATTATACTTGCCCTCCACCTTATTGCCTTCCAAGTCCACAAGTACCATATCGTCCGGCGTCAGCTTGTCATAATCCACGCCGCTCGGCTTGATCGCAAAAATACCGCTCTCCCTGTCAATCTCACTCACATTCCCCCATGTGAATGTGACAAGTCCATACTTCGGAAGCAGCATATTCGCCTCATAGACACGTTTTTTCAGTTCCTCTAACATGTTATACCTCCTGTATATATTTCACTCTGCTCAGATTTTGATATTACATAGATTCAACTGCCGCTCTCTCGATCGCAAGTCCCGCGCCGTATAACTTCATAAACTTGTTAAATCCTTCCACATCGGATGCCTTAGGCTCCAGCTTCTCACCCTTCTGACCCGCAAATACTTTGCTGTCGAGGAATGCCGCCAGACTCTCGTCCGCACCCTTATTGATCATGTAGGAAGCCAGAAGCGCAATGCCCCATGCGCCGCCTTCACCCGCTGTCTCCATAACGCTCACGGGTGCGTTCATTGCCGCCGCAAGGATGCTCTGTCCTACGCCCTTGGTTTTGAACAGACCACCGTGCCCTAAGATCTCGTCCACTTCCACTTTCTCTTCCTGGAAAAGAATGTCAAAGCCGGTCTTGAGCGCGCCCAGAGAGGTGAACAGATGCACTCTCATAAAGTTCGCCAGATTGAACTTCGCGTCAGGCGTTCTCACAAACAGCGGACGTCCCTCGTTAAAGCCAGTCACATGCTCGCCGGAGAAGTAGTTGTAAGCAAGCAGGCCGCCGCAGTCGTCGTCTCCCTCCAATGCCTTGCGGTAGAGGTTGCCGTACAGCTCGTTCATATCCACCTTCATGCCCATCACTTCGGAGTACTCCTTAAACAGGTTCACCCATGCATTCAGATCGGAGGTACAGTTGTTACAGTGCACCATCGCCACAAGGCTGCCATCCGGGGTCGTCACCAGATCAATGGCGTCATAAACCTTGGACAGTTCCTTCTCCATAACGATCATACCGAACACGCTCGTTCCCGCAGATACATTGCCGGTACGCTGTGCCACGCTGTTGGTCGCCGCCATGCCTGTGCCCGCATCACCCTCGGGAGGACAGAACGGAATACCTGCCTGCAAGGTGCCGGTAGGATCAAGCAGCTTCGCGCCCTCTTCTGTCAGCGCGCCAGCCTGCTGCCCCGCGGTGTAAACTGCCGGAAGCACATCCTTCAGTTTCCATGCAAAGCCCTTGTCCGCAACTGCCTCGTCAAACTGTGCGATCATCTTTTCATTAAACTGCCCCGTCGCAATATCAATCGGGAACATACCGGACGCCTCGCCCACGCCGACAATTTTCTCACCCGTCAGTTTCCACTGGATATAGCCCGCCAGCGTGATGACAAATTTCAGATCCGGCACATGCGCCTCGCCGTTTAAAACCGCCTGATAGAGATGTGCAATCGTCCATCTCTGCGGAATATGATAGTTGAACAGCTCCGTCAGCTTTGTGGAGGCCTCTTCCGTAATGGTATTTCTCCATGTGCGGAAGGGAACCATCAGCTCATCCTTCTCGTTGAACGCCATATAGCCGTGCATCATTGCGGAGAAACCGATCGCCCCCAGCTTCACAAGCTTCTCCCCGTACTGCGCCTGCACGTCTTCTGTCAGCTTCTTGTAGCAGTCCTGCAGTCCCGTCCAGATGTCATCCAGCGTATAAGTCCAGATGCCGTTCTCCAGCCTGTTCTCCCAATCGTGTGCCCCCGATGCGATAGGCTTATTGTTCTCGTCCACGAGAACCGCCTTGATTCTGGTAGAGCCAAACTCAATACCCAGCACCGCCTTACCACTTGCAATACATTCTTTTGCTCCCATACTTATCACAAACCCTCCTTCTTTATTTCTGCAGCCTTTTATTCTCTAAATTTCGACGGATCAGCGGTATGCCGCCTCGTTCCATCTCAGCATATTCTTAAAGTCACGAATATTGGTATCCTTGTCAATGATGACGCTCTCGATACCCATCGCGTCAGCCCAGTCTGCCATCTGCTCCACAGTCAGATCATAGGAGAACGCCGTGTGGTGTGCACCACCTGCCAGAATCCACGCAGTCGCACCGATTTCCATATTAGGCTGGGGCGTCCAGAATGCTGTGCCAACCGGAAGCTTCGGCATGGGCTTCTCCACCTTCTTGCAGTCCACCGCATTGATCAGCAGGCGGAAACGGGTGCCCAGATCAACCAGGGAGCACGCAACCGCAGGGCCTGTCTTTGACGTAAACACCAGACGGGCGGGATCTTCCCTGTTCCCCATGGAAAGCGGGCATACCTTAATGCCGATGTCGCCTTCCGCAACGGAAGGACATACCTCAAGCATATGCGCCTGCAGAATACCCTCCTTGCCGGGCACGAGATTGTAAGTGTAATCCTCCATCATGGAAGTACCTTTCGCATCCTTGATACCCGCCGTCATCAGCTTCATAATGCGGACCATTGCAGCTACCTTCCAGTCGCCCTCCGCGCCGAAGCCGTAGCCTTTCTCCATCAGTCTCTGGATCGCCAGACCCGGAAGCTGCTTCAGACCGCCAAGCATACCGAAATGCGTTACCACCGCATGATAGTCGTTCTCTACGAGGAATTTCTCAATACCGATCTCCTGCTGCGCCTGCACAGCCACATGTTTTTTGAACTCGTCGAGATCCCTGCCCTCGTCAATAATCTTATATTTGCTGTAGTACTCCTCAACCAGCGCGTTCACATCGCCCTGCGACACAGCGTCCACATACTCCACCACGTCGTTTACGCAGTAATGGTCGATTTCCCAACCGAATTTGATCTGCGCTTCTACCTTATCGCCCTCGGTAACTGCCACATTGTTCATGTTGTCGCCAAAACGGCACACGCGCACATGGGAGGACTCGATCACACCGATCGCCGTGCGCATCCAGCTTCCAAGCTGATTCTGCACGCTCTCGGACGCCCAATGTCCGACAATAATCTTGCGCTCGATACCCATGCGGCTCACGATATGCCCGTACTCTCTGTCGCCGTGTGCGGACTGGTTCTCATTCATGAAATCCATATCTATGCTATCGTAAGGAATCTCCTCATTGAACTGCGTGTGCAGATGGCAGAGCGGTTTCCGGAACTCCTTCAGCCCGAGAATCCACATCTTCGCCGGAGAAAATGTGTGCATCCAGGTAATTACACCCGCACACTCCGGATCGTTGTTCGCGTCATTAAGTGCCTGCCGGATGGAAGCCTGACTGATTAACGTAGGTTTTAACACCACCTCAAAAGGCAGATTGCCGGAGGCATTCAGCCCCTCCACAATTTTCACGGAATGATCCGCCACTTTTCTCAGACACTCATCCCCATACAAGTCCTGAGACCCCGTGCAAAACCAAAATTTGTAGTTCTTTGCTGCGATCATACAATGCCCTCTCTTTCTTAATTAAATATTTGTTTTCCTGCGACTAGGCTGCGCCGGCTCCAAGTTGTACATATATACAATTTTGTATACAGTATTACATGTATACCACACAGCCATATCCCGCATTTCTTACTATACAGTCTACTACTTGTACATACAATTAATCAAGTTGTACTCTGCCGCTTTTTATATCTTCCGCACCGATCTGCGCGGCACTACGTCCACCTCAAACTCATAAGTCGCGTCAAACCCCGGATCTTTAATCAGCCGCAGCAGATTTTCCGCTGCCTTTCCGCCGAGGCGTTCCATCGGATGCGGTGTGGAAGCGATAGGCACTTCCCCGAGAATAGCCAGTTCCGAATCATCCACACTAGCCACCGAAATATCCTGCGGAACCCGGATGCCGTTCTTCTTGAAAATATCCAGAAGTCCGAAAGCCACCTCGTCATTGTAACAGAACACTGCCGTACATTCCTTGAACCGTTCCAGTACCTTTCCTGCCGCTTTTTCCAGATTCTGCTTCTCTTCCGTGTCCACCCAGACGATCTGTCCGTCCTCCACCTCCAGCCCGTCGTCCATCATTGCGTCCATATATCCGGAAAAACGCGCCTGTCCCTGCCCGTCGTCCAGTTTAAAAATGCCACCGATTTTTTTATGTCCCATGGAGAGCAGGTATTTTGTCATTTTCCACCCTGCCATATGATCGTTGATGGACACATGCGGAACCTTTAACTGCGGGTAATAGCTGTTGATAAAGATAACCGGAATCCGTTTCTTGCGGATCTCCTGATAGAGCCGCAGGTTGGGATTGGGAATGCCGCTCTTCGTCGGCTCAACGATCAGCCCCGACACCTCATCCCGGCTGATAATGTCCTCAAGAATGGTCTTTTCCCGTCCGTGCTGGTTATTGGTAAACGCGATCTGCACCGAATAACCCGCTTCCAGAAGCACATTCTCAATCCCCTGTATGGTTCGCGGGAAAATATAACCGTCCACATAAGTCGTCACTACAGAAACACGCATCCGCTTTGTCAGGTTCGCCAGACGATTATCGTTAATATATGTGCCGCTCCCCTGAATCCGGCGTATAATGCCCTCGTTTTCCAAAATGCCGATTGCATGTCTGACAGTCTGGCGGCTCACACCGAACATTTCTTTCAATGCGTTCTCCGAATACATCTTCTGACCCGGAACGAGCTTTCTCGTCTCTATCTGTTCGTTGATCCATCCAACCAACTCCATGTACTTAGGTGTTGCCTTTTCCATACGATTCCCCTTATCTTTTATTCCCGCGGACAACGGGAAAAGTGACTGTCAGCAGACATCCGACTTATCCCACACACGCACAAAGGCTGCCCTTTCAAGCAGCCCTTGTCTTTTTAAGGACTAACTTAGCCCTTCTTTCTCTTGGAGATAACGTCCACGGTTACGGCACCGAGAAGAACCGCACCTTTCACGATCTTCTGAATATCTGTAGACCAGCCGTACAGGGACATACCGTTATTCAGGATACCCATGATAAACGCGCCGACTACCGCACCCATGATTGTACCGGCACCACCGGCCACTGCCGCGCCACCGATGTAGCAGGATGCGATGGCATCCATCTCGAAGCCGTCGCCGGCCTTCGGGGTGGAAGAGGAGTTACGCGCGGATAAAACGATACCTGCAACCGCACTTAAAATTCCCATGTTGGTGTACACCCAGAAGAACACCTTCTTCGTATCGATACCGGAAAGGTTTGCCGCCTTTCTGTTGCCGCCCAACGCGTAGATCTGACGGCCTGCCACCGTCTTGCTTGTGATGAATCCATACAGTGCGATCAGCAGAGCCATGATGACAAGCACGAACGGAAGACCGTTGTACTGCGCCAGCTTAAGGAAGCAGAACCAGATGATAAAGAGCATAACCAGCAGTTTCAGTGCAACCTGCCACATAGGATTGGTTGCAAAATTGTATTTTTCTTTTGTCTTAATGCTGCGGATCTCATTGAGAACCAGAGCAACAGAAGCAATAACCGCCACTGCGATACAAACCAGATCCAGCGTGCCGTCCCCAAAGCTGATCTTCGCCGTGGGAAGGAAGCCTGCGCCCAGATATACAAAATTGTCGGGGTGAGGACCCTTTGTCTGTGCCTTTAAGAGCGTATATGTAAGTCCGCGGCCCATCAGCATCGTAGCCAGCGTCACAACGAAAGGCGGGATGTCCAGATAAGCGATGAAAAAGCCCGCGAACATACCTACCAGAAGACCGATCATCAGCGCTACAAAGATTGCTACCCACATATTCAGCTTATAGTCGATCAGAATAATACCTGCTGCCGCGCCTGTAAGAGCTACAACAGAACCAACGCCCAGATCAACGTTACCGGTCAGCACGCACAGCAGCATACCGATGGCCAGGATAACCACATAACCATTCTGCATGATAAGGTTGTTGATATTAGCCGGGGAAAGGTTTTTCCCACCCGTCATAATGGCAAAGATAACATAGATGGCAATAAGCGCCAGAAACATACCGTACTGTTTCATGTCAAGATTGACTACTTTTTTCTTCTCATTCATTTCCATCACCCTTTCTATTATGTGCCATAATACACTGCATAATTTTTTCCTGTGTCAGCTCCTCGTGATTCAGCTCACCTGCGATCTGTCCCTCGTTGATAACATAAGTTCTGTCACAGGTACCGATGATTTCCGGCATTTCAGAGGAGATGATGAGCACCGCCTTTCCTGCTTTTGCCAGCTCATTGATAACACAGTAAATTTCATACTTAGCACCCACGTCGATACCGCGGGTAGGCTCATCCAGAATCAGCACATCCGGCTGTGTCAGCATCCACTTCGCCAGAACCACCTTCTGCTGGTTACCGCCGGACAGCGAGCCAACCACCTGCTCGATGGAAGTAGCCTTGACATTAATCCTCTTCTTGTACTCTTCCGCCGCAACGATCTCATCGTTTCCGTTGATCACACCGTGCTTGGAAAAGAATTTCGGACGGGCCGCTATGGTCATATTCTCCTTGATCTCGCCGATCAGATTCAGACCGTACACCTTTCTGTCCTCAGACACATAGGCAAGCTTAGAGTCAATTGCCTGCTTCACAGTCTTCATCTCCACTTCCTTGCCGTTAATCTTAACGGTCCCGGAAATCTTCTGCCCGTAGCTGTGTCCGAATACGCTCATGGCGAACTCGGTACGCCCCGCACCCATCAGTCCGGCAAGCCCCACTACCTCGCCCGCCTTAACACTGATGTTAATATTTTTCAAAACCTGACGATCCGAATCATCGGGATGGTAAACATTCCAATCCTTGACTTCAAAAATGGTATTGCCAATCTTAACACCCTCACGCACCGGGTAGCGGTTGGTCATCTCACGACCTACCATACCCTTAATCACGCGATCCTCGGACATGTCGTCCTTACCCTTGATCAGCGTTTCAATGGTCTTACCATCACGGATGATCGTAACAGAGTCAGATACATATTCGATCTCATTCAACTTATGGGAAATAATAATACAGGTAATTCCCTGTTTCTTAAGCTCCAGCATAATGTCCAGAAGCTTTTTACTCTCCTCGTCATTCAGCGCCGCGGTCGGCTCGTCGAGGATCAGGAGTTCTACCTTCTTAGCCATCGCCTTCGCAATCTCGATGAGCTGCTGTTTGCCGACACCCAGAGAGTTAACCGGCACATTGACATCTTCATGCTCCAGACCTACCCTGGCAAGCATCTCCTGCGCACGCTGTCTGGTTTTTGTCCAGTCGATAACCCCTTTTGCCGCAAGCTGCTCATTGCCAAGGAACACATTCTCCGCCACTGAGAGAAGCGGACTCAAAGCGAGCTCCTGGTGGATAATAACGATACCTTTCGCCTCACTGTCCCTCAGATTGTGGAACTTACATGTCTCCCCCTTGTACACAACATCGCCGGAATATGTACCATGAGGCCAGACACCCGAGAGAACGTTCATCAGCGTAGATTTTCCCGCACCGTTCTCGCCGCACAGAGCATGGATCTCCCCGCGTCTCACCTTCAGATTTACATCATCCAGCGCCCGGACACCTGAAAATTCCTTGACAATGTGGTTCATTTCCAAGATGTAATCCGACATTTTCCCAACTCCCTTCTCTTTGATATATAATCGGGCGGGAAAGCTTTTCCCTGCCCGCCGCGCAGTCCGCCCGCCGCGTCGGCAGCATTCTTTCATATGCGGATCTGTGCATAAGAGAGGGCGGCAGCAAAACTGCCGCCGCCCTCCTGAAATCTTATAGAAGATTATTCACTGCTTCTCACATTCGCGCCATGCACCGATTGTTACAATTCACACTGAATAGTTGTAAACGGATGCGAAATCTGGTTTGCATGTGAACTGTACCGATTACTCAGCTAACTGCTCCTCTGTGTAGTAACCGCCCTCTACAATGATCTCCTTGTAGTTGGACTGGTCAACTGCTACAGGTGTGCACAGGTAAGAAGGAACTACGATCTTACCATTGTCATACTGCTCGGTATCGTTGATCTCAGGCTCTGCACCCTCAAGCACTGCCTGTACCATGGTAACGCACTTCTCAGCCAGGAGACGGGTATCCTTGTAGATGGACATGGTCTGCTTGCCGGAGATGATGTTCTTGGTAGCCATCAGCTCTGCGTCCTGACCAGTGATCATCGGCCAGTTTTCGTCTGTGTAACCAGCACCCTCAAGAGCTGCCTTACAGCCGTATGCGAAACCGTCGAAAGCGGTAGCGCAGATGTCAAGATCCTCGTCAGCATAGAAACCTGTCAGATAGTTCTCACAGTTCTGCTGAGCGGTCTCCTGGGACCATCTTAAGATACAGGTGTCATCGAAAGAAGTTCTGCCGGACTTACAAACCAGTGCGCCGTTGTCCAGATAAGGCTGAAGAACTTCCATCAGACCTGCGTAAAGCATATGTGCGTTGTTATCATCAGGAGAACCCATGAAGAACTCGATGGTCTTCGGGTCTGCAGGATCAAGACCTGCATTGTCCTCAATGTACTTACCGATTGCGGTACCAACGCCCTTGTTATCAAAAGTAGCGTAGTAGGAAACTGCATCCGTGTTCATCAGCAGACGGTCGTAAGCGATGATCGGAATACCTGCCTCTTTCGCCTGTGCCTCTACGTTAACCAGAGCATCAGAGTCGATAGAAGCGATAACCAGGCAGTTTACGCCGGAAGCGATCATGTTCTCAACCTGGGAAACCTGTGCCTGTACATCATCCTCTGCGTACTGAAGGTCTACTTCGTAGCCGAGAGCCTCGAGCTGAGCCTTCATGTTCGCGCCGTCATTGATCCATCTCTCGGAAGACTGGGTAGGCATTGCCACACCAACCTTCTTGCCGCCGGATGCTGCAGGTGCCTCAGCCGCCGGAGCTTCCTCCGTTGCTGCGTCTGCCGCAGGAGCTTCTTCTGCTGCCGCGGGAGCCTCAGTCGCTGCGGGAGCTGCTGTCTCCGCCTCGCCGCCGCCACATCCTACAAGCATGGAAGCAACCATTGCTACACTCAGAAATGTGCCTAAAACTTTCTTTTTCATGTTTTCTTTTTCCTCCCTTAGAGTAGTTGTTTCGTACAGGAAACTTGTCTGCCTGTGCCTGTAAGTTGTATTCTATACAATTTGCCAGTTTTTAAAATATTTTAGGTTTTCGACAAATTTGTAATTGGAACATTTTGCTTAATTGGCACCTAATAAGAAAGTTATTCTGTACATTTTTACCACCGTTTTGTCAGATGATATTTCCATTATATCTACATGTCGCTAAATTGTCAATCTTTTTATTCAATATCTACATACATCTCCGCCAAGTTGTACAGCATACAACCTTTGATGAATAATGAGGTGCCTTTACAATGAACCGCATGGTCTTCTTCTCCTCCCACGCGTTTCTGCAAAGCAAAAACACGCAATGCCATTATACCCTCCTCCCGTGCAGAAGAGACAAGTGCTTTACGTGTTTTTTAGAATGATATATATTTTTACATACCGTCCGCTTTCTTTTAAGACTTAGATTTTAAACTCACCTACCAGTCCTTCCACATCACCCGTGAGCACCAACAGTTTATCCATGGCCTCGGACACCTCCTCCAGATTCGCGGACTGTTCTGCAACCACCGCGCTGACCTCGTTGATCTCCGTCACATTGCCGTCCGCGGCTTCCTTGACGGTTCCCATGCTCTCCATGGCCTCCTGGATTTTCCCGGTCAGAACCTCAACGCCGCTTATAATGTCCTCCACGTTATTGCTGACCTCGTCCGTACCGGCGGTGATAATCTCAAAGCTGTCCTTCGCCTCGCCCGTCATCTGATTGCCTTTCTCAAGCTGGTCAAGGCTCTCCCTCAGCCTTGCTGTCATCTGATCCGCCTGACTGCTCACCGCCTCAATCATCTTGCCAATATGGGCTGCCGCTGCCTGTGAATCATCTGCCAGATTCCGGATTTCCGTAGCAACCACCGCGAAACCTCTCCCGGCTTCCCCGGCTCTCGCCGCCTCAATGGATGCGTTTAACGACAACAGATTCGTCTGGGAAGCTATGGAAGAAATAGACGCCAGTGCCTCCGTCATTCCTCTCGTGTTCTCACCGAAGGAAGCAAATACGCTCTCCATCTCCTGCATGGAGCGGTTGACCTCACGCATCTGCTCCACATAAGCCATGATTTTCTGCATACCGTCTCTGGCATTATCCCGCGTCTTTCCTGCGTTTCCGTGAATCGCCTCGGCGTAGTCCGCCACCTTTTTCGCGATGTCGCCCATGTCGCCGATCTGCACCTGTGCGCGGCTGACCTCCGCCTGCTGTCTCTCCAGAGCCGCCAGCATCCCTTCCACCGCATCGGCAATACGGCTTCCACCCTGCGCATTCTCATCCACACTGTTATTAACTGTCGCAGTTGCCATTTTCAGCTCTGACATATTGGTCGCCACTTTACTGATCAGATGTACCAGGCTGCCCTGCATTTTGTTGAAAGCTGACGCGGCGCGTCCCGCCTCATCCCTGCTTTTTACCTTGATGTCCTCGCTCGTCAGATCCCCCTCCGACATAACCGAGAGTTTCTTTTCGAGCTGTATGATAGGCGCGGTAATACTCTTTGTCAAAGCAAAAGCTGCCGTCAGAACCACAACCGATGTGATCAGAACGATCACTACTATCAGATTTCTCATATTGCTGAACGCACTCTGTATCTCATCCGCTACCTGCTCGCTTCTCGCAATCTCCGAAGCAAGGAGCGTCTCCGCGCTGGTGCTGACAAAGCTCATGCTGCCGCTCATATTCTGCGCCGCGTTCAGACCTTTCGATGAATACTGGGTTCCACAGGCAGCCTGCAGTTCCCGGAAGGATGCGATAAACTTCCCCGCCTCGGAAGCAAATTTGTCAAACTGGTTGCGCATCTCCGAGTACTCCGCCTCCTGGGGTATGTTCTCTCCGACTTCCGCCACATACTGCTCCATGGTATCCATGATTTCCACATGTCCGCTGGATGCAAGGTCACCGCCAGTGCTGCACTTAACGACAACGGTGCGTCCCAGATAGGAAGCGTTATCCTTGACGAACGTCACCTTGCTGATGCTGTCAAGAATCTGGGAATACTGCGCATTATATTTGCTGGATCTGTCCACCAGTATCATCATTAACGCGATCAGTACAACCAGTGTGCACAAAATGCAGGCATTGATCTTAAGTCTGATCCCCGCACCTTTATTATTCTTCGTCGTCTTTTGTCTCTTCATTTGCATCCACATACTCCTTCCGAATCAGTTTTTTCGCCGATAAGATCAGGATCGCACCGCCCGCCGCCACAAAAACAACAATCGCTATCGCGATAAATATCCTGTCGTTCCCTGTGGTATCTCCAAACCCCTGTATCAGACCAAACGCCAGATACAGCACATAAGCTGACACAAGAATGCGAAGCGTAAGTCCCACTTTCGTGTCCCTGTATTTTTTATTCTCTTTTTCGTCCGGGCCGTCAGCCGTCTGATGTATATCCGGCAGACCGCCATTTTCTTTCTCCGTCAGATTCTCTCCCAAAGCCGTCTCCTCCAACTCCGCCTGTCCCCTGCAATCAGCCGTTGAATTTATCCTTCAAAGCATGCCGTCTGCTCGGAGAGGTGGCTTACCACGCCGGAGACCTGATTCAGAGCCTCCACTATACCCTTCATGTTTTCCGCCAGCGCTGCCGTGTTATTCACCACGCCGCCAACACCCTGTGCGCTCTCTCTCACATTGCTTGTGATGTTCTCATTGGATTCTGCCACCGTGCGCATCATACCGCCAATATTCTCCATGGAATCCCGCATTTCAACCATCATCCGGTCTACCGTTATGGAATCGTTCAGGTACTGTTCTCCGGTACGCTCCAGAATCTCATAATCTGGCAGCACCTGCTCATTGATAAACTTAACCAGACTGCCGGCATTCTCCGCCAGTGTCATAACCGCGGCGACTACGCCCGACGAAATCTGCTGGATATTTCCCGCCGTCTGCTTCGAGTTGTCAGCCAGCTGACGGATCTCGTCAGCCACCACAGCGAAGCCTTTTCCCGCTTCGCCTGCCCTTGCCGCCTCTATGGATGCGTTCAGTGCAAGCAGGTTCGTCTTGGAGGCAATACTCAGAATATCCGCCGTCAGATTTCCGATCTTTTCAATCTGTTTACTGTCCTCAATAGACGCGTTCAGGGACACGTCAAATTCCTTAATCATACCGTCCGCAGTCGCGCGGCTTTCCTGTGCCAGCTTACGAAGTTCCTCGGCGCGGCTGCGGATCTCCTCCGCAAACTTCGTGCCATTTACCGCCTGATCAACCATGTCCCCGACAGAAGCTTCCGCCTCTCTCGTATTCTCGCTGACATAACCGACCGTAGCGGACACCTCTTCCATGCTGGCCGCCAGTTCTTCCATCGTAGCCGAAGTGTCACTGGCATTCTGGTTCGTCACCTCCACCACTTCATTGACATGGAGCTGCTGTCTGTTAATTTCATCGCTGCAGGAAATCACCCCGCTGATCACATCCTGCAGAATATCCAGAAATTCATTCACACCTGTAGCCAGTGTCGCAATCTCATCCTTCGTCAGCACAGGCACTCTCTCAGTCAGATTCCCCTTATTATTATGTATATCTTCGATCATTCCGTTGATTACTCTGGCAATCTTCTGAATCGGCGTCACAATAATCCGATTCGCGATAAACAGTACCAGAACCGCCGTCACGATCAGTATTCCAATGACGGACACAATCAGCACATAGGAACTCTCTGCCTCCCCCTGCAGATACGCCTTGCCCTCAGCAAGCTCCGCATCCGAAAACTCCAGCAGATCATTCATGCTGTTGTCGATGGTATTATTCAGCATGCCAAGGTTATTGGCAATCAGGTTATTGGCACGTTCCTTGTCCCCTGCCCTGCTATACTCTATAATCGAATCCACGTACGTGTCGAAGCTGGAAAGCCGGTCTTCCAGGGAATCGTAGACCCCCTGTGTTTCCTCTGAGGCAATCATGCCCTTATAAGCCTCCATAGCTTCCCACATCTTCGCTCTGCGCTCCAGGACATCCTCCGCACGCTTATCCATCGTCCGCAGCAGCTTGGCGTTCACATGAGCGTACACATTCATGTACATATCCAGATAGTCCTCGTAGATACCATGGATCAGATTGATCTTCTCCACCTCGTTGTTCATTATCTTCTGACTGCTCTGGGAAATCGCTGTCATGCTGTTGGCAAGCAGCCCCAGCGAAATAATCGAAATCAGTGCAAGCACAATGATTGCCAACGCAAATTTAAAGCCAATCTTCTTCATGCAGTAGTCCTCCTGCGTACCCTTACCCTTATATTCTATATAGTGCAATCTGCCTAATCACAATTCTGCATTGTTCTCAGTATATCACCTTTTGTTGCACAAAGATAGTCCCATTACGGGAATATTTATTACAGTTTCACAAAACCATTACAATTCAGAGGCATACATCCCCTGCGCGGGGCTGCACATAAAAAAAGAAAAACCTATTCATTCAGAATAAGTCTTTCTTTAGGAGTGAAGGGGCTTATAATGTCAAACGACAAGCCCCTTCGTTATATTGTGATGAGTGAATCACCTAAATTTAAGAGCTCTTTCCTAATAGAGCTTTTCTACATAGACATCTGCAGACACAGGGGCACCCAAATTATAGTAACCCACTGCCAGGTATACCGTTTCGCCCACTGACAGATTGTCAATCTCATGAGAAAAATTAACATCATCAGCGTCATCATTATACCCATACCCATAGTTAAATGGACTGCTCCAACTATTCATTTTACTACTGTCAATCCCCGTTTGTCTGTCAACATAGTTTTTACCTGTCTGGGTAAAGAACCATGCTTTGGGATCCCCGTAATTATTTGCCGAATAGAATCGGTACGTACCTGCTTCCGATGCTGTAAATCTCACCCATTTAAACTGATTCTCAGTCACAGATACATAAGCAGGCGACCCGACAGAAAGGGACGCTGTTCCCGGCGCCGGTTTCGCATCAGATTCGCCAGATCCACCGTTGTCTCCAACCACACTAACATAAGTACCAACAAGTGCATCCATCAGTTTGTCGTAACCCACTGCGAAGTATACCGTCTCGCCTGCCGCCAGCTTAATCTTTTTGCCATTCTCGTTCATTCTGGCATACTCGCTGCGTTTGCTGTCCAGTACATCTCTGTCCGCGCTATTGCCAATTCGGTCGATCACAGCCCTCTCCGTATCATAGAACAGCCATGCATAAGTTTTGTCGTTATCTGAACTAAAGGTATATACATCCGTTATACTCGCTGTAAAGCTGAACCACCTGTACTGTCCCTTCTGCACGTTCACCGATCCGTTAGTGCTGACACTTGTCACCGATGCCGTTTTTTCTGACGTATTCGAGCCGGGCATGGACGGCTGGCCGAGATACTCATTATCCCCATGGTACCAGTCCGCATTTGCCACCGGTTCTACCGTTACCTCCCATCTGGCAAATACCGCTTTTGTTATCTTGGAGCGCACTTCTATAAATGTCCTGCCTGCTCCTACCGCCTTGAAGGATGCGGTATATGTGCCCGCATTCGCCTTCACAGTCGCTACTTTCTTATTCGTAACCGTCCATGTCAGCGTGTCCGTCTTGGCATACTTTGCTCCCACATTATACTCGCTCGCATCCAGTCCCAGTGTATAGACATTGCCCGAGTACAAGGCGTTCTCCGTAATATCGTCGTCCCCATTATTTGGAGCTGTAATGGTTACACCACCCTCATAGTACGGATCAGCTTTTATACTGTCATCCAACCTCCGATAGCTTGCCGGGAGCAGTGTCGTCTGGATTTTGCCCTTTGCCTCTTTGGAGGCAAGGTTTCCATACAGTGCTGTTATTGTCACATCGTACTTTGATTTCTGCGTCAGATTTCCGACCCTGTAGGTGTACAGTTTCGTCTTCGCATTATAGATATTGCTGTTTCTCGGCACATACTTACTCTGCAGTATATGACCTCTCGCATCTGTCACCTGGATCCGGAATGCCTCCGCATAGCCTGTATAGTCAAACGTGAGATCCGCAAACTGGTCGGTGACAAATGTTGTCTGGATCTTCTTAACAGGATCAAGGCCTGTAACAGAAAGCTTCACCGCCGCCGTCTTATCCGTGCCGACAACGCTGTCCTTCAGCGTAAGATTCATCGGCTGTTTGCCTTCCTTAACCGCCTTGACCATAACGCCGTCTAATTCGAAGCGTTCATCCGCCTCAAACACATTCTTCAGCTCTTCATCCACCACGATGGATTTCTCAAAATCGCCGATCAGAACTTTTCTGCCTTCGGAGTAGGTCACCATATCGTACAGAGACATGCTCTGTCCCACCTGCATTTTGACCGTCTTACCTTTGATACTGTCCGCCTTCGCGGTGATATTCACAAACGCTACCGCGTGCACACCCAGTGTGGTGGGATCAATCGCAACGACAGCTACCTTTCCTACCCCATTCAGTGTCAGCTTCTCATTCTTGATGGTGGCAAGGGGCGTGTTATAAAGATAAATACTACCCCCATTATAACCAACTGACACTCCCGTAAAACCGTCTCCAGTTTTTACATTGCGGGCTTCGCCTACACAATAAATGAGTTTCGACGTCATATAATTTTTCTGGTCATCCTTGGAAAGCGGTAAGTCTTTCCAGATACGGTCTGCCCAATCTGCCGCACCCGACTCTACATTCTCGCGGAACTTACCCTCGAGAGCCATCGTCAGGCTTCCCTTGGATAATGCCACCGTATAGCAGTTGCTATCTTTGTCATACTCGGCATACTCAGCATCCGTTATTCTCTCCGGATCAAACCGCAGACCTATCAGCTGTGATTTCGTCGTCTTCGCAGTTTTCACAGCGCCCGCAAAGGATTCGCTGACCTTACAGCGCACCTCGTGGTCACAATACTCCAGACCACGGATTCCGCTCACGTTGCGCACATATACCGTGTAGGTCTCCTCTGTTGACAGACCACTGTCCTCCAAAGTTATGGTATACAACTTGGTCTTTGGGTTATAAATGTCATTACCATAATCATCGGTGTCATCATCGGAAACATAAACCGGAGCGATTTCAAAGATACCTTTCCACACCCCATTCTTCATGGTGCCGATCTGTTCTTCAAAATCTTGCGGTTTTTTCTTGTCCTTCATTACATAAATCTCGCTGCGATAACCATCTGTATAGCCGTCAACCGGTCCGGACCAGGACACTGTCAGACTATGATCTCTCGCTGTCAGAGTCTTAATCTTCGGTGCGGTCACATCATTGATCGTAACCTTAAGCTTCGCTTCTCTGGCCGGTTCCGTGGGTATCCATGTCTGCTTTCCGTCCTCGTCAATCTTCAGTCTGGAGGAATAGACGTAAACGGTCGCACTGCCCTTCTTCAAAGCTGTCACATATCCATCCTCAGTAACGCAGAGGAAGTCTTTGCCAGCCTCATCTACCTTATAGCTCAGATGAATGACATCGCTTTCCTGAGATTTGGAAAGTTTCACATCCAGCCTCTGGGTAGTTCCTACTACCATCTTGTTCAACGCCCCGTTGAACGCAAGAGACTTAGGAGCCACCGTCTCCATTAAATTATCACCGAATATCGCGTTTGCAAAATCCAGAACAAAATGCTCTGTGAAGCCTTCCTCCCAGCGGATATCAAATTCCGGCTTCTCCGCCTCGTTCGCGTCAAACGCAACCCGGATGGAATTGTCGTCAGCCGCATCAAGAATAAGACCTTTTGCGCTCTTCACACTGCTTTCATACATCGGATTGATGTCTGAAAGAGCTTCATACTCCGCAGGTATGGCAATATCAATTGCAATATAGTTGCCCTCCCTGTGTTTGTCGTCAAGACTGCTCAGATTATAAACATAAGGAATTGCCTGCAACGTCGTAACTGTGTGCGTGTAGGCGCCATCCTTGGACACAACGACATCGTTGATCTTTATGGGTGCAGTATTGTTTCTGTCAGGGCTTGTCGCCGTCACTGTGGATTTACTGCGCACAGTCGTAAAAGTCTTGCTCTCACCCGCTTTTAATGTATAGTTCCTTGCGTAACCGGCAGTCAGATCTGCACTGTCAAATTTTACAGTGTAGGTCTCCGCCCCTTTCAATTTTTCGCCGTATGTAAGTTCTCTTCCTTTTGCGTCAAATACATCGAAGGAAATCGTACCGTCTACAGCCTGGTAACCGTACGTAAAGCTGCCGTCTTCCTCATACCTTCTGTAGGTAAACGCATCTTTATCCTTCTCCACAGGCGTCTCAAACACTGCCGCGTTGACGTCGTAAGCATACTGTACCCGGGTACCTCCCGCAACCTCATCCTTGATGGAAGGGGTTACCGTAAGTTCCGCCTGCTTGATTTCATAGACAATATCTGTTTCATATACAAAGTTCGAGTAGACAACGCCGTCTTCTCCCTCAAACGTATCCGGATTACTGATGAATCCCTGATACGTCTCATCTCCGCCGAAGCCAAGATAATACTTATATGTGCCGGCATCAACCGGCTTTTCCACGTATTCCGGCGTCTTTCCTGTGATTTCTACCCAGAATTGATCCATCTTCGGCAAAACCGTATTCGTCACAACGGTCTCTCCTGCCTTAATTGTAATCAGACCGTTATTCACAGCTTCCGTAACATCAAATGCCTCGCCGTTATACACCTTAGACTTGTCTGCCAGTTTAGTCAGATCCGTGGTCACCGTCAGCGCAGTAGCGCCCATCTTGGTCAGGGTGATATCCTTTGTCTCATTGAAATAAGTAGTCTTTGTGGATGTTGTCCCGTCCTCTGCTTTTTCCTCTACCTCTTCGTAGTCGGCATAATTCGAATCATAATAAGACAGCACAGCCGCCAGTCTTAACTGGTCGCCCTCCGCAAAACTGTAGCCGTTACCTGTCTGATTCCACTCATTCTTTTCCGCGTCCTTCTTCTCCACATGCCAGGTAATCCTATAGTCTTCCTCTTCAACCCACCCGGCCAGAATCTCATTCATCGCGTCGGCGTCCTCGTCTTCCGTGACCACCTTGATCTCATGGGAAACATCTGTCATGGACAGGTATTTCTGTGAGGTAACACCCGTATATGCACTGTAGTCACCCGAAGGAACAACCTTGATCTTTCTCGGTTTGATTTCGTAAATTACCTCTTTTTGAGCCGAAGCATTCGCATGGGTGCTGTCAGAATAGCTCACCAACAGTCTGTATGTGCCTGCATCTTTCGGCTTAGCAGCAGTTCCCAGGTAACGCCAGGCAGGTTTCTCGATGTATATCGGATTCCCGTCCGCATCCGTCTTAATGGAACCGTCAGCGTTTGTATCGGGTTCAGACGTCACTCCGTCCTGCTCATACCAGGTATATGTCAGCTGACTGGCAGTTCCCTCCGCAACACTCTTGCCGTCCACTGTCACTTTTGCTTTCTTATAGTCAGCCCTGTTTTCGTACAAAGGTTTCCCATTGTACTCTCTGTTGATGGGTGTGATCTCGCTCACATCAATAGCCGCAGCCGCAGCCACATTTATGATGAGTGCTTCCTTGCTGCTAATTACATGTTCCTCATCCACCATATAGTTAAGGCTGTTGGAATTTGCAAGATTTACATGATAGCTATATCCATCACTGTCCGTACCATCGCCATAGGCATTAATCGGACAAAAAAATCCCTCTGAAACAGAGCCGTCTGCATTATAAGCCGCCTTATAGCCGGTAAACATGACACGGTACGTCTTACCGCTTTCCAAGCGGTCTCCATCATTCAGCCAATCGCTTAAATCTTCTGTCGTCCCATCCTCATTTGTCGTCTTTTCTTCGTTCCATATTCCAAAAACCGGCTGATAGGACTGCGTTTTCGATGAATTGGCATAAGACGTCCCCCAGAAGGTATCTCTGTCAAACTCATCAGTATCGTCAAAACGCGCTCCCAGGCCATTGGCAGCCTTTTCATCATATCTGTAAACCTGATAATCCACCTGATCAAGCACTTCTTTAGCCGTCGTCCCAGCGCTGAAAGTGGTGCCGCCTTCCGGTATCGGCACAAGTTCCAGTATAGCCGGTTCAATCGTTACGTCCATGATCGATTTATCACTCTCATCATAAAGGCCTTCCTCACCTTCATAATGCAGTGCGATACCGTATTCACCCGCATTCACAGGCGCCTGCTCCAGTTCAACCCAGCCCGATCCAAGTCTGTATTCACACCAGACTTTCTTCAGTTCACCCGTAAGTTCCCGATAGGTGTCATTACCCTGATCGTCTTTGCCAACTACCTCACTGCTAAAAATTTTAGCCTCATAATCAGTGCCGTCCACAGGTTCCTGCGCACTGCCGGTATAGGCGTATGTAAAGGGCTCATACTCACCTTCTATCGGATTTCCCTCCTCATCCTTTACAGGATGGGCCGCCTTATAAGCCGCTGTGTAATCCCACTCTACCCAGGTAGAAATCAAATCGGACATTTCGATGTCCATAACCTGATCCGCGGGCATCGCATAGTTATTTTTCTCTGTCTCACCCGCCTTATCGGTAAACTTAAAAGACAGGGTGATCGCATAGTCACCGCCCTTTTTCAGCACGTCCTCGTTACCGAGCACATTACCGGTAATCGCCTCTTTCACGCCTGCGGACGTGACAGCCAGTTTCGACGCCGCATTCGCTTCCGCATCAGTCGCAGAGACAGAAGCGAACGTAGTGCCGTCCTTATCCACTACACTCACACCGACCTTAATGTCCTTGACTTTGGTCCCCGGTGTAACGGATATGGAATCCTCTGCAACAGAGAGCACCTGTGCGGTGATTTTAAAATTAATTCTTTTCTCTACTGCGTCATTTCGGTCACTCGCCGGTATCGTCACGAGAAGCTGATACTCGCCTGCGTCAACCGGGCTTACTTCCTCGGTCGTGTCTTTCTTCACCCACTTTTTAGTGAGGCCGGCAACGTCTGCCTCATTCACAGACTCACCATTTTTCTTGATCACAACCTGTGCGTCCCAAAACTGTTCACTGCCGTCATATTCTGCAGTCGTGTCGCCAACATTGCTGTCATCTACTTCATAGACATCCTTTTCCGGCGCCGCACCATCTGCGTTTATGATCTCGTCTTCAACCGCCGAACCGGCATCTTCCTCTTCTGTCGTCTGATCCGTTTCTGTACCGGCTGTATTGTCAGCCGCCGCATCATCCACCGTAACGTCCGGATCATCGGTTCGCGTATCGTCCGGCACCTCTGTATCCGGCGCTTCCGTGGAATCATTATCCACTGAATCGTCCACCGCATCATCCGCCGTCGCATTTGCGTCGGGCGCCTGAACGTCTGCGCCTTCATCTGCCTGGCTCTCAGAAGCCTCACCGTCAGCCGGTAAGGAATCCACAGCCGTACTCTGCTCCTCTGACACATCGTCAGCCGAAGGAGCGGCGTAAGCCGTTGTAGGCAGCATGGTCACAGCCATGGCAATTGCTAAAGCCAGCGCTAAAATTCTTTTAGCCTGGAATAGCTTTTTCAGCTCTCTCATCCTTCTCTTCCTCCTGTTTTGTCAAATTTTCTTCCCTGATCCAGAAGAACTCCTCTGCATCCACCTAAAGTTTCTATTAAATCATACACCCCCCCCCCCTAAAATTGTCAAGGATAGCTTCCCTCTTGAATATCCCCCCGGAAACTGGTTCCATGTCTACCGCTGCCAGGACATAGAAAGACCGCCGGGAATTGCATCACCTCCCGACGGTCTTTTTTTATATGATATAAAATTATTTTGCTGCCTTCTCACTGGCATATTCTGGTATATTAACTTTTAGTTCGCTGCATTTCTCTTCTTTCTCACAGACATAACCACGCTCTGAACCACGAGGAACAGGCAGAGCATAACTGCTTTTGTGATACCGGTCCACCATGCTTCATCAAATCCGACGGAGGATACGATATTCTGAATCGTGTTCAGAGAGAGCACGCCGAAGAATGTACCAAGCACATTACCTACACCGCCTGTCAGCATGGTGCCGCCGATAATGGAGGATGCGATCGCGTCCATCTCCGCGCCCGACGCATGAGAGGGGGAACCGGAACCTACATGCAGGAAGTAGACGAAACCGCCGATACCTGCCAGAAGCCCACAGATCAAGTGGGAGAGGAACTTCGTTCTCTTCACGTTGATACCGAGCATCAATGCGCTCTGCTTGTTGCCGCCGACTGCGTAGAAGTTACGTCCCAGCTTCATCCAACGGAGCAATACGAACATTACGATCACTACCAGAAGCGCTACCAGCACACCGATCTCCACGTAAGCGGGCACATACTTACCCAGCTTATTCACAGAACCAAGACCAGGCACATTCACACGAGTCATCTTCAATGCTACAAACGCCTCGTTCTCCACGTTGAAAGGTGAGGTGTTAACAATCGTTGTCATACCTCTCGCAAAGAACATACCCGCCAGTGTAACAATGAAAGGCTGAATGTCCAGATACGCAACAAGGGCACCCTGAAATGCACCGAATGCCAGACCGATCAGAATCGCGATAACAGCTGCCATAAATACGTTGCCGCCTTTGTAGTCAAGATAAACTGCGCAGCACATGCTCACAAGAGCCGTCACGCCGCCCACGGAAATATCGATTCCGCCAGTAATCATAACAAGGCTCATGCCACAGGCAAGAATGATCAGCGCCGCATTGGCATTTAAAATATTAAAGAAAGTCTGCGGCTTTAAAAATCCCGACCGAAGAAAAACCATTGCACCTATGTACAGCAGGAAAAATACGGCAATTGTAATCGTGAGGAGCAGGTTGGTGTCGGTCATGCCCGCCAGCTTCGCGCCGAGACCCTTGCCCGTAGATGCATTACTCTTATCTGTCTTTGCCATCTCAAGCCACCTCCTTGCTCAGTTTCATTTTTTGTGTAATCTTATTTAAGTACTCTCTCACAGTAGGTGCGCTGACAACTACCAGCAGGATAACCACTACCGCCTTGTAAGCGGGAAGCGCTGTTGAGGAAACTCCAAATTTGTAAAGCGTCGTCGTCAAGCACTGGATTACAAACGCGCCGATAATGGAAGACGCCATATTGAACTTACCGCCGGAAAGCGCGTTACCGCCGAGAGCAACGGCAAGGATCGCATCCATCTCAATATCCTTCGCGATAACGGAGTAGTTGATGGAAGACACACGGCTTACCTTAATCAATCCCGCAACCGCCACACACAGGCCGAGAATCACGAAAGCCAGCACTTTGATCATCTCGGGGTTCAGACCGTTTAACTTAGACGAACTCTGGTTGATACCAACCGCCTGCGTGTACAGCCGCAGATTTGTCACTTTCAGCACAATGCCGATCACAACCATGCATGCAATCGCGATAAAGCAAGGCGTCGGGATCGGTATCCCCGGAATAAACCCGCCGAAATAAGCAAACTTGGGATCGCTGATAACGGGGAGCTCATTGTTGTTAATCCATGCCGCAATGGAGCGTCCCGCCGTATACAGAATCAGCGTCGCGATCATGGGCTGGATCTTGAAATAAGCCACCAGCACGCCGTTGAATGCGCCAAAGAGCATTGCAACCACACAAGCCACCAGAAACGCTACGATGATGGGAGCCTGCAGGGTTTCGGGACGGGCATTTCCGCCGCAAAGCACCCGCAAAACCACGCTGCCCGCAATGGCGATCGCAGCGCCCACGCTGATATCCTGTCCGCCGGAAGCCGCTGTTACAAGCGTCATGCCGATCGCCAGAATCGCCAGCTCAGAACCGTTATTGATAATGTCGATGATAAAGCCGGACAGCACCGGATTCCCTGCGCTGTTGTAACCCAATGTAATTCTAAAGAAAGAAGGATCTGCAATCAGGTTGAAAACCGCCAGCAGCAAAAGCGCCGCAACCGGGATAAAACACTGATTTCTGACAAGATTCTTTAAAAAACCTGCCCCAGATGTTTTTTCACTGTTTGCCATTTATTTGTCACCTCCCGCAATCGTATTCATAACCGTACCCTGATTCAGATCATCGCCTGTCAGCTCGCCAACTGCCTTGCGGTCGCGCATGACGATCAGACGGGAACAGGTTCTGAGCATCTCGTCAAGCTCCGAGGAAATAAAGGTTACGCTCATACCCTCGGACGCCAGTTTCAGCACCAGCTTCTGGATATCGACCTTCGTACCCACGTCGATACCACGGGTAGGCTCATCCAGAATCAGATATTCGGGATGGGTGAAAAGCCATCTCGCCAGAATAACCTTCTGCTGGTTACCGCCGGAAAGAGACTTAATCGGGGTGTCCTTAGAAGCTGTCTTAATATTCAGAAGTTTTATGTATTCGTCCGCAACCTTATTTGCTTCTGCCTTGGAGAAAGGCTTGAAGAAGCCCTTAAGCACCTGCTGCGCCAGAATAATATTGTCACGCACGGAAAGGTCTCCTACGATACCGTCCACCTTACGGTCTTCGGGCAGATACGCGATGCCGTTCTTCATGGCGTCAAGCGGCTTCGCAATCTTTACGTCCTTGCCGCCCATCTTTACTTTTCCGCCGGTCACTCTGTCCGCACCGAAAATGGCACGCACACACTCACTTCGCCCGGAACCGAGAAGTCCGGTAAATCCGTTTACCTCGCCCTTGTTGATATGGAAATCGAACGGCTTGATACCCGCACTGCTGACAAGACCTTCCGCCTCCAGCACGGGAACCGCATCCTTCCCTGCGTCAAATGTCTTAACCTCACTCTTGATATCGGAGAGATCGTCCACCTCTTTACCGAGCATCTTGGACACCAGCTGTACACGGGGCAGATTTTCAATTTCATATTCGCCCACAAGTTTACCGTCTCTCATAACAGTAATCCTGTCGCAGACCTCGTACACCTGCTCCAGGAAGTGTGTTACAAAGATAATGCCTACGCCTTTGGCACGGAGATCCCGCATCAGCTTAAAGAGTTTCTCAACTTCCTGCTCATCCAGAGAGGAAGTAGGCTCATCCAGAATCAGAACTTTACATTCCATGTCAACCGCACGCGCGATAGCAATCATCTGCTGCACCGCCAAAGAACAGGTCCCCAGCTGCTGTGCCGCTTTCGCGGGAATCTGCAGCGACTGCAGAATTTTGTCCGTGTCAGCGTTCATCTTTTTCCAGTTCTGTACTGCGCCCTTGGTACGACCGATAAACATATTCTCAGCCACAGTCAGATTCGGGCAGAGCGTGATCTCCTGATACACGGTACTGATACCCATATTCTGCGCATCCTGAGGCGAGTGAATCGCAACCGCGCCCTCTGTGCCGTCTAAGAAGATTTCTCCGTCCTCCTTGCCGTAAACCCCGGTAAGAACCTTGATCAACGTCGATTTCCCGGCGCCGTTCTCCCCCATCAGCGCATGAATTTCACCCTTGCGAAGTGTAAAATCTACACCTTGCAGGGCGTGCACGCCGGGGAAGATCTTGTGAATGTTTCTCATTTTTAATACAACATTTCCTTCCACTCTCAGGTCCACCTCCCAAATTATTATAGTTTTTTTCGTGCAAACGAGCGCGGGCAGGCTTTTCGCTGCGCCGCGCTCGTCTTATACATTATAACATATTTTTTATTTCACAGCAAACGATTCACTCGAAAGCCCGCGTCTTCGACGCTCCCTGTTCGACTTCGTCGAACGCTTTCTCGTTAGTGCTGCCGGAAATCAAATGCCGCTTCGCGCCGCTTGATTTCCTTGCGCAGCTACTAGATGCCGTACTTGTCTACATCTTCCTGTGTGATGGTTGTTGCATCGAAGCCCTTCTCATCCATGATGATTGTCTTCTCAGCAGGTGCACCATTCTTGATTACATCGTCGATGTAAGAAGACTGGAAAGGATTACACTGACCATCGTAGTTCCAGTTGCCTGCCAGCAGCTCTTCCAGAGCCCACTTGTTGCAGTCAAAGCCCATTACGATAACGTCCTTGCCAACGCCGTGAGAGATGTTAGCTGCATCCAGAGCTGCAACTGCGCCCTTAGCCATATCATCGTTCTCAGCGTAGATTACGTTGAACTCTTTACCAGAGCTGATTACGGACTGAACGATCTGCTGTGCATTCTCTGCGTTCCACTCAGCGGTCTGCTGCTCAACGATGTTCCAGTTAGCTTCTGCATCTGCCTTAGCCTGAAGAGCGCCGCTGCGGCCTTCCTGTGCTGCGGAACCCATCACGCCCTGAAGGTGGATGATGTTGTAAGTCTCAAGACCCTGATCTGCAAGCCAGTTAACAGCGGTCTCACCCTCTTTGTCCATATCGGATACGATGGATGCAAGGTAAAGGCTCTCGTCTGCGTCGATGGTACGGTCGAACAGGATAACCTGAACGCCAGCGTCCTGAGCATCTGTCAGTACGGAATCCCAGCCTGATGTATCAGCTGCGGAGAGAAGCAGATAGTCAACGCCGTCCTGGATGAACTTCTGAGCTGCTGCGATCTGCTCGTCATTCTTCATGCTGTAAGCGAAGGATGCGGAGTAGCCGTTCTCCTCTGTGAAGGTAGCCTTCAGATCTGCATCGTTAGCGGTACGGTAACCGGACTCATTAGGATCGTTGTTGATGATACCAAGGGTGATCAGCTCGCCGCTTGCTGCAGGTGCCTCAGCCTCCTCTGCGGGTGCCTCTTCCTCTGCTGCAGGAGCTTCCTCTTCTGCTGCAGGAGCTTCCTCCTCTGCGGGTGCCTCTTCTGCTGCAGGTGCCTCTGCTGCGGGCTCAGTTGCCGCGGGAGCTGCCTCGCCGCCGCCACAGCCTGCCAGAGTAGCCATTACCATAGCGCCTGTCAGTAAAACTGCCATCTTTTTCTTCATTGTTTGTTTCCTCCCTTTCATGGTCTCTCCCACCCCTGTGGTGGAAGATATGTTTTGGGGTAGCGGGATTTCATGTTTCCCCGTCCCTGAGAACACTTTAGCAAAATGCACGAAACAGTTCAACACCCAAAATCATCCTTTTGTGTATTTTGGATGGGTTCAACAATACAAATTTGTGCTACAATAAAAAATAATAATACAAATATAAAAATTCAGGGTATTTTTTTACGATTCGGTTGTTTTTTTATGGATTTTTACCATGATTTTTCCATATTTACCCATATTGCATCTATGGTCAATCTTATCAAAACCGGCTTGTAAGTGATGTTTTTTTCCGATTGGGGCAATTTTGTGAATAAATTTGATGTAATTTGTTAATAAACCATGAACAAAAAAGGAGATTTTTTTACTATGAACAAGTACGAAACACTTTCGGAACAGCTTACGGATCTGATTTCCAGGAATTTAAAGGAGGGAATCACCGCGCTGCCCACGGAAGCTGAGATCGCCCTGCAGTATCAGGTCAGCCGCCAGACTGTCCGCGCTGCCCTCTCTCTTCTCAAAAGCCAGGGGCTGATTGAAAGCCGGAGAGGCAGCGGCTCCTACGCGACGGGACTTTCTCCCGACGCAGACCGGAACCTCATTCCCATTCTGATCGCCAGCAGCCAGGAATATATTTACCCCCATCTGCTGACTGATATCCGCACGGCGCTCGCTGCCAAAAGCTATCAGCTTAAGGTCCATCCCACGGAGAACGATACCTCTCTGGAAAGACGCCTTCTGCTCTCCCTGCTGGAGTCTCCGCCCCGGGGTCTGATTGTGGAAGGCTCAAAGAGCGCGCTTCCCACGCCCAATAGCGATCTCTATGAAAAGCTGAAAGCCGCCGGGACAAAACTTCTGTTTCTACATAATAAATACGGTGAACTGCCGGACGAAATCTGCATCAAGGACGACAACTATTACGGAGGCTACCTTCTGGCAAACCATCTGACGGAGTTGGGACACACCCGTGTCGCCGGTATCTTTAAGATAGACGACAGGCAGGGACCGGAACGCTATCTGGGCGCTTTCTGCTGTCTGCGCGACCAGAACGTGGAACTTTCCGACAGAAATGTGGGCTGGTTCCAGAGCACAGATCTGGAAGGGCTTGAGAAAAAGCAGGACAGCCGGTTCCTTGCCACCTATATCAAAGAACACCTTTCCGACTGCACCGCCGTCATCTGCTACAACGACGAGATTGCCTACTGGCTGATAAAGGAGCTCTCTTACGCCGGCATCCGGGTGCCCCGCGATATCTCCGTAGTCTGCTTTGACAACAGCTATTTGAGCGAACTGAGTAAAATCCGCATCACCACCTTAACCCACAAGCCCCACGAGATGGGCACCTGTGTGGCAGAAACCATGATACAGATGCTGCAGGGAATCCCCGTCGTCTCCCAGGAAATTCCGTGGGAACTTGTAAAAAGGGAGAGCGACGGGCCGGTTCACATGTAGGTCCCGAAACGGTGCGCCCCGGAATTTCCACCGTGGCAGCACACAACAGGCGCTGTCAGGTTTTCCCGCCGGATCTGTACTCCCTCGGTGTGCAGCCCTGCGTCTTTTTGAACACAAAGCTGAAGTAGTGCGGGTCTTTGTATCCCACCTCCATGGCAATCTCCCCGGTGTGCATCTGGGTCTGGCGCAGGAGTTTCTTCGCCTTGTCCATGCGCTTGCCCGTCACATACTCCACAAAGGTCATCTGCATCGCCTGCGAGAAAATCGCGCTGAAATAATTGGCGCTGACGTTGACTTCCCCTGCCACGGAATTCAAAGAGAGAGACTCCTGGGAAAAGTTTTCTTCTATATAAGAGAGCGCTTTCTTCAAAATGTGTCTGCTCTGGTTGTCCGACTCCCTGTCGCGTAGTTCCATCGCCTTCTCGATCAGCCCGCAAAGATAATCCGGCAGCGTGTCCACGTCGTATTGTCCCTCCGGCGTCAGTCTCTCATCGTTCAGAAGCCGTAAAAGTTCCTCCCTGCCACAGCCAAGAGATTCCACATGGGAAACCGTCGCAAAATAGACGTGCAGTGTCAGATAATTGCGGAACATTGCCGACTGCAGCGCCTCACCTACTGCCAGCAGATAGTTCTCCACAAAATCCGCAATCTCATCCCGCACACCCTGCCGCAAAAAGTCCCTGATCAGATCCGCATCCATCTTCGCCGGGTCAATGTCCCTGATTCTGCCACCCTCTTCCTTTTCCGGCATATCGCGCCCCATGGTCTCCCCTGTAAAGACATGCACCTGCGGCATCAGAAAGCGGTAGGCAAAAATATGATTCACCTTGCTGTAACACTCTGCCAGCATACTCAGTCTCTCCACCGGCTCACCGAGCGCCACATACCAGTCCAGAACATCCTCCGCCGGATGGCATATGCGCTCCACATTTTCCAGACACCTGGCACCAAGCTCCTGCATCTGCGCGGGGCTTCCCTTAATCAGTACACCATAAGTATTCACATTCCATCGAAAGACCAGATTCTCCGGATAGCGTATAAAATAATGTAAAAGCTCCTCCCGTTTTCTGGCAAAGCTCTCGGACTCCATGCCCCGGTTTTCTCCCGTACGCTTTTCCTGTAAATTAAACAACAAAATGTTGTAACACGGTGCATTTATTCTCAGAGAAAGCTTTGCCGCCTCCTCATACATATCCTGTACCGGCATACGTCCCTCGAACACCTTGACGAAAAAGTCTGTCCGGGAAAACTGCTCGTACTCTCTGGCCTCGCTCTGAAACTTTTCCTGATAAGTTTTCTGTTCCCTTTCCGACTCAATCTTCGTCTTAAGATCCGCCAGCACTTTCTGCAAAGCCGCCCTGGTAATGGGCTTCAGAAGGTACTGCTCCGCCCCCACAAGAATCGCGCCGCGGGCGTACTCAAAATCATCATAGCCGCTTATAATAATGATCTTCATGTCCGGAAATTCCTGATGTACCAGTTTACTCAAAGACAGACCATCCATAAAGGGCATTTTGATATCCGTGAGCAGGACATCGGGCTTTGTCTTCTGGATCAACGGCAGCGCCATCTCCCCGTCACTGGCCTCCCCCACAAACTCATAGCCGTACTGCTGCCACGGTATATTATCCCGAAGCCCCTCTCTGACGATACTTTCATCTTCCACCAAAAACACTTTCAGCATATTTACCTCGTATTCCGGAACTCTCCGCATTCTGCCGCCATCAGTATGTCCTATCCTGCAAAAGCTCCTCTGTCACGTTTTCTATAGTGAAAACGTCCTCCTCCACATAATATTTCTTCTCAACCGGCTCATCCGCCTCCAACATATCTATCACCCGCAAAAGATACTCCCCCTGATTCGGGTTACACTCAATATCCACGTTGATCGTGCCGTTTGCCACCATTTCAAGCGCTCCCCGCACCGCGTCGAAGGAAAGGATCATAATGTCGCCGTCCACGCCCACCGTTCTGCCGGATTCCTGGATCGCCTCGATCGCGCCGAAGGTCATATCGTCATTCTGGGAAACCACCACGTCGATATCCGGGTATCGTTTCAGAAATGTTTTCATCACTTCCTTGCCTTTCGTGGAGGTAAATTCCGCGCATTTTTCTTCAAGGACATTCCAGTTTTTATGCCCCTCCGCCACCTTTGCAAACCCTGCTGAGCGTCCGATCTGGGAGGAAGACCCTTCCGTTCCCGTCAGTATCACAATATTGACGGACTGGCCTGATCTCCGCTGCTGCACAAGTTCCCTTTCGAGCCAGTGTCCCGCCTTCTCGCCTTCCTTCTCAAAATCACTGCCCACGCATGTCACATAAAGGCTCTCATCTTCCACATCCACGTTGCGGTCCATGAGGATAACAGGAATCCCCGCCTGCTTCGCCTCCTGCAGCACTGTTTCCCAACCCGTCTCTACCACGGGCGAAAATATAATATAGTCCACCCGCTGGGAAATAAAACTGCGGATCGCCTTCAACTGGTTTTCCTGTTTCTGTCTGGCGTTATGGAAAATCAGAAAATACCCGTTTTTCTGTGTAAACGCCTGCTGCACCGATTCTGTATTGGCCGTCCGCCATCCGGATTCACTGCCAAGCTGCGACACCCCCACAACAATCCGGTTCTCCTGCGTGATATGGGCTTCCTCCTCAATGTCCGTAAAAAGCCTGCTGCCATAAAACAGAAGCGCCATGGTCATCACGAAGAGCAGTCCGACCACGATCAAACTGTAAGATCTTTTCCGAAACACCGCTTTCCCTCCATGATTCCGCTTCGCGGAATCTCAAATTCATGCGGAGAATGCCTTTTTTCAGGCAATCTCCTGTGTGAGACTTCGCGCTTCCTACCGAAGCAGCCTCTGCCGCTAAGTCTTAGAAGTACTTCTCACACCATCCTCTTTCCCTGCCGCGTAAGACACAGCCGGAATCACAATCTCCACGCATGTGCCTTTCCCTTTGACAGAATCTATCGTCATACCGTATTCCGCACCGAAGTTCATACGGATCCTCTCGTTGACATTGGCAAGCCCAAACCCCTTTTCCGTCTCCTTACATGGTTTCTCAATCTCTTTTTGCAGCTTGTGAAGGTCTTTCTCCTCCATGCCGACGCCATCGTCCACCACCCGGAGCCTGATCTGATCCCCCTCCATCTGTCCCGTCACAATGATGCTGCCTTTGGCACGCTTATATTTGATGCCGTGATAGAGAGAATTTTCCACCAGCGGCTGCAGGGTCAGCTTCAGAATCTGATATTGATAAAGCGCAGGATCAATCTGAATCTGATACTCCAGAATATCCCGGTAACGTACCTGCTGGATTTCCAGATAACTTTTAATATGAAGCTCCTCTTCCTGAATCGTAATATATTCCTTTCCCTTGCTTAAGACCAGTCTGAAAAACTCCGACAGCGACATAACCATATTCACCGCCTTATCGGAATCGTTTCCCTCGATCAGCCAGACAATGGTATCCAGTGTATTATAAAGGAAGTGCGGGTTGATCTGCTCCTGCAGAAGACGCAGGTCGGCTTTCCGCATCTTTCTCTCATCCTCCTTGATCTTCGACACAAGCCCTTCCAGACTCTCCGTCATCAGATTCACACTGTCCGCCAGAACCGCCACCTCATCCTGCGTCTCCACCTTCGCCCTTGCCGAGAAATCACCTTCCGCCACCTGCTCCGTCACTCTGGAAAGAACCTTGATCGGCCTTATGATATCCGTCACAATCATCACAATCAGAACCGCCACCATCAAGACCAGCAGGGCGAGAAGTATGCCTGAGAAAATAGTAAAGCTGTGTACCTTCACGTTCAACTGGTTCGTCAGATACTCCATGCTTTTCGTCTGATAATAGATATAAGACTGGATATTATCCTGAATCAGCTCTGTCAGGACATAAATATTGTTATCAAGCATCTCAATATTGATATCATACCCCACATCCGTCTCCAGATTCGTCCGAATGTCATCCACGCGATCCTCCAGTGTGTCGATATTCCGCAGAAGGATCTGCAGTCTGGCGCGGCTCTCGTCATCCCTGGTGATACTCATCAGGTTGTTAAACTCCCCCCGCAGCTCATCCAGATGCTCGTACGGATCTACCAGGCTCCCGTCGTTTCCCACCGTGTCGAAAGTGACGAATCCTACCACCAGTTTGTAGAGACTCTCGTCCATCTCCTCTTTAAAATTCATGTTGTAGTTATTGGCCACCGTCATATTCCCCACAATCGCGTCATAGGCGCTGCTGTAGTTGTGCAGGGCATAGAGCAGATAAAGCACCATTACCAGAAAAGGTACGGCTACCATAACTGACAGGAGTATCAGTTTGTATTTGATGGAATACTTGACCTTCGCAGTCTGCATACGCGTTTCTCCTTTATTTATCCATTTTACCAATTTTTCGGCAAAAAACAAATTGATTTTTCAGGAACCGATTTTTTAAATGTTTGTTTGCAATCTTGCCCGCAAGGGTGTATTATAAATATAAGTATGCTTTTTTGAAATTATATTGGGAAAGTATATCAGTTTTAAAAATACATAGATGAAAGAATATGAAATGAAAGAACATTCCACTTTATCTACAATTTATGAGAATATCTGCCGGGATACCGGAAAACAGAACGAATCAGCCAAGCTTATCGCCGTGGTTCGTCTATTAACGCTTTCCATGTTGGTGCATTCCCTGGCATTCTGTATTTTGGTTTCCTTCGCGGGGCATATCGGTACGTTGGTATTCGGGATCGCTTCTCCCGTTTTATTTCTCGCCGTTTTTGTATTGTCCTATCACTGCAGTACTTTTGTATCGTACTGCATTCTGAATGTCTGTATTTTATTCTGGACCTGCATGAATATTTACTGCTTCGGCTGGGATATCGGCATTCAGCATTTTCTGGTAGTGCTTCTCGTATTTGTTTTTTTCTGTAAATACAAACACGAGCTGATTAAAATTCTTTTTGCCGTCGCCCTGTTTGTACTGCGCTTATTCTTATTTTTTTATTGCAAAACCAACGATCCGCTCATTGTTCTTGCGGACAATCTGACAAACAGCCTGCAGATGGTGAATACGTTCTTCATTTTCCTTGCACTGGGACTGGTGGCGTATCTTTTCAGCACTACCACACAGGAGATGGAAGGCAAGCTCATCGAGTATAACCGTAAGCTGATGAAACAGGCCAACACCGACACGCTGACCGGACTTTATAACCGCCGGCGTACGATGGAATATCTGGAAAATCTCCTCAAAGCCGCGGACTCGCAGATCAGCATCTGTATTTGCGACATCGACCATTTTAAGCGGGTCAACGATACATACGGACATAATGTGGGCGACGTGGTTTTGAAAACCATCTCAGAAACTTTCCAGAAAAGGCTGCCGCCCGACACTTTCGTCTCCCGTTGGGGCGGCGAGGAATTTCTGCTGATCTTCCCCCGGCTGAACGGGGACGAAGCCATCACCGCACTGGAAACCCTCCGGCAGAAGATCCGGGAGCTCAGCTTTGACGGCGGCTTTGAAAGCTTCACCATCTCCCTCACCTACGGACTGGTGGAATACGATTATCACAGCGATATTACCACGCTCTTAAAGGAAGCGGATGAAAAATTATATATCGGCAAGGAAGGCGGCCGCGACCGGATTGTATTCTAGCCTCCACAGTTTCCCCGGACCGTATCTGATCTGTCAAATCGTACATACAAGAATTTGACAGGCAGATAACGGTCCGGGGAGCTGTCATTCATTTTTTCTTCATTTCTTTCATATAGTAATACAAATCTTTTTCTGCAGGTGTTCCCTTGAAACGTTCCCTCTCTTCCAGACAATGTACTTTTGTGTTGATTCTGTTTACCGCTTTGAGCATTCTGACACTGCACTGGTACAGCCGCACGCATCAGGACAGCAAATTCTGCGCTTTCGCCCAGGCATTTTTCTTAAACGAGGTGCAGGCGAATCCCATTCATTTCCACTATACCATAGATAACCCGTCCGCTTACGGTGTGGATGAATCGGCTCTGACCCTGCCCGTCTACCAGCCCGGAGACGCTGCGAACGAAGTGTACGCGCTGTCGCTGGCGCGGGAAGATCTGAGCGAAATCAACCCCGATGCCTTGAACGAAGAAAACCGCAGGCTTTATGAGCTTCTGGACAGTTACCTCGCGGTGGCGGCTTCCACTTCCGCTTACCCCTATTTTTCAGAACCGCTCTCACCCTCCTCGGGCGTGCCTTCAGAGCTGCCGATTTTGTTCTCCGAGTATCGTCTTGACGACAAAGCCGATATTGAAAACTATCTCTCTATCCTCTCGCAGATCCCCGCTTATTTCGAAGGGCTTCTCATCTATGAGCAGGAAAAGGCGGAGGCGGGACTTTTTATGTCAGATCTGACTGCCGACCGGGTAATCAGACAGTGTTCCGAGCTATTGGACGCCGCCGCTATGGAGGACGGCACCCATTTCCTGGAAATTACTTTTAAAGAGAGGCTGCAGCAGCTTGCGGACAAAAAAATCCTCTCCACCGGAGAGATGGACTCTTATATATCCAGGCACAACCGTTTGTTGACCACATTGGTCATCCCAGCCTATGACCGTCTGGCGGACGGACTGACTGTCTTAAAAGGCTCCGGAAAACAGACTTGTGGCCTGGCAGGGCAGGAAAACGGCCGGGATTACTACCGGGCTCTTGTCCGTCTTCGCACCGGTTCCTACCGCGACATAGATGAGATCAAACGCCTTCTCGCCAGGGATCTTCGTTTTAACTACGAATCGCTGTTTGCGCTTCTGACCGCAAATCCGGGGCTGAAGGACATGATCACCGAGGCTCCCTCCCTCCTGCCGGAAATGACGCCGGAAGAGATTCTTTCCGATCTGCAGTCCGAAATCGGCAAGGAATATCCGCCCATCCCCACAGGCCGGGACAACGCACCCATCCGCTCCACCATCAAATACGTGGATGCCAGTCTGGAAGCTTACAGCGCGCCCGCCTTTTACATGATGCCGCCCATCGACAACATCTGCGACAATCTGATCTGCTTAAACGCGAAAGATACGGAGAACGATCTTGCCCTCTACACCACCCTTGCCCACGAAGGCTATCCGGGTCACCTGTACCAGACCGTTTACAGCAAACGCTATCAGGAACAGGAAAATATATTGCCCCTCGGGAACGTTCTCTACTACGGTGGGTTCGTGGAAGGCTGGGCGATGTATGTGGAGCTTGATTCCTTCGACCGCGCCATAGAACTGGCGAAAGAATCCCACCCCGAAGCCGCCGCCTATTATCAGGTATGCCGGCTTGACAGGCAGTTCCGGCTGGGTCTGTATTCCCTTCTGGATATCGCCATACACTATGACAATGCCTCCTTCGAGGACGTGCAGAAGCTCTGTTACTGTCTGGGAATCAGTGACAGCGCAAATCTGGCGACCCTCTATCAGTATATCGCGGAGGAGCCGTGCAATTATCTGAAATATTATCTGGGATATCTGGAAATTCTGGAATTAAAAAAGCAGGCAGCCATCCTCTGGTCCGAGCCGGATCAGGTGACCGCTGTCTATAACGACACAGAATTTTTATACCGCTTTCATTCTTTCCTGCTGCAAAACGGCCCCGCCGACTACCGGACACTGGCAAAAAGGCTGGCAGCAAAATGACCCCGGTCAAATGTGAAGATTTATTTCTTAACAGTCCCTTACTTCCCTGAAAAATCTCGTCAGCTTAGAGAGGGCGCCTTCGAGCGCTCTCTGCTCCTCCTCGGAGAGCTCTCTCAAAACCGCGTCGATCATTTCCTCGTGAAACCGGCGGTGATGAAGATACGCCTTTTTCCCTTTTTCTGAAAGGGAGATCAGCACCACCCGGCGATCTTCCTCGCTCCGGGTTCTGTCCACATATCCTTTTTTTACCAGGCTGTTGACCGCTATGGTCAGTGTTCCCGTCGTAACCTCCAGTTCCCTCGCCACACTGGTCATATTTTTTGCCGAATTGGGGCCGATCGCCTCTATGACGTGCATATCGTTTGTCGTCACGTCTTTATATTCCCCGGTTCTGATCGCCCGCTCCTCCAGTGTGTTAATATCCCGGAAGAGTCTGACCAGCACCTCGTTCAATGTATTGCTGATATCCATTATTACCTCCATGTCAGAGCAGTTTACTGCGATGACACGCGTCGAATGTACAAACATGTCTCTTCTGTCTGCAAACAGTGTATCAAAAAATAGTTTGAAAGTCAAACCTTTTGAGAACACGCGATGATAATCACTCTCCAGAAAATACCAATTATAAATTTTAGTTTATACTTTCTTTCTTTTTTCTTATGAATTTTGACACACCACATTCACAAATAGCATGTATAGTATGAATTGTAGTTAAGACAGTACCGGATCAATTAATTCGGTCCGCAGGAATGAATGACTCAGATTCTTTGGCGGTGGTTATACTACACTTACAATGGAGTCGCCGGCGCTGGTTTGGTGCCGACCGGCTTCGACTAACCATAACAGCGGTCTAAAGCTGCTGTTGACATATATTTGAACCAACATTTCTATCCTTCTCACACACTGAAACGGCGCTCCATACAGAGCGCCGTTTCCCATTGTCATCAAACCACCCATCCCGGTTCCCCAAAACCAATGTATAGATCGCCAAAAAATCCCACTTTCTATTTTTTCAGCCCAGCATCTTCCCCGCCAGCACGATACTCGCCGCAATCCCGGCGAAGGTGGCAAGCAGTGCCCCCTTCAATGTGTAGCGTGTCTTATTGACCCTTGCTGCCAGAAAATAGACGCTCATCGTATAGAAGATTGTCTCCGTACAGCTCATCATAATGGAAGTGGTAAGACCGATCAGCGAATCCGGTCCGTGATTTTTGAAAATATCCAGTACAAGCCCTGTCGCCGCAGAGGATGAGAACATCTTCACAAACATTAACGGCACAAGCTCCGGAGAAAATCCAAGTCTGTCCGCCACGCCGCCAAACAGTCCCCCGACAAACTCCAGAAAGCCCGAGGCACGCAAAACACCCACTGCCACCATAAGGCCGATCAGCGTGGGCATGATCTGTATCACCGTATGAAAACCGTCCTTTGCACCCTTAATAAAATCCTCGTACACATTGCAGTGGTTGGAAATACCATAAGCCACGATATAAAAGAGAATGACCGGAATAATGATATTGGAAATATTGGATAAGACTGTCGCCATAAGCAAGCCCGCAAACTGGTTTTATAAAATTTATGCAGAAAGAACCGTGTTTATCCCTGTACCGCTTACTTTGTAAAATCCGGCCAGAACGCCGTGCCATGCAGATGCCGGAAATTTTGAATCCAGACATTGATAAATGGCAGAAATACTGCTACCATGATAATGTTAACAGACTTTTTCAGAACGGAGATGTCCATGATGCAATCAAACATGACGGTTCTTGCCGCGATAATCGGCTTGATCGCCTTTATGGCTGTTCTTGCCATACTAATTGATGTTTTCCTCCGCCATAGACGCGACCGGCGTATCAGCCGGATGGACGAGCTGGACGGACATGATTTTGAATTTTTCTGCGCTGATCTTCTGCGGGCGCAGGGATTTATCGACGTGGAGGTAACCCGCGGCAGCGGCGACTTCGGCGTGGATATTCTGGCGGAAAAAGACGGCGTCTCTTATGCCGTCCAGTGCAAGCGTTACAGCGGTCCCGTCGGTGTGGAGGCGGTGCTGCGCACCTACGGCGGACTCGCCTACTATGAAAGGATGGTGGGCGTGGTCATGACCAACCAGTATTTTACCTCTCCCGCCGTGGACGCCGCAAAAAAACTGCGTATCCTGCTCTGGGACAGGGGATATATGGATGCCATGATAGAAGAAAACAATTTGCTGCCCGAAAAAGGCAAAAGAAAGGCGGAATGACCAATGAGCAATGTAAAAAAATATGCGTTAAACGAAGTCCCCCATTACAAGGTACATGGCCGCACGGTTCCCGGAGCCTGCCCGCTGCCGCTCTTCTTTAACGGAAGCGCAGTTGAATTAAATGTGTCCGGCTCGGAACTTTGGGCGGATCTTGAGGTAAGCTGGAAGAATATTGATATTTGGGTGACCGTTGAAGTCAATGGCGAACTGATGAGCCGTCAGATGCTGATGCCCGGAACCCATACCCTGTGCCTGTTCCGCGGTATGAGTGAAGAACCGGTCAAAAATATCCGCATCACCAGGGAGACACAGGCGATGGTCGAGGACGAGGACTGCTGTCTGATTGTCCACGGATTTAAAGCGGACGGAGACTTTTATCCAGTACCTGGCGGAAAATATACATTGGAATTTGTGGGCGACAGCATTACCTCCGGGGAGGGCACCTATGGCGCAAAAGAGGGCTTTGACTGGATTCCCATGTACATGAGTTACAGCCACGATTATGCCAAAATGACTGCAAAAGCGCTCGGCGCGGACGCCTATATCATTTCAAAGGGCGGTTGGGGCGTACTGTCTGGCTGGGACAATAACCCGGACTGTAACATTCCTTCCCGCTACGAACAGCTCTGCGGTCTATGCTGCGGAAATAAGAACGAAAGTCTCGGCGCATTCGCACCATACGATTTTTCTCTGAGAAAAACGGACGCCGTCATCGTCAACCTCGGTACGAACGACGCTTCTGCCTTCCAGCAGCCTGCCTGGCACGATCCCGCCACCGGGCGGACTTTTAAGCAGCGTCTGAACCCGGACGGCACTTTCGTGGAGGAGGATTTAAACCGCTTCAAGGATGCCGTCGTTTCCTTCCTGCAAATGCTGAGGAAGCACAACCCGCAGGCGCACATCGTCTGGTGCTACGGCATGCTGGGCTACGACCTCTCCTTTGCAATCAGTGAAGCCATGGCACGCTACGCAAGGGAGAGCGGCGATTACAATGTAATCTATTTACACCTCCCCAACACCACGGGGAAAACCATTGGTTCCAACGGCCACCCGGGAGAGCTTTCCCACAAAAGAGCGGCGCAAGTATTGACCGAGTATCTGCAGGATTATTTTTCTAAAATAAGTGCGGACAATTAAGCCCTGGCTGCAGCATCCTGATTTGCATAAAAACAGCATTCCGGCATGATTTCACGAATGGCCGGAATGCTGTTCCATTTTCTGTCTCAGATCTTATCTTTCCAGTTCCATCATCCCCAGCTTCAGCGCCCCCATAATGCCCTGCCTGTCGTCAAGGCTCTGCACCACGATATAGCTGTCCAGGTCAGCGATCTCCTTCGTCTTGATATATCCGTTTAACAGCTCCTTAAACTTAGCGCGTACCATGGGCAGAAGCTGGGTCTGGTGCATCACGCCGCCGCCCAGAATAATGCGCTGCGGAGATACCAGCATCGTATAATCCACGAGAGCCTGGGCGATATAATCCGCCTCCATCTCCCAGACTTCCTCCCTGTCGGCAAGCTCGACCGCTTTCTTGCCCCATCTTCCCTCAATCGCCGGTCCTGCCGCCAGTCCTTCCATACAGTTTTTATGGAAAGGACAGAAGCCCTCATAGGTATCATCGGGAATCCTGCTAAGGAGAATATGACCACCTTCCGGGTGCATCATGCCGTGCAGAAGGTTGCCATCCACAATCACACCGACGCCGACGCCGGTGCCGATCGTGATATAAATACAACTGTGCAGCCCCTTTGCGATGCCCCACGTATATTCTCCAAGTGCGGAGCCGTTTACATCCGTGTCAAAGCCCACAGGCACGCCCAGTTCTTTCTGAAACGTCCCCACAATGTTGTAATTCTGCCATGCCAGCTTGGGTGTGGTTGTGATATAGCCGTATGTATCCGAATCCCTGTTCACATCAATCGGTCCGAAGCACCCGATGCCAAGCGCCTCGATCTCTTTCCCCTTGAAAAAGGAAAGCAGTTTTGGCATGGTAATCTCCGGCGTCTCCGTAGGGATTGAAATCTGCTCCAGAATTTCACCATTTTCATTGCCAATGGCGCACACCATCTTTGTGCCACCTGCCTCCAGAGCTCCTAATTTCATATTGCTCCTCCATTCCGGGGCGTTACACGCCCTCGTTATCTTTGATATTCAGCCACAATTTTCCTGAAAGATGCCGCTCTGACCGAACTTTAACCCGCGATCTCCCTTGCCACATACACACCGCTGGCGGACGCGTGGGACAGAGAATGTGTCACGCCGCTGCCGTCCCCGATAATGTAAAGACCTTTGTGCATTGTCTCGAGATGCTCGTCGATCTCCACTTCCATATTATAAAATTTCACTTCCACGCCGTACAACAGCGTATCGTCATTTGCTGTGCCGGGGGCAATCTTGTCGAGGGCATAAATCATCTCCATAATGCCGTCCAGAATCCGCTTCGGCAGGACAAGACTCAGGTCTCCCGGTGTGGCGGCAAGCGTCGGCTCGATCACCCCTTCGGCGATCCGCTTGGCGTTGCTCCTTCTGCCCCTCACCAGATCCCCGAACCGCTGTACGATCACGCCGCCGCCCAGCATATTGGAAAGTCTGGCAATGCTCTCCCCGTAGCCGTTGCTGTCTTTAAAGGGCTCTGAAAAATGTTTCGCCACAAGGAGCGCAAAGTTTGTATTTTCCGTCTGTTTCTCCGCCCCCTCATAGCTGTGCCCGTTCACTGTCACAATACCGTTTGTGTTCTCGTTGACCACAATTCCATGGGGGTTCATGCAGAATGTCCTCACACTGTCCTCGAATTTCTCTGTGCGGTAGACGATCTTGCTCTCATAGAGTTCGTCCGTAAGGTGGGAGAAAATTACTGCCGGAAGTTCCACGCGCACACCGATATCCACACGGTTCGATTTCGTGTGGATGTCCAGTTCTTCACAGACTCTCTCCATCCATTTACTTCCGCTTCTCCCGACAGAAATGACACATTTGTCACATTCGTAGGTGTCCTGCTCACACAGAACGCGATAACCGTCCTGCGTGCGTTCCACCGACCGCACCGGGGTATCAAAATGAAATTCCACCTTATCCTTCAATTCCGCGTACAGGTTTTCCAGAACCACATAATTGATATCCGTCCCCAGATGACGCACGGACGCATCCAGCAGATTCAGGTTATTCTGCAGACACAGCTTCTTAAAATGGGTGCCCGCCGTGGAGTACAGCTTCGTTCCCTCGCCGCCGTACTTCATATTGATCTCATCCACATAGCGCATCAGCTCAAGCGCCTTTTTCTTGCCGACATACTCGTGGAGAGTGCCGCCAAAATCGTTGGTGATATTATATTTTCCGTCGGAAAACGCGCCTGCGCCGCCAAAGCCGCTCATAATCGAACAACTGGGGCACCCCACGCAGGATTTCACCTTATCGCCGTCTATGGGACAATGCCTCTTCTCCAGCGCATGCCCCGCCTCAAATACCGCAATCTTTAAATCCTGCCTTTTCTGCGTCAGCTCATAAGCCGTATAAATCCCACCCGGCCCGGCGCCGACAACAATCACATCATATCTCATATTTTCACAGTCCCCCAATCCGCTGCCAGTATCGTGCGTCCTTCTATCCGTATCAATGGCATGCCAGTTCCCTGTTTATCCCCTTATCTTGCTTTCATCCTATCATAAACGACAGCCAGGAGCAATATAAACCGCCTCCGCCATGCACTCGCTGCCAGACCTTCCGGACAAGCGCAAAGGGAGCGTTCCATCAATCCTGCGCCATCAGACTGCGCACCGCCTCCACAGCTACCCGGATCGCCATATCCGTATCGTGTACCACCGGGTTTTCCAGTCCCAGCTTCTCCCGCTCCTGGTTCGCCACCACAAGGAAGCAGGATCCCGCCCGCACCCGCAGATAACTCGCCACGGTAAACAGCGCTGCCGACTCCATCTCGGAGGCAAGACAGCCCAGCCGTTTCCAAGCCTCCCATTTGTTCATCAGTTCATAGCTGACCGGCTTCGTCTCCGGCTCGTGCTGACCGTAGAAGGAATCCTTCGCCTGTACCACGCCCGCGTGGAACGGATAGCCTTTGGCTCTTGCCGCCTCCACCAGCGCATTGGTCACCGCCAGATCCGGCACTGCCGGAAACTCGATCGGCGCATACTCCCTGCTCGTCCCCTCCATGCGGATCGCGCCGGTGGCAATTACGATATCTCCGCTCTTTACCTCCGTCTGCATGCCGCCACAGGTACCGATGCGCAGAAACGTGTCCGCACCGCAGCGCACAAGCTCTTCCATGGCGATAGCCGCCGAAGGTCCGCCGATACCCGTGGAAGTCACGCTCACCTTCACCCCGTCAAGCGTTCCCGTGTAAGTGACGTATTCCCTGTTATCCGCGATCAGCACAGGATCGTCAAAATACTGCGCAATCTTCACGCAGCGTTTGGGGTCGCCGGGCATGATCACGTAGCGCCCCACTTCTCCCGCCGCCACCTGGATATGGTACTGTCTGTCTGCGTCCTCCGAGTAATTCTTCATACGAACCCCCTCCTCTCTATCGCCGCATACTTGCGCTCTGCCAAATTCCCTATTTCAATTATACAAATTATCTACAATAAAGGAAAGGTTATCTTAGAATTTTACGCCGTCCATTCAATCGTTCCGCAGGCGATCTTGTCACCGGCATTTCCAGCCGGCTGGGAAGTGAAGTCGTCAGGCTTTTCATGAATAATCACGGATCTCCCCACAATTTCCTGAATGGTATATCTTTTATCGTAAAAAACACTGAACGCATATCCCTGGTTGCCGAGCAGGGGCGGCATATCTCCGGCGTGACCGGGATGCGGCATATTTCCAGGATTATAATGCAGCCCCGTATGACTGAAATGATCGCTGCAGTCTCCCGAATCGTGTATATGCATGGCGTAAAAATTGCTGGAACCGGGCAGGTTAATATTGGGAAGCCCGAAAATTTCCGCCTCCACCAGCACGCCTCCGTAGGTGGTATGATAAAATTTAACCGCACCGTTTAGATCCGGATATCGCTCACCTCCATTGACCCACGCTATGGCTCCCGGATGATTGTGGATCAGAAGCTGCGTGAAGGCAGTTCCCGGTGTAATTTCAAAATTGGACATAAGAAAGCTCCTATGTGTTTTTAAGCTATCTTATGATGAGTTTGCAAAGTGGTGCCTCGCAGCCAGACTAAATATTTTCCCGGAAAAGCGCCGTCCCGCTCACCACCCGGTCCGAAATCAGCAATATCTTATTTTTTAAGAACGGTGTGAGCGCCTCCTTCGCCGCCTGCGCATCCGACACCTCGTTCTTTTCATCCGCAAATACAAGTACCACTTTGCTTCTCGCGTGAAACTTTTTCAGATAGGCAAACAATTCTTCATAATTCTTTTTCTGCGGACAGGCACGGTATTCCTGAAACGCGCCACCCGTCATTAGCATCGCCATAGGCGTCACTTCCGACTTCATTTCCTGTCCCCAGAATACCAGATTCAGCCGGACATTGCGGAAAAGCTCGTTGCCCCTTTTCAGCGCTTTGACCACCGCCGCCACGGCATCCTGAAAATCTTCAAGCAGCAGCGAATTGTCGATCACGATCGTCATTTCCAGATTTCCGCCGCGGTAATTTCCGGGAATATGCAAAATCGCGTCAACCCGCTTTGCAATCTGTAATGCGCCTATCTCTGTCAGTTCCATACATTCTCATCCTTCCTCCCTGCAGCCGCCAGTATGCCAGACCAGCCCTTGGATGGCACTGACAAATCACCTGGCGCCTTGCCTACAGGAATAAACTATGACACATTTCTCCACACTTCGACATACATTACATCAAAAGCAAAACCCACTTGCGAACCCAAAAAGCCTTTGCAAGAAATGGAGCAAGGAGCAGCCATGTCAAAAGAAGCGGAGTGGGATAAACGGTTTAACATCGGCGTTGATTCCATCGACAAAGCACACCGAAAGCTGTTTTCCATCGTACACCGGCTGATCACATTAAGTAAAGATAAAACCAACGGACAGTGGGCGTGCGCCGAGGGCATCAAATACTTCAAAAATTACGCCGTACAACACTTTGCCGACGAAGAAGCCTATATGCAGTCCATCGGCTATTCCGGCTATGAAATACACAAGCGTCTGCATGACGACATGCGTGAAAAAACACTGCCGGCACTCGAAAAAGATCTGATGGAGTCCGACTATTCAGAGGAATCCATCCATCACTTTATCGGTATCTGCGTCGGATGGCTCACCGCCCATATCATAATCGAGGACCGCGCCATCGTCGGCATGATCTCAAACAAATGGAAGACCGATCATATGGGGGCAGACATGGATGCGCTGGAAAATGCGCTGTCCGGCACCATACACGAAATCTTCCGGCTGCCGACACAGATAGTCAGCGAACATTACAGCGGCGAAAACTTCGGCAAAAGTATGATTATCCGGCTGACATACCTCTCAATAGACCAAGAGGAGGTACAGATTTTTATGGCCCTGGAAGAAAGCCTTGTACTGCGCGCTGTAAGTTCTATTTTGAATATTCCCTTAAACAAAATGGATCAGCTCGTCATGGCGATCGGCAATGAACTTGCGATTCAGATAGCATCACAGGTTGCCATACGCCGTGATCTGGCATTACAATATCATCTGGTAAGCAGCCATTTTATGACCGCGGAGCAGTTCCAACAGGCATTTTACGCCGGCAATTTCGACTACAGCCTGCTGTTTAACACCGGGCGCGGTTACTTCGCTTTTGTTGTAAATGTCTAAATCCCTCTATCGTCTCTTTTTCCCGGCAATATACAATACCCCCGTCACCGTCACAGCCACAGCCAGCAGAACAACCACAATCCCCGCCACGTTTCTCATCCCACGGCTCTTTGCCCCTGCCGCTTCGTCCGCCTCCGTCCCGTTTCCTTTGTTCCAGTCAATATAGGCGATCGCACAAGGCGAAAACTTATCGGTAGAAAATGTAATTGTATCCGGGTTGCCGTCTTCATCCGCGAGCTGTGTAAATTCCCGGCTTCCGTCCTTCTTCGTATGTAACCTTAAAATATAAAACTGGCGATTTTCCCCCCTTAAATGCTCCGGCACGTCAATGACCACTTCCAATGCCGATGGAAGTTCGGAAATTATCTGCGTCTCCTCTTTTCCGGACGCCGTGAGGGACACCTCGAAATACTGTCCGATATTCATACCCGGCAGTTTTTTCTCCGAAAACTCTTTCTTCACCTGCGCCGGTTCCCTGCCACCTATATCTTCTATGTACAGGTCTATGGCTACCGGCGCATTTCCCCGCAGCAGTTCCATCTTCTCTTCCCCCGACAGAACATAGTCTACTGCCGCCTCGAAATCATAATAAGAAATTTCCTGTTCTTTATCCCGAAAATCATTGTGAACCGTCAGCTTCAGATCCCCGGTCTCCAATGCGCCGCTCATCAGTTCCGCATCGTTGTTTCCCTTTATAAACCGCTCCGCCTCCTCTGCGGAAATACCCAGATGCTTTAATGTCCCCGTCAGCCCGCTCTCCTGCGCCTGCCCGCCAGAGTCCTCCTGTCCCTTTCCGTCATTGTCTTTCTCCCTGTCATCCTCCTGATCCGGCTTCTTATCTTCCTCCTCTTTTCTGTCCTGATCCGTTTTATGGTCTTTATCTGCCGCGTCTGTCTTCTGATCCGTTTTTGGGGGTGTCTGCGCAGGTTTTTCCGTCGCCGCGTCGTTTTTATCCTTTGCCGCAGATTCCGCGAAATCCACGGAAATCGTATGGTTTTCCCTTACATCGGTAAAGTTGAAAGAATTCATCCATCCCACCGGCTTTCCGTCCACATATACATTGCTGACGGTATATCCGCTCTTCGGGGTCATAGTATAAAGGATTCCCTCTCCTTCCTTCACCGTACTTCTCCCCTCGGGCGTAATCGTCCCGTTCCCGGAGGACGCGGTCGCGGTGATGGTATAAGTCTTCGGCTGTTCATTCTTCCTGGAAAACACCGCAGTAAAGGTTCTGGAACCTGTGATATGATCTAACTGCATTCTGCTTTCTTTGCTTACGGTTTTCCCGTTTTCCGTCCATCCGTCAAACTGGTACCCCTCTTTCGTCCAGGCTTCCAGTACCATGCCGTCCCCATAGCCAACATCCCTGCTTTCCGTCGCCGACCCGGCATTGCCATCATTGACATTCACTGTGATCCGACAGTTTATCTGCTTAAACTCCGCCACATATGTCGCGTCGCCGCGTATATTGTCAACCGTATATCTGGCGTCCTGAGATACACGGTTTCCGTTTAACGTCCACCCCTCGAAAGTAAATCCCTCGCCCGGCTCCGCGGAAATCACCGCATAGCCCCCCTCCTTTACCGAAGCGCTCCCATATACGGCGCCTCCGTTTTCCGGGGAAGCTTTCACCTGAATATTGTAAGTGTCCGCCAGCACGGACACAAGCGCGGTGGCACTGTAATTGCTGTCCTGTCTGGAAACGGCCTTCACCACCATAGAGGAAGCTGTCTCGTCCGGAGCTACATTCAGAACACCGTTCGCGTCAATAAAGGTCCCCTGGCTCGTCTGTCCGGAGACGCTCCACACAACCTCCCTGCTGTAGTCGTTTACACCGGCTACATAAGCGGTAAATCTACATTTCCCATCCTTGGAGGCAACCGTCGTCCCCGGAGATATGGTCACGGACGTAATAAACGGAAAATCCACACCGGAATCCGTCATTGTCTCCGCGCCCTCTCCCCGTCCAGTCTGCGCCGCATAGCATGGCAGTATATCGGAAAAAAGCATCTGCCCCAACAATAAATATGCCCCCAGACAATATATGGCTTTCTTTGTCATTCTCCGCCTCCTTGCTGCCGTCACTCACTGGTACAGCATTACACAAATAACTGCACCAGTCGCCTGCCTAAACTGCCATCTGCCCCGCTGCCATCGGTCAGCAAGGCCACCGTTCTGAAATCATATCCGGATTAATCGCCATGTGCATGGTGATTTCCATGGGTGCCGCCGTGCTGCGTTCCCCCGCCCGTCTGACCATTGTGGGTACATGCATCAATCCGGTCCCTCAGCTCGCCCATAGTCATCCCGTGACAGTCCTCGATCGTAACACCTTCGTCATACCCCCGCAGTTCCAGATAGGTTCTGTATTTTCCAAAAGACATTTCATGCTGATGCGCCTCCTCCCTGCAGGAAAGATCACTGGTGTAAGTCAGCGCTTCATACTTTTCAGCCATCTCACTGGCACTGAGTTCTTTCAGAATATCCTCCGGTCGTTCCGAAATAACCGTAAAAACAAGAACTCCGTCTTTTTCCAGATATCTGTTATATTTATCGTCATTCAGCAGACGGTTGACAGCCTGCATATACGAAATATTTTTTAGCGGCACCTGTTCCAGCACTCCGCTGCCGTCCTCATTATACGCCTCAGCAGAAACCACCCTCCCGAAACGGTTTACGCCAAGCTCTATGGATGGATTCACGTCAATGCTGATATAGGAAACTGGTCTGCGGTACACGGAGTGTCCGCCTAAGCTTATCAGGAAAAGCAATCCGGCTGCCGCCAATACATAAGCCGGCGCATAATGCACTCTGGCGCGGCGTTTCTTTTTCTGCCGTTCATCCAGGTAATGTAATGTATTCTGTTTCAACTCTTCTGTTGCCTGTATCCTGTCCAGGCTTTCCCGAATCAGATTCATTCCCATTCACCCCCTAACTTCTCCCGCAGCAGTGTCTTCGCCCTGGCAAGCCACGTATATACCGTGTTTTCTTTCCGTCCCAGTATTCCCGCAATCTCTGCCGCGGAATACCCTTCATAATAATAAAGATAAATAACATTCCGATATTTTTCCGGGAGCTTTAGCACCACTTCCAGCACTTCTTCCGTTGTGTCGTTTAACGCTTCCTTCTCCTCGGCAATCACATCAAGCGGCACCCATTTCCTGCGTGAAAAATATCTGAGCAGATCTTTGCAGGCGTTGATCGTCACCCTTGCGAACCACGCCTTCTCATGCTCCCTGCTCTCAAAAGAGCCTTCATGAAGCATATATTTCATATAGACATTCTGAAACACATCCTCCGTGTCATCCCTGTTTTTCAAATGTACAAAGCATATTCGCCGCACCATATCCGCATAAGCTTCCATGGCAAAATTGATTTCTTCCGCGCTTTTCAAAGCTTCTCTCCTTCTGTTCCCCAAACGGACACGAAAGGTTTCTCCTCCTGCATACAGACAAAAACCCCGCTGACACGCAGCGGGGACTTTTGCTTTCTCTCTTAGTGATGACCGGAATGATGACCGCCGTTATGGCCGGAACCACTGTCATGGTGGGAGCTGTCGTCATGATGATACCCGTTATCATGACCATAGTAGTCATCATGGTACTCGTCATGATAATAATCATTATAATCATACGCTCCGTCATAGCCGTCGCCACACCATATCATGGTTCCAGTCTCATAATCATAATAATAGCATCCGGCTTCCTCCGCTGATGCCACCATCACTGTGCTTCCAACCATGAATGTTGCTACAGCTACTGTCACCGCCAACTTTGCCAACTTTCTTTTCATACCCTTTTACCTCCGTCTACTTACGCTTTGTTATGTTGTTTCATAAGTAATACGTCTGGCAAAGTCAATTCCTTTCATTTTTTAGAAAAAAATTTTTGCTGCATCTCCATTTTATGTCAGACACCTGTTTTCAGAATGTCTTATAGCTTACTTACAGTATAATGCACACATATAAATTTGAAAAGCAGAGATCCTCCCGAACCTCTGCTTTTCCTTCACAACATCATACAGCTTTTATGCTATCAGTTAATTCCCGTAATTTTCAGCTCTCCGTCAACAGACTTAAAAATCGTGTTAGGCGTGGCATCTCCCATGATGACGCCTGCCATGGTCTCCTCCAGTGCCGAAACATCCACCGCTTCGATTACCGTGCACCTCTCCTCCGTAAAGATGGCATCGGCTCCCAGCGCCATAAACGCCTCCTCACTCTCAATAACCTCACTGTTTACTGCCAGCGGATACGCGCACAGCCCGGCAAGCGCGTCCATATCCTTGTCTGCAAATGCCGCCTGAATCTGCTGCGCAAACGCCGCTGCATCACCGTCTGCCGCCTTTTCCTCTAAGTCATCATAACTGTCGTTTCTCTCTTCCGTCTCAGCCTCTTTCTCTGCCTCCCCCATCTCCGCCCTGGTATCAGACGACGCGCCTTCCGGCTGTATCACATCCACAGGTTTGACATCTACCGCTCCGGTTTCCTCAGGTTTCTGTGCACCACATGCCATACATCCCAGGACAATTACTCCTACCATAAATAACGCTTTCCACTTTTTCAAATTTTTCCCTCCCGTTTATTGATCCTGTATATTACCCGCAACATCACTCTCCGTTCTGGTCTGCATCTATTATACTATCTGCCCCCGCTTTTTGCGTCAATTTCACTTCTACGCATTTACCTGTCAATTTTTCGCAGTCATCCCCGTTTTCCTAAAAATACGGAAAAGCGCGGAAACCGAAGTCTCCGCGCTCTTCTTTCTTCATTTTTAATACATTCTAAGGTGTTTCCGGTGTAGCGGGTTCAGCCGCTTTTTTCGAGACTTTAAATGTTGCGCCTCCAGAACGAGCATAAAACCTAACGTACACTTTCTGATTTGCTGTAAGTGAATAAGAATATGTATAGTACTCAGACTCCTCATCCCAATCAGACTTAGAATAATCATAGGTTATTTGCATAAAATTAGCATCCGCACTCGCGTCGTACATGGATACAGATCCGTTATTATCTGAGATTGCAAATTCATAATCCCCCGCTTCCGCAGCCGTAAACTCATACCACTTACTGCTATACGAAGACAAAGCAATGCTATCGTCTCCTGCCTTCAGCGGATCAAACTCTGCCTTCTCGACTTTACCAGTCATTTTATACCCATACGTATAGTTCTCAGCATGCAGATATAATAACTGATCTTTCTTAAGATAATAAAACTCGTTCAGTACAGTCGTTATTCTCTCAGTGGGTTCTTCTCCGCCTATAACAGCGTCTCCTTCCTTTTTAGGTTCATAACCAGCAAATGTATAAACATATGAAGAAGAATTATTATACCAGTCATTATATTTTGCTTTGTAGAACCCATCCGCCGGCGCGGTAAACACATACCATGCATTTTGCTCAGTCTCGAACTGCTCACCCACCTTGACTGCCTTCCGGTTCTTAAACTCATTCCCGTATGACCAATCTGTGGTACCTGTTCTCTTGATCACCAGACTGTCCGCATCCTCAATCTCATAGCCCTCAATGCTGAGGTCAGAAACCGTATGCGGGAATTTCTCACCTGCATCTACACTATTTGTAGCTACTTCGATGCTCTCTCCCTTCACAACCTTATAAGTTGTATACTCACCTTCTTCGGTCGCTGCAAACTCATAGTGGAAAGTTTCGCCATACTTGACATCCACTGCCACAGGCACACCGACAACCATCTTCGTGACAAGATCCTTCTTACCGGATCCCTCATCGCGCAGGTCTTCGTTGTCGCCATAGTAATCTCTGCCCTTGTAAGCATCGCCTACTGTAGACACTGTGATGGTATATCTTGCGATCACATTCTTCAGCACCGCGGACTTCACTTCAATCACTGTCTCGCCGTCCTTCAGAGCCTTCAGCACCGCACTGTAACCGCCCGATGTAGCCTGTACAGAAGCAACCTTGGTATTGGAGCTGCTCCATGTCAGGGTATCCGTTCCCGCATAGCGTGCGCCTCTGTTATAGCCGTCCTCATCTTCATAATTCGAACGTGCTCTCAGACTATAGGTATTGCCCGACACAAAGATATAATCCTCAATATCGTCATCTCTAGTAGTGGCAATGCTCATACCCCAGGCATACGGATCACCCCATTTATCTCTCGTCGAATTCTTCTCGAGTTTGGTGTCTGTGAAGTAATCATACGCCGGCAGCTTCGTGGTCGTCACTGCCTTGGTTGCAGGCTTGCCCGGCTCCACTTCCTTATACAATGTTGTAACTTCCACCGTATACTTGGAAGACTGCGTCAGCTTATCAATCCGATAGGTAAGGTTCATCTTGCCGTTGATCATATTTGCGCGGCAGAAGTTACTGTCATTATATCTCACCCAGTTCTCACGATCATGCCAATCGTCGTCATCAATCCAACTTCCAGAGCCCCAGTCATCATCATCCGGAGAATCAGTCCAACGCTCCCAGTTGTCTGACTGATCCACGCCATCCCATAACACTTCGCCATTGTTATTGAACGGAAGGTTCTCCACATAGATGCCTCTGATCAGAGATCCTCTGCCGTCTTTGATATTGATCCGGTACGCTTCCGCGTAAGGATTCATCTCGAACCGCACATCAAAACGGTTATCTATCACATTGATGGCATTCAGGCCTTTTACTGCATCCAGTGCCTTGGCAGTTACCTTTATATGAGCGGACTGTTCAATATTTTTATCCGTCAGATCAAACTCTGCGCTTCCCACTCCGGTTGCAACGAGATAACCGTCATCTGTAATGCTGAAACTTGCGTTCTCTCCCAGAGACGTTTTTGCCGCTTTGACATTAATCAATGCATGACTATCATTATAATTCTGTCCCAGCTTCAGACTGCCTTCCTTGTAATCCACCAGATCCTTCAGCGCAATACGCTGTCCCACCTGCATGTTTGCCTTTCTGGCCGTCATGCTGTCCGCTTCCGCTGTGACATCAATCATAACCCACTCAGATTCTACATGAGACACCGTATCTACTGCATAAATCCTAGCACTGCCGGTATCCTTCAGCGTAATCTTTCCGTTCTTGGCAATTGTTCCGATCTTGCTGGTTGTAGTGTATCCATACACCTCTTTTACAGGTTCACCCGTAAGCGCATCATAGCCGTCATAAATCCATTCATAGAAATAATACGCCATCTTCGGGTCTGCATACTTTTTCTTAGCGTCACCCTTGAGCGGCAGCGGCATATATTCCCCGTCGCCTGCCTTGTCCGCAAACAAGCCTTCTACCGATACCTGCACTGATTTCTGAGCGAGTGGAACCTTGTACGCAATCCCATCTGCATTCCTGATCTCATCAACTGTAGGCTGCTCTTTCACCTCATTCCCATCCAGCTCATACACAGGAAGGGCTTCGTTCTTGTCTTTCAATGTAGCAACAAGATCAGACACCTCTGACAGCGTGGTGGCAAAGCCCTTCGCGGATCCTGCCCGGCTCAGCGTCACCTTGCAGTCATCCTCGAAGCTACGCATTCCACTGACATTTCTCACATATACCGTGTAATCTGTCTTCTCCGGCTTTAATCCATAAATATATACTTCAGCCGTATCAATATAAGCGTTCTTCTTCCAATCATACTGCCTGGAACCTAACTCGTTGTCATAGCTCATAAATCTCGGTCTTACAGCAAAAAGACCCTTCCACTGCTGGTTCTTCATTGCCTCAATATTTGCCTCAAACGCATCCGGCTTGAGGTTCTTGCCTTCCATCACATAGATTTCTCTGCGGTAGCCGTCATTTGCCTTAGGAAGCGCATACTGCACCTTCACATAGCTGTCACCCGCAATCACCTTAGAAATCTTAGGCGCAGTTACGTCCTTGACCGTGATACTCACCTTCGCAGGCTTGATCGGTTTACCCTTCGCATCCTCCGTAATGCGCTCTTTCTTGCCATTTACCAGATGCATCGGGAACACTTCCACAGTTGCCTTACCTGCTTTAAGAGCGGTAACCGTCCCGTGTTCGGTAACGTGCATAATTGTACCCTTGCCATCCTTCACTTCATAGCCAAGGCAGATCACATCGCTCATCTGCTCCTTCGTGATCTTGACGTCCAGATCCTGTGTCTGGCCCACCACCATGGAAGTAAGCGGTGCATTGAACGCCAGAGACTTCGGCGCCACGGCATCCCTCAGATTGCCGAGCACATCCGCCTTGCTGAACAGGATTGTGAAGTTTTCATTGTAATCAGCCGCCCAGCGGATACTGAAGGAGAGATCCTTTTTATCCGTAGCGTTATACGTGAATCTTACACTATTCCCAGATCCAGTAACTCTACCAACCAAATTCTCTTTCGCATTATTTTCAATGGACTTCTTATAAGATACCTGACTCCAATCTATTTGATTCCTATACTCTGCCGGAACCGTAATTGTCACAGCGACAATATTCCCTTCCGGCTCCTCATCATAAGCATAAGGAATCGCATCCTGTACTGTCACCTGGTGATCTTTGGCTACAGGAGCCGTACCATCGCTCACCTTGTCTGTGATATCCAGCTTCGTGTACTCATAGTCATTCAACTGGACACTGGAAGCACCCCTGCCTACCTTGATGGGGGTAGCGGTCGGATCTGTCCTGACGATAGCATAATTATCCCTAACTTCGCTGTGCCACAAATTTGCATAAATGAGATTGCATCTAAGGCTATACCTTTCTGGAGCCGTACTCCGGAATACCTCATTCTTCCAATACATGTACGATTCGTCCTCAACCTTATCATACACAGAAAAATCGGGGAGATAATACCCGCCACCATCCCAATCTGCACACCATACAAGATATCCCAGGCCGCCATTTGGAAGCTTCGTCTCCGTAAAGTACTCTTTATCCACATCGAGGATATCACCTGACAGACCGGCATTTGGAAGCTCGCCGAAGGCATTCTTCGCATCATTCAGCGCCACTTTCATATCCTGCCCTGTCTCATAGGTCTTTTCCAGTGCAGGCAATGTGAGCGTCAGCTCTCTCGGATTTACCGTAATAACTGCTAATGAAGTCTCAGTCAAAGGCGCATATTTTTCATTGCCTGCGAAGGTCGCGGAAATATAATACGTTCCACCATTCTTCGCCCAGGCCCAGGCCGCCTCCTCAGTGGGCAGTTTCTCATAAGTTTCCGTGACACTATCACCATCTCCGTAAGGGCTATATTCGACTGTATAAGTCAATATTGCATCCACGTCCCCGGTCTTCGTCTTGCCGTCTTCCCCGACCGTGATCGGCGCATTCAACACAGCAAGCTTCTCCTGAATCATGCTGTAAATTGACGTACCGTCATAGATCTTCGCCGCATTGTACGTACTGCCGTCAATCGTCGTAATACCCGCGAAATTGATTTCGGCAGTTCCCATTGTCTGCGCTGTGATGGGGATCAGAATCTGAGCGTCCTTCTTTACAGTAAAGTTATAGTTGTTCGCGTTGGATCTAAAATCACCCTCCTCATCAGCCATTCCAAGCGTGATGTCCGTAAGCTCTAAAACGAATTTATCAAGGTCTGTCGTCAGCGCACCGTAATGTCGCTGGGTAGCAATTGTTCCATCCTCGTTCACCTGATCTTTGCCGTCAGTCTTCAGTTTCTCACTGACCTGCCAGGTAACCCGGTAAGCATAGTCCGCATTCTCAGAAAGCGCATCCGCATTCTTCCAGTCTTCCGACTTGGACGGTTTGCCTGCCATCGCATCCGCTACCGCCATCGAAGTGCCCTTGGCAAGAAGATCGCTGTTATTTGTTATCAAGTCATAACTTCCGGTAAAACCTGCAATTCCCTTCTTTAACTCCTCCGACAGGTTAAAGGTAATCTCCTGCGGCTTAATTACAAAGTAAACATAAGCAGGTTCTGCGAAATTCTCCCCCTTGGGATCCGTATAAGTAACCGCCAGACGGTAAACACCTGCATTGACAGGGCTGATTCCTCTCATACTGTCAAAGGAATTCTTAATATCATCTTCCTTGACTACAAACTCATCCTTACCGTCTACCTTCTCTGTCTCTTTCAGCTCTTCATACAAATAGCTTGATTTTTGCCAGCTATACCCAAAATCCTTAAGGGAATCCGCACTGCCGGATTTCAGTTTCGCCTTTTTGAAATCCGCGAAATTCTCAAAGATTTTCTGACCGTCATAAACCTTCGTGAATGTCTCCAGCACATTCACCTTTTCTGACGTCATATCCTTTGTAATGTCACTTGTATCAATCTCACTGCCAGCTTCCTTTACGTCAACCTTCAGCTGATACTCTTTGTATACGTCTGTACCCGTCTTTACCTTGAAGCCGCAGGTATCGGGATTCATGGAATCAACGCCATCCATAATTTCAATCCGGGATGCATCATCCCCACCCGCAGAATATATCACTTTATATCCGTTAAAGCGAACGAAATATTCGCTATCTGCCGTATATTTTATCTTGTCGCTTCCATAATAGGACTTCTCTGTGCCATCCTTCGCCTTTTCAACCAGTATAAAGTCCGGCTTATAGGGCTGCGTCTTTCCAGTATCAACATAAGACGTACCCCACATATTTTCTGTGACAGCAAACTTTTTCGTTGCGTCATTCGCATAAGGCAGCTCATATCCGACCTTTGCAAGTGCCTCCATGGCAGTCTGTCCGTCATAGAATACCGTACCGCTTTCCACAGTCGGCTTTACGATAATTTCCGGTACCTCAACGATCACCAGAATGTCCGCGTAACTTTCCGCGTACTCCTTCTGATCGCCCTTGTAGCTGTATCTGTACACATAAGCGCCTGCGGTTGTGGGCGCCGCATCCAGCTTGCCGCCTACCGTCAGACCGCAGAATGTCTTTCCTGCCTCTGTCCAGGGAACCGCATAGTCAGCCGCCGTGTACCATGCGCCTTCGAACAGGGTCTTATCTGTAACAGCCGCAGTGATATCCTTCCACTTAGGGTCGCCTGTCTTGTCATCTGTACCGTCTTCCGTCTCCAGTTTCTCATCCTTGAAAGCCGGTTTGCCGTCCTTCACAACGTCGGCTATCGCTCCAGCCTCGATAACGTGAACGGTACGCCCGTTCTCATCACTGGCTATCACCGCGTCCTTCGTTACTTTGGCGTTCGTATATCCGCTCTCATCCAATGCGATGCTGAGTCTGGTTTTCTTTAAGTCGGTAAACGAAAGCTTCTGCTCAGCGCACGGCGCAAATTTATAGTTCTTATCATACGCCGCCTTGTTTGCACCGATGAATTCCGGCACAACAGTGATGACATACTCCTTATCAGCCGCAAGTTTCACATCCGCTGCAAGCGTCTCACCTGTCTCGGCATCCTGGATAACCGGGGTATATTTCACCTCGTTATCTTTTGATTCGTCATCCGGAGTCTCTTTATCATCCAGACTGTATGTAAAACTCTTTCCATCGCTGCCCGTCGCAAAAATCGACTCTGGCAGCTGCACATCGGCTACCGCCGTCCCGGGAGCCACTGGCTCAGGCGTCCCCAGCTCAATGCTTACAGTCGCCTGCGTAATGTTGAAGGAGTACTCGCCCTTTGCCTCCGCATAACCGCCTTCCCCCTCTTTTGCCGGAAGGGTCAGCGCCAGCTTATAGGTGCCCGCATCAACAGGGAACGCCCCTTCCGCACTGAGCAGTGCAGGCTCACCCAACGCTTTGTCGCCCTCAAACCACTGGTACTTGATGGTGGCAATAACCGGGTCGTAAGACGCTATAAGATCGTTATAATACCCACCGTTCCCATCCTCCAGGTAAAAATGTTCAAGGAAATTGCTGTTCCAGTTTTTTCCATCCACAGATGAAAAAGGAGGCGCAATTATACTGTACTCGTATTTACCTCCACGATACTCATCATCCAAAAATATGAAATGGTAGTCTGTCGCCGCTTTTGCAGCCGCATTCGCTTCCACATCCTGCGTATCGGCATCCAAAACGGGCGCGGACTGGTTCGCATCCACGTCCGCGGAATCCTCCGGAATCGTCTCTGTTCCTTCTTGATTCTCCACGTCCGGCTGCTCCGTCTCTGTTCCTTCCGGGTTCTCCACATCCGGCTGCTCCGTCTCTGTTCCTTCCGGGTTCTCCGCATCCGGCTGCTCCGTCTCTGTTCCTTCCGGGTTCTCCGCATCCGGCTGGTCGGCGTCTCCGTCTTCCGCAGGCGCAGGATCAGCATCCGCCGCCGAATCTTCATCCGTCACGGTCACGGTCGTCCCAGACACTGGATCTTCCTCATTTCCTTTCTCCGTTTCTTCCGCGGAATCATTGTCCACGGTTGTCTCAGTCTGCTCCGGATTCTCCGGCGCAGCCTGTGCTGTCACGGGCGCCGAAGTCACCGCCAGAGCCACTGCCAGGGCCAGGGCGAGAATCCGTTTTACCCGGAACAACTTTTTCCATTCACTCATCCTTTTCTCCTCCTTACTTTGTTTAGTGTTGATACCAGTCATAAAACATCCTAATATTGACACTTAAAACCATTTTACCCCCCCCCCTATCAAATCGTCAAGGAATATATATAAATTTTCAGCCTCACAAACATTCAGACGAAAAAAGCGGAAGAGAATACCTTTTCCGGCTCTCTTCCGCCTGTTCCACGCCCAATGGGATATCTGTCAGTCCAGCCCCGCGCTTTCAACCACTGATTCGCTGCTGTAGCAATATACGACCTCGTCATCACTGACAAGATTGTATTTCTTGTAATTTCCGGTATAATACTCCACGATCTTGTCCATATCATCGGATGACGCCACATTATAGCAGACATCCAGATATTCATCGTCTTTTACCGCTTTGACCCGTGTCGCCTCGACCCCGGCCTCAGCAATGCTCTCCGACTTTTCCACCGTAAAGCCCGCATCCTCCAGACTGCTGGCCACCTCATCCGGCTCGGGATACGTCCTTTCCTCCTCAACAATCTTTACCGTGGACTGTCCGCCACACCCCGTCAGTGCGGACATCGCCAGCATCATCACCGCTATGCAGATTCCTTTTGCTCTCATATTAACCTCCGTTCTGAGCCATTTGCCTTGTCCATTCCCAGACCATCCAGACAACCGACTGCCTGAAAACAGAATTTATTTTACTACGGTCGAGGGGTTTTGGCAATAGAATCACTGCATCCGTTGTTTGCTTTTCAAGAATTTAGTACTTCTCGTAAAAGACTACTTCTTCTTTCCCTCTCTTCGACATTGCGGTTATATGCCGCATGCAATGCCTCCTTCCAGAAGTTTTTATCCTCCTGATTCTCAATTGCTTTTTCTATCCATTCTCCGACATATACCCCCGTCAGATTAGCAAAGAAAGCGTAAAAATTATGAAAAAATCCGTACTCACCGCCGGAGGATAATTGTATCAGAAACTCGTCATACCTCCTTATAAAATCTTTTATGTACGATCTGTCAACTTTATCCGCCATGGAATCATCCATATATTTGCGCACTAATCTCATCGTACGATTCGGGAAGAAAAACAGCATGATGGCAAATAAGACAGTACTTTCACTTTTCATTGGCTGGCTTCTAACAGCGTAAATGAACCGGCTCAGAAAATCATAAATCGGATCAACCTCCGAAACCCTGTTTCTATTTTTTAATGCCTGATCCTGGATCTGTTCGGCCATATGCGGAAGGTCTATAGAAAAGTTTCTTTGTAAATATATCTTATCCACTGAAACCTCTGCCCTGGCACATATTTGGTCGGAAAGCAGGTACTCTCCACTAGCCTTCTCTTCAATCGTAGCGGGGATAATTCTTTTTTCTTTATAGGTTGTCAAAATACAGTAGCTCCCATTTTTTACTTCAAACGTATTTTCCAGACTCACACGATGGCAGTTTTTTACTATGTATCCCCAATAGTTCACGCTTAATCCAGTCAGGCAATTGCATGGCAGATCTTTCTGCCCATTACAAATATCCGTTTCACATAATATAGATTGATTTTCTTTACAGAATTCTTTTACCAGAAGCGACATAAAATATTCAAGTTCCAATTCCATACCTATATTATCCTTTGTTTTTTAGCAAAATATTTTCGGAATCTTCCATTCGCACAAACGCGCATGGTTATCCTCCCAAAACTGTCGCATTAATTTTTTACTCAGCTTTTCTTCGTTGCTCTGGCCGTTTTCAGGCTCTCCTTCTGGTACTGAATTGATATTTTCTTCCAACGTTTCAATTTTATCAATCATATATCGAAAGCTTTGTTCACCTGCTCTGGCGTATAAAGCCACCAATTTATTGTTTATCACAAACGTATCACACGCTGCTGTCCCTGCATCCCAGCTCCTCAACTGCAGTTTACTCGTATTATGAACATTATCACCCAATTTACTGTAAAAAGTATTGATTGAAAGTCCTTTTTTCCTTTTTTCCCTTTTCCTGGCACTCTCTTCGTCAAGCTGTCGATTAAAATAGAAATACAATGGAAGAACCTCATTCTCCGCCTCGTCTTCTATTGCCTGCTCCAGTCCTTTAAGCAGCTCCTGGTCTTCCTCATATTCCTCATCACACTGCGCCTGACAAAATTCCAGATCCATTAGGCTGCACACATCGTCATACGTAAGTTTTTCGACATCCTCTGTCACGGCATTGCCAAAGCACATTGCCAATGTGGCCCATTCAGCGATCGAAAAATCAAACAGTCCCGGATACTTATGATCAAGGTATAAACTATAAATCCGGTTTAATAGAACATTTGCCAAAACTGCTTTATATTTCAATTGCAGATCATTATCCCATCCCTTCAGCAGCTCCTTCACCAGGGCATTATATTTACTGCCCAGATGTTCCGCAAAATTATTGCAGAAAATATCAATATCTTTTTCTGTAACAGATTTCATAAAGACATAGGGCACATACACGGTCTTTGACATTTTTTCATTTTCATAGTACCTAACGCATGCATCATACCCACCATTTCCGATAATACACGGCAGCATTTCTTTTTCAAAAATTACATATGCCTTTGTCCCTATCCGACTCTGATCCTCATTTGTATAATCAGATACAATAAACGCTTCCCCTGTCCGTTCCAGATCAAGCTTCCGCCCGCTGATGTACGTTTCCACAAAAGAAACATATGGTGTTGCCGTTGCGTATATCGCATTAACCAATTGCGTTGACAACTCCCGCCACTCCCAGTCATATATTTCGGAATCCCGCTCTAACTTATCTTTCAATTCCTTCGACATTGCATCTGCAGTTCTGGCTATTTTGTGAACGTAAACATGAATATTGTCATACTCATATCCGGGATCCAGTTCTTCATACAATTCCTGCAATCCGCGGCCATGAATTACTATGTCGTCCAATATTAATGCCGATGTCTTAAGAATTTCTTCTTTGTATTTAGCAATTGCATGATCAGAAATAAATATTCCATGAATCTGAATATCCGGCTCATTCTTTAAAATAATAGGCAGAAAAAGCTGAAACAGAACCTGGCATCTTCTCGCCCTAAGAATCTTATACTCCTCACCGCGATCCAATGCATTACAAAAATAGTCATACAGCAAGTCGTAATTTCTATCCAGAATATCCATTACGACTGTCTCCATATAACTAATCTGCTCTTCTGCAATCACTCTATAATCGCTATATCGCCTCTTAATTACATCCGGCGTCAGTTCCATGATCATTTACCTCATTTCATTTGTGTTATTGATTTTAATATTGTGACTTATTTCATGTAATTCGATCCATTCTTGTTTCTGCGCCTTCCTGTTCCTGTTTTCAACCAGGATTTCTAATTTTGCCATAAATCCCTCTTGTCTCTTTTTTCCCGTCCATACCTTTTCCCGCATATACATATCAAGTTGCATCCACCGATGCCGTTTATTCCTTTTTATCAGTAGAGGTTCGTATTCCCCGATATGATAAAAGAAGGAAATTCCGTTTTCTCTGTCTTTATCCTTTGCAACCCCGCCCTCAAATTCATTAAAATATACATAAAGCGTCACAAGAGCAGCATTCTCTACATACACTTTGCAATGATTCAATACTTTTGGTTCACTATTTGAATAGTCCTCCCCACAAGCTCCCCACCATACCCTGTCAATCTGATATTCATAGCTGGAATTCTTTTCTGAAAATTCAATTTTCAAAAGAAATCTGCACTCTTTTATATCATCATATCTCATTTCGGACGGCACTACGCCCTCATACATATCATAAAGCTTTATACTTTTTATATTTATCTTCTGTAATTCTTCAATTCGTTTTCTCTCTTCGGTCTTAAACGAAAACCTTAACGCAATAAGCCCAAGTACTACAGTTGCGCCCATCCCCAGATATCCAACCAGAAGGGAAAGCCCCGTCGCAATATCCCATTGCGTGTATAAATAGTGTACGCTCTCCCTCAAATTCATCCGTTTGTCCAGACCTATTTCAACCGATATCCAGCATATGATTAAAGCCAAAAAGAAAAGAAACACAATAATAAATGCTGTTAGGAGAACCGGATGTAACAATACTATATTTCTCACACACTGCTTTAATCGGATTTTTCCTGCCCTCTCCTTAACGCCAATGAAGACTTCTTTTATATGGTCGTTTTTCATCTGTAAGTCCTACCAGGTAGTCAATACTTGTATCAAAAAACATCGCAGCCTTTATCAGAATAGAGGTCGGGATGTCATTTTCACCAGTCTCATATTTTGAATAACCCGTCTGAGACATATTAAATTCCAGCGCCATTTCCCTCTGCGTTAAATTATGATTTTCGCGCAAATCCCTAAGTCTGCATTTTTGCTTCTCTTGATCCATCATTAACCACATTTCATTTTTATTATATTTTATGACTTGCATATCTGAAAATAATATATTATAATATAGTTTTAACTATTTTTAACCAATCCAAGTCCTATACTACCTATACCATATTTCTATTTGCTATTCGCTGCATTTGCCATTCGCTGCAAATAGCGCAATTTAAATCAGAATTATTAGTTTGAATATGTGTTTGCACATAATATTTATTATATATATAATTTTTTTATATAAAGATAAATATTATATTATTTATATATAATATATATATAAAGGCTATATTATCTCTGTTTTAACCTAATCTATATTAACCTAATTTAGGTTAATTCATTGTCTGAACAATTTTCCTCATTAACAATTGTTCACCGTCACACAAAGCGGCTTTTTTTACGTCAAATTCACTTCTTCGCATTTTACTGTTGATTTTTCGCAATCCTCCCTGAATTTCCCAGAAGAATCGGTTGATAAACCTGCCCCGGCTTCGTTATAATTTTTAATAGCATTGCAATATTTCGACATCATTTTAAAAATACCATTAAGCGGAAGGGACTAATCCTGATTATGAAAATCACCATTTGCGACGACAGTATCAAGGATCTCCTCTATACGGAAAAGCTGTTGTTAAAGTATAAATCGCTGTACCCCGACAAAGACTTTGAACTGGAAAAATTTTCTGACCCCTCCAGACTCTGCCAGAGAATATCCGAGGGAAAGCTGACAGATATTTATATATTGGACATGCTGATGCCGAGGCGGACCGGCATTGATATAGGAAATATGATCCGGACAGCCGGCTGCGAGAGCGTAATTATCTACATTACCTCCTCGGAAGATTATGCTCTGGACGCCTACAGCGTACGTGCTGTAAGATACCTTTTGAAGCCAATTGATGAAAACAAGCTGTTTGAGGCATTGGATTATTCCCTGTCTTACGCCAAACTGAAAGTGGATTCCCTCTATCTGATCAAAACAAAAGAGGGGCTTTTGCAAAGACCTTATTCCAAAATTGAATATATAGAAAACGCAGGAAGAAAGCTGGAGGTACACATGACTGACGGCGAGATAATAAGAAGCCTTTTTATCAGAAAATCCTTTGAGGAGGAAACGCAGGAAATCGCTGTGCAAAGGAATTTCCTGCAGATCCATAAATCCTTTCTCGTCAATCTGGACTATGTAAAACAGCTGACTCCGGACAGCGTTATTTTGGCATCCGGCAGACGTCTTCCCGTCAGCCGGGCTAAGGCTGCAGGCGTCAAGCGGGAATATCTTCTCTATGTTTCTGGCAGTATCGGTGGGGGAATAACATGATTTACATTAAAAATATATCCTATATGATGAGTCATATTTTCTTTCTGGTTTTCGTTTATCTGTTTATGGTACACCGCTACTCCAGAAAGAAAACGCTGGCCATCTGTTTTCTTTCCTTCCTTTTTACAACGGTAATGAACCAGTTAAAGCTGATTCTGTTCCCGGGGCATACATTATTATACTTTTTTATAACAATCATCCAGATTGTCGCGGCACAGCTTACTGGCCTCCTCATCTCTAAAAAGCGCGACAGCAGAACACTGTTCGTAGGTTTAAGCGCCTCCAACTATGTGGTAATCGGGAGCATAATCGCATCTATCCTGTACATTCTCACAGGCAATCTCGCTTTGTCGCTTGTCGGCAATCTGCTGGTACATATTATCCTTTTAATGCCGCTCTATTTTAAAATCAGAGATATTATATTTAAATTCTGCGAACGGGATCTTGAAAAGAGCAGATGGGAAATCTGTCTGATTCCCGTATTCTTTTACTGCAGTTTTTCCAGTATTGCCTTTTTCCCCAGTACGCTTTACGATCACCCGGAAAATATTCTTATCAGTATTTTATTAATGATTACCATGCTGGTCTCCTATGTGGTGGTGATACGCTATCTGGACAGTGAGACGAAACAGGTGGAAGAATACTGGAAAAATGTGATGTTTGAATCCTATATCATGGGTCTGGAAAGCCAGAATTACTTAACGGAACAGTCGGAGCGCAATCTGAAAATACTGCGGCATGATATGCGGCATTATTCCACAATGATAGATTCTCTTCTGGAGCAGGGAGACTATGCGGAAATCAAAAATATTGCCGTGCACATCAATGAGGTGGTAAATGAAAACAAAGTCGATCAATACTGCGAAAACAGGGTCGTCAATACGATTCTAATGAAGATGGCGGAGCAGGCAAAATCTCTCCGAATTGACCTGCATCCGGATGTACTGATCCCCCGGCAGCTCCCTGTCAATGAATATGAATTTGCCATGGTTCTCGCCAATCTTTTAGAAAACGCCGTGTTCAGCGCAAAAGATGTTTCCTCCGGCAATAAATTTATCGACGCTAAAATACACTGCACTGAAGCATACCTTTTGATTGACATGGAAAACGACTGCGAAAAACCGCCGCAATTCGACACCGTAACCGGACTTCCCAAAAGCAGCCGTGGCAAAGGACACGGTCTTGGAATGCAGAGTGTACAGGCTTTCTGTGATAAAATGGGCGGAACCATCGACTGCTACTGTGAAAATAACCGGTTCCGGATTATTCTGTATGTGAAATTTTAAATCATTTACGCCAGGCAGAAAGCCTGTTCCATATCACGGCAGTCCTCTGTCAAGGCCTCTGTATCTGAAACGTATCTTCCAGCAGCAGCCAGTTCGGGCGGAAAAACCGCATGATCTGCCAGTAGCCCATTCCGCGTAGACTAAATTCCGGCAAAAGGGCAAATTTCGCCTGATAACTTCTCACATCCTCAAACCATACCTCATGGAGCTGACCATCCTTTTCATACTGAAAAAACGGTGACATAGCCACTTCGTCAAACTGAATGGGAACACCGGCCTCCACAGCAATCCGCACGGCTTCCAGGTTGCTTACGGTAGTCGCCCGTGATGACCCCTGCACAAAAGGCAGCGTCCAGTCATATCCGTAGTTCGGGATTCCCAGATCAATCTTCGCCGGATCAATGCGGGTGACGGCATACTCCACAACCCGCCGCACCTGATTGACCGGCGCAACCGCCATGGGCGGACCATAAGTGTAACCCCACTCGTAAGTCATAAGCAGAACGCTGTCAGCCGCTTCCCCCAGAAGCCCATAGTCCTTTCCCTCATACAAAAGACCCTCCTGTGTATCAGAGGTTTTGGGGGCCAGTGCCACCGAGACATGATATCCGTAAGGAGAGAGAGAGTTCCTCACGTCCGCCACAAAGTCAGCGAAAGGAATCCGATCCTCCGGGCGGATGTACTCAAAGTCAATGTCAACCCCCTGAAAGTTCTTTTCCTGTACCGTCGCAAGCAAATTGGAAAGGAGATTATCTTTTGCCGCCTGGTTATTTACCACAGCGGTAATCAGAAAATTATTGAAATTCCCATCCGGTCCAAGCGGTGTCAGCGTCAGCACCGGACGCACCCCCTGCATAAGCGCAGCATCAATCATAAACGTATCGTCCACCGTCGGCGGGACCAGATCTCCGTCCGTGGTAAAGCCATAGGAAAAGACCGAGAGTGAGGACAGATAGGGAAGCGTCTCATTTAACGTTTCCTGCCGGATAAAAGGATAAGCATAACCGTTTACCCATGCCGGGTAAGAGGGTTCGGAAGTCTCCCCCGAAGACAAGAGAAGCGCCTGCCCGACCGCCAGCGGATAAGGATCGACAAGCTGATTGTTATAAATGATGGATGACGCAGAAGTCCCGTGGCTCTCCGCAATGGAATCTACCGTGTCCCCCGATTGTACCACATAAATTTCCATAGAGTATTCCTGCAGTTTCTGTCAGCTTTTGCTTTATTCTATGCAGATCCCGCGCAGACGGCACCGAATACCGTTTCCCGCAAATACCTGTCCTCCCGTCACTGACGCCCCACAATATATTTCACTTCCGGAAGATATGTTCTACCGAACATATTTAAATGGTTCAAGAGATGATAGAGATTATAAACATCACGCCGCCGCTCATACCCCGGCTGCAAAGGCGCTGCTTTCTTATAGGTATCATAGAAAACTGGCGGAAATCCCCCGAAAAGCTCCGTCATCGCGATGTCTGCCTCCGCATGTCCCACATAAACCGCCGGGTCAATCAGCCCTGCGCTGCCGTCATTCCCCACAATCACATTCCCCGACCACAGGTCGCCGTGGAGCAGGGACGGGTATTCCGGCTCCACCAGAATCTCGTCGATGTGATCCAGAAATCTGCCTATTTTTTTCCAGTCATCCCTGTCAAAATACCGGGCGGCAGACTGAAACTGCGGCTCAAGACGACACTCTCTGAAAAAACTGATCCAGCTTTCATGCGCTCTGTTTATCTGTCTGCGGCTGCCAATATAATTGTCGCTGCCAAAACCATATTTCCCGTTCAACACCAGCTCTGTGGCTGGCGCTCTGTGCATAGCGGCTAACTGCATGGCAAAGTTTTCCCAATAATGCCGGCTGCGGCCCTGCGCTGAAATAAACTCCAACAGCAGAAAAGAATATCCGCCCCTGCCCTCATCCGTACCAACGCCAAGGATGCGCGGCGTGCCGATCGCCTCCGTCCCGGCAATCGCCGCCAGTCCCGCAGCCTCCGCAGTAAAAAAGGATATGTTTTCTTTCGCATTCGTTTTCATAAAAATACGGCTGCCGCCTGTCATCGTCAGACCGTACGCGTCATTAATATCGCCGCCGGAGATACGGCTGGTTGTTTCAATTTCTGTTTCATCCCCGAAGAGGGCATGTATGGCGCTTTCGAGGGAAGGGAATTGTGGTGTTGTCATAACGGTCTCCTCCGGCATTTCATTTACAGTGTGCCACTACGTCTTCTTTATTTGTTCGCTTGCCCAAACCAGTATGGGTAATGCTTTGTACTTTATAACTGCATTAAACCGTCTTCAGTTCTAAGCATCAGACTATCATGTATGCACATATTTTATTATCTTCTTTTTACTACTCGGCTACTACATTTATATAATATCAATTTTAATAAATGTATTCAACAAACTCTAGTGTCTGAGTAGTTCAAAGGGCGGAGAGCCTACACCCTCCGCCTTCTATCCTTCACCTTACAATACACCACCGCCACCGCCGTACTCACAAATGTCGCCACAATCGCCGGTGCGATAATCCCCGCCGGATTCACGCTCCCTCTTCCCTTTTTTCCCGCAGACTGCGGACCTCCCGGTTCCGCCCACGCATCGTTTTTTCTGCGCCGCTTTTCCTGCTGCCATATTCCTCCCGCTCCATCTCCTGCTG
>CASWVG010000008.1 GCA_949472775.1 uncultured Lachnospiraceae bacterium
GCCCACCAGATCCACCTCTTTGTCAGCCAGCATCCGCAAAGCCTCGTCCCAGCTCTCACAGGGAACATACTCTATATTCCAGTTTACATAATCACACAGGTTTGCAAGATATTCCACGTCCATCCCGGACAGGCTGCCGTCGGGCATCGTCTCGTGATAGCCACCCATGGGAAAAAAGCTCACCCGCACCGTCCGCTTTACCGCACCCTGTACCACGCTCATATTTGTGGAAAACGCGAAAACCGCCCCCAGCATGACAACAGCAAGCAAAAGGGCGGTCTCCCGCATCGTCCTATTCCGTTTTCTTTTCCTTCCGTTACCCATAGATCACACTACCTTCCCGGAATCCCCCAATTTTATCCAAATTCCATATATCAAGTGTAACACAGTTATTTCTGTCGCACTACTTCTTTTTCTGCAAATATCTGTCCAGAAAGTCTCCGATTCTCCCGTAGTAAACATCGGGAGCCTTGTCCTGCGCCTGGGCGTGCCCCGCGCCTTCCACAATGAAAAGCTCCTTCTCGCATGACGCAGCCTCAAACAACTCGTAGGACATATTCACGTCTATCATCCGATCCTCATCCCCGTGGATAAACAGCGTGGGAATGCCACTTGCCGCAACCGCCTGGAGAGGGGATGCGTCCCTCAGGTCATAGCCGCCCCTGAGTCTTAGCATCACGCATGCCGAATCCACAAAAGGCGCGGCGGGCAGATGGAACCACTCCGTAATTTTATCGCCAAACATTTCATAGGCTTCCGTGTAGGCGCTGTCGGAAACCACCGCCTTAATGTGATCGGACGCCTCCGGTGAACCCGCCATGAGAAGCGCCGTAGCCGCGCCCATGGACTGCCCGTGAAGGACAATCTGCGCCTCCGGTGACTGCTCCAGAATATGCGCGACCCAGAGTTCACAGTCAAAATGATCCGTCCAGCCCATGCCGATAAAGTCCCCCTCGCTCTCCCCCTGACACCGGAGGTCGGGCACGAGCACGGAATAACCCTGCTCATGATACCAGCATGCAAACTGGTACATTTCTTCCTTCCATCCCGTGTAGCCGTGCAGAAGAAGCGCCCATTTATCTCCCGCGCTTTCCGTTTCTCCTGTCTCCGCCGGAAACTCCGTCGCCGTAAGAAGATAACCGTCCGTTGTCCGCGCCTGTATCTTTTTGCGCTTAGCCGTCTCCAGCCATTCCCCCGTCTCCGTGAGAAGCTGTGACCTGTTCTCCTGAATATCCGCCGTCTGTACCTGTTCGCTGTAACATTTTCTGGTAATATCCTCAAAAGCGTTCAGCTTATCCATAAAAGAGGGCACAAGACAGGCGCTCACCAGAAAATAGACAAATACGGCGTAAACTGAGAAAAGTACTGCAAAAACCGACACTGCAATCCGTATTTTCTTTTTTCTGTGCATCCTGTCTCCCCCTTTCCTCAGTCATAAAATTCCACCCATGCGGAGAATGCCGTATTTGGGGACATTCTCACCGTCCTATGGCGGGACGTCTTTAGAAACTCTTCTCACACCAGTTCCACCGGTATCATACTGTAAGCGATATCCGCGCTTTCCTGCACGCAGACCGCCGTGCAGTACCCCTCGATCTCACAGTACTCCCTCATGTGGTAATATTTCGCGTCCACGCTGTGCCGCACCCTGGCGCGTCCCGATTCCTCATCCATATGGACCACAAAATCCTGCAGTGATAAGGACATTCCCCTGCCAATCGCTTTCACAAAACTCTCTTTCATCGTCCAGAGGCGGAACATCCGCCGTGTCTGCTCCTCCTCCCCCGCCTCGTACATCCAGGAAAGCTCCTCCTGTGCGAAAAAGCGGTCCGCCACCTTAAGCCGTCCTTCCCTCTCGCGCTCAATATCGTTCCCCACAGGCTTATCGCCTACCGTGCATATGGCATAGTTGCCGGAATGGGAGAGCGAAAAACAGATTTCCGGATGATACTTCAGTGCAGGCTTTCCCCACTCGCCGATCTCATATTCCACGCTTCTTTCCTGCAATCCGAATGCCTCCAGTGCGTGATCCAGAAGCAGCCCTGCCGCAAGACTCCTGTTCTTATCTTTCTCGTGCCGCAGAATGGCGATTTTCTGCTGCCTGTAAGGGGAGAGCTGTTTTAACTTTTCCCGGAACAGATTCCCGTTATCAAGGCATCCCACATCCGCATAGTAGGTGTAAATCATAACTGCTCCCTCTCCATTTTCCGGTAACAGCGGTCGCAGACCGGATACGCGGCATTCCATACCAGAGGTCTTCCGCAGATACGGCATCTGCGCTCAAACTGTCCCTTGTCGTCCTTTAGCAGTTCGCCGATCTCATGCTGCGCCCACTCCCTGTTGGCGGCAACCTCCTCCTTATCCACCACCCAGTCCATTCTGGCGGCAAACTGGGTATAGAGGTCGAGCTGCTTATAATAGGACTCCAGCCCCTCCAGCGAAAAATCTTTCGGAAGCATCGGGCAATTCTGCTGCTTCTCCGGGTTTTCGCAGTAGCGCAGCCACAGTCTGAGCACCTCCCTGTCCTTGACGTCAAAGGGACAGGTAATCAGGGAAAGCACCAGTTTCCTATCTTCCATATAAGTGATTTTCTTTCGATAGTCCCGCAGATATCTGTATTTATCCACGCTCTCTTTCATGGAAATTTTATCGTACATGGGCGGATTACCCGTCTTTTCCCATGCCTCTATGATTTCATCCAGCTCGATGTCAATATCGAGAAGAATTTCCGGGAAACCGACGCGTGCCCTCCGCAGCGGATAGAACGGTTCCGCCAGCTTTTTCCCGACATATTCCGGTTCCATCGCGGACTGTACATATCCCGTGTCGTAAAACCCGTACCGCCCTGCCCTGCCCGCAATCTGTCTGATTTCCTCAGCTAAGAGCCTGCGCTTCCCGACACCGTCAAATTTGGTCGTATTCATGAAAACAACCCGGCGGATCGGCAGGTTGATTCCCATGCCGATGGCGTCCGTCGCTACCACCACCTGATTGACCCCTTCGGTAAACAGGCGCACCTGCTCCTGCCTCGTCTGGGGCGGCAGGTTGCCGTAGATCACGCTGGCGCGGATGCCCCGCCCTTCCAGTGACGCCGCGATGGCAAGCACATTTTTCTTGGAAAAGGCAATCAGCGCGTCGCCCGGCTCCACATCCTTTGACATATCAAAACGTTCGGGGATGAACGTAAGCTTCGTGTTGCGCTCGTGGCGGACAATTTCGTACTCGTCGCCGCAGCGCCTGAGCATCCCGGTCAACAGTTTCTCCGCCGTGCCGGAGCAGCACACATGCACCTCCTCCGCACGGATACCGAGAATCGCCCTCGTCCAGTAGCTGCCCCTGTTTTCATCCGCCATCATCTGCGCTTCATCTATGACGGCAATATCATAAGTTTCCTTAATGTCCAGAATCTCCACCGTGGAAGCCTGCACGAAACTGCCGGGCGTGCGTATGGTCTCTTCCCCCGTAATCATGTCGCAGGGAATGCCGTCCGTCATCATGCGGTCGTAAACTTCCAGCGCCAGCAGACGTAAGGGTCCCAGATATATGCCGTGATAAGCCTGCCTGAGCCGCATAAGCGCCTCGTAAGTCTTGCCGCTGTTGGTGGGACCGATATGCAGAATAAAGCGGCGCTTCATCGCCCGCGCCTCCGGATACTGTTTCTCCGGCTCCGCCGCCATCAGTTCTTCGATCCGCTGTCCGACCAGATACTGCATGTATTCATTTTTATATATTTCATAAAGAGACTTCGTCCGCAAAAACTGCGCCGTCTTCTCCATCCCGGCGATGTCTTCGGGAACAGCGCCGGACGCCATTCTTTTGAGAAAATTCATGTCCAGTTTTGCCAGAAGACGCACCACCCGGCGGTATTTCTTCAGCCATCTGGTATCGCGCAGCACCACCGTATAACCTACCTGCGCCACCTTCCTGTGCAGATCCTTCATATCCGCCAGTATCTGATGGTTTTCCTGCTTTTTCTTGCGGAGTATGCGCCGTTCCAGCTGCCCCAGCTGCTTTTCCGTACTTCTGGTAAATCTGCGGTTCTCCTCCGCCGCAAATGAAAAAAAAGCCTTCTCGTAGACTGCCCATAGCTTCTTCGGAATACCGTCCTGCTCTCCCGTCTGCCGCGTTTTCCTTTCCGCCGTCTTATCTTCCTGCATCTTAACCCCCATGATTCCGCTTCAGCGCAATCCCGGAATCAGCGGACGAGCAGGCTCGTCCTGGAGAATGCCGCTTCTTGCGCTAATCTTACTGCCTGTTTCTATATTTCCTCTGTCTGTGAATCATCGTCTATGTATATTGGTTTACATAACATTCTTCGTTTCAATCTGCGCATCCCGCCGCATTTCAGACATTCTCCCCTGTGGGAAACGTCTGTTTTGCAGACTCATCCGATGCACTTTTGCTATTATGATACCACAGATTCCCACCGTTAGGCAAACCATTCCACCTGTTAATATCTTCCCCTTTTTCGCATACTCGATTCCTTGATTTTATACCGGGATTGTTTTACAATAAAAGAAATAAAATTTGTTATTTTTCTGAAGTCTTAATGTAAAAGGGAGTATTTTGAATGAAAAATGTGATTCTCGTGGTAGACGATGACAAAGCCAATCTGTCACTCGCCCAACGGATTCTTGGTTCACAGTACCGTATAGCCGCCTCTAATTCCGGAAAGGCATCACTGAAATATCTGGAAAGACACCGTCCCGACCTGATCCTTCTGGATATCAATATGCCGGAAATGAACGGTTTTGAGGTGATGGAAAAACTTCGCTCCGACTCACACCTGAAAACCATTCCTGTAATCTTTCTGACAGCAGACGCCACGGCTGAGACAGAGATCAAATGTTTCCGGATGGGTGCCATGGATTTTGTGACAAAACCCTTTGTGCCGGACATCCTTTTAAGCCGTGTCAGCAAGACAATCGAACTTGACCAATACCGTCACAAACTCGAAGACATGGTGGATATCCAGGCGCAGAAAATCATGGAATCCTCCATGCGGCTTAACCGGATTCAGGATTCCGTCGTTGTCGGTATGGCCAATCTGATCGAGAGCCGCGACGGAAGCACCGGAAAGCATGTGAAAAATACGCAGAACTATGTCCGGATGATCGCGACTGAACTGCTCTCGAGAGGCCTTTTCACAGAGGAACTTACCCCCGCTTATATCGAGGAGCTGTGTAAGGCAGCGCCTCTGCACGACGTGGGGAAGATCAAAATCCCGGATGCCATTTTGCAAAAGCCGGGCAGACTGACCCCGGAAGAATTTGAGACCATGAAACTGCACACCACCCACAGCCGCCAGATCATCCAGACCATTATCGGCGACATTGAGGATGAGCACTATGTCCGGCTGGTGGAAGATATCGCCCTTTACCATCACGAGAGATGGGACGGCAGGGGATATCCGACAGGGCTTACCGAATCTGACATCCCACTCTCGGCACGGATCATGGCAGTTGCAGACGTGTTCGACGCGCTCTACGAGGAGCGGTGCTACAAACCACCCGTCCGGCCCATTGAGCGGATTATGCAGATCATGTCCGAGGGACGTGGCACGCAGTTCGACCCTGTGATTCTGGACGTGTTTATGGACATGCTGCCGCAGTTAAAAGAAGTTCTTCATATCATGGATACATAATCTGACATGACTGTCATGTATGTAACAAAAGTGTCACATTGCACAAAGGAGTGTTGACTGTCTTGGACAATACACAGTTAAAAACAGAACGAAGCAAGAAAAGGCCGGAGCGCACTGTGCTCATTGTCTTAAGTATCTACACCGTGGCCTCATTCGCAACCGGGGTGCTCGCCGGCTGGAGCATATACATAAGGGAACTGCTTTTTGTCCCGCCAGTCGCCGGCTGGTTTATCTATTTCCGGGAATACTGGGACCATCCACACCGGGCGAATTTTATCTGCGTCGCCTGCTGGACCGAGTTCATTCTCTATGCCCTGTTTACAGACAGTTTCTCCGCCATGCTGGTTACCATGACAGGTGTTATCGTCCTGCTCAGTATCTTCAATACCCGACAGATTCTCTATCCCGGGCTCGTCATCCCCTTTTTCCTTTTCTTATATCACGGTTTTATATCAAAAACCTTCGCCATTACCGGCCCCCGCAGTGCGCTTAGACTCTGTGTCCAGTTTCTCTCGGTCTACATGGTTTCCGCCGTCATCTGGATTATCCAGAAAAACAGGGAGGAAGCAAATGCGCTTCTGACCGAAAATATCCGGGAACTGAAAATAGCGGAACAGAGCAAGGACGACTTTCTTATCAACGTCTCCCATGAAATCCGCACGCCAATCAATGCGGTCTGTGGCATGAGCGAGGCTATTTTACAGGAGGATCTGCCCACAGATGTGCGCCGGGATGTGATTGATATCCAGACCGCCGGAAGAAACCTTCTCTCCACTGTCAGCAATATTCTCGACTTCTCGGAACTGGAGACAGGGCAGCTTACCCTTGCGGAGGAAAGCTACAACATCACCTCCACCATCACCGACATCATCAACATGGCTATGACCATGGATAACGGCAGACACCTGGAGCTGATCGTGGACTGCGACGCAGACCTGCCAAGCAACCTTCTGGGCGACGAACAGAAATTCCGGCGCATTGTTATAAATCTGCTCGGAAACGCCATCAAATTCACAAAGGAGGGCGGCGTGATCCTGCGCATCGCAAGCCGGAAAGAGGAATACGGCGTCAATCTGCACGTCAGCGTCCGGGATTCCGGCATCGGCATCGAACGCGCCGATCTGGAGAAAATCTTCACAAGTTTCAGTCAGGTCAACTCCAGGAGAAACCGGGAAGCGGGCGGCGTAGGGCTGGGTCTTGCCATCACACAGGCGCTGGTTTCCAGCATGGGCGGATTTATGGCAGTGGAAAGCGAACCTGGCACCGGCAGTGAATTCCAGTTCACGATTCCCCAGAAAGTTCTGGACGAGACGCCCATCGTCTCCATTAAGGATAAAAGCAATCTCTTCGCGACATGCTACATCAATCTGGACAAATACAATTATACGGTGGTCCGGGAAGGCTATGAAAACTGCATCCAGCACATTGCCAGCCAGTTCGGTTTTCCGTTCCGCATCTGCCGGAACCTCCCCGAGCTGAAACGCCGGATGGAACGGGAGGCTTACACCCACATCTTTATCGGCTGGGAGGAATATGCCGAAGACCGCGCTTTTTTCGACAGGCTATGCACGGAAAGAACCGTGGTGCTTCTTCTGGATTACGGTCAGGAGCTGCCCGCAAAGGGAAATATGCTGCGCATTTATAAGCCGTTCACGGTGCTGTCCATCGCCGCTGTCTTTAACGGTCAGAAAGTCCTCTACGGCGGGGATCAGTATACCAGTTTACATAACAAGTTTATCGCACCCCAGGCAAATGTGCTTATCGTCGATGACAATGCTATGAATCTGAAAGTAATGGCAAGACTTCTTCTGCCCTACCGGCTCAAAGTTACCATGGCCGGAAGCGGGCCGGAGGCTTTGGAAAAGCTGAATACGCCGAATTTTGACTGCGTCTTTCTCGACCATATGATGCCGGAGATGGACGGTGTCGAAACGCTTCATAAAATCCGTCAGAAACCGGGCGTATATTACCAGTCCCTTCCTGTCATCGCCTTTACCGCCAACGCCATCGGCGGCGCGCGGGATATGTTTGTGTCGGAAGGTTTCAACGACTTTATCGCCAAACCCATCGAACTGAGCGTGCTCGAGCGTATCCTGCGCCGCTATATCCCGGCACAGATGCAGCTTCCCGTAGAGGAGGACGAAACCGTCCAGACGGCGGATAATACCGCCATAACTTCAGCGGTAAATCCGGATGTTCAAAAAGCGGCATCGAACCTGACAGCAGGCTATCCGAGCATCCAGGGAATGACCGATACAGTCAATACTTCGTTATCGAAAACTTCCGCCGCACAGGAGCGGGACGACGTCTCAAGAGGACGGCTCCACCTGACCAAAGCGGGCGTAGACGTCGAACAGGCACTCACCTACTGCGGGGATGAGGACGGTTTCCGGGAAATTATCGCGATCTTCCATGCGGAGGGGGAGAAACGCCGGAACAACCTGTCCCACTATTTTAAGGAACAGGACTGGAAAAACTATGTGATCTGTGTCCACGCCCTGAAGGGCAACGCCAAGGGCGTCGGTGCGGGCGAACTGTCGGAGATGGCCAGAAAACTGGAAATGGCAGGCAAGGAAAACCGGATCGAATACATTCTGGAGCACCATGAGGAGATGATGGCTAATCACGACCGCCTTCTGGATGCGTTGGACGGAAACGCTTTTGTCTATCCAAATACCCCTGTTTCAGGGATGCCTGAATCGCCGTCCGCTTCTGCCGCGGCGCCAGTTTCTTTTGCGGACAAAACGCAATCCGGTCTTCCCACCGGCGAGGAAGATCAAGAATCTCTGGACCGTCTTCTCGCACAGATTGCAGAAAAGCTGTCCGCCTTTGAGAGCGAGGGGCTTGCAGAACTTCTGGACCGGCTCGCACAGTGCAGCCATGAAGGCGCTTCTTACGCCGAATTTGCAGACAGGCTGCGGGAGCTGACGCAGAATTTTGATTTTCTCGGCGCATCCGAGGTTCTGGAAAGGATGGGAAAATAACGTATGAAGAAGAAAATACAGCGTTTTAAGAAAAATCTGTTTCCGGAACAGCTCGATTTCAGGGAGAGAATCAACCGGATGGTCATGCTTCTGGTGTTCGCCTCCTCCGTAATCGGCATCATCCTTGTCCTTCCGGGCGCCGATCTGAAAGTTTTATATTCTCTTGTGCCCATATGCGTGCTCTCCGGCCTTTCCATCCGGATGACCCTCTCCCAGAGCGACAGTAAAAAAGCCTCACGGCTTCTCGTCTTTGGCACCAATGTGGTTTTCTTTCCCATGCTCTTTATCTACAGCGGCGGCACCGAGAGCGGTATGCCGGTCTGGTTTGTTCTGGGGCTCGTCTATATTTTCCTTTTGTTTGAGGGGCGGGATTTCTGGATCGCCATGACACTCTCCCTCCTCTCCTTTCTGGGAACTTACCTTCTGTGCTACCACCGCCCGTATCTGGTGCCTGAGTCGACCCGGTTCTACAGCTATTCGGACTCCTTTGTCGCGCTCGTCTGCGTCAGTCTGTTTATCGGTATTATTCTGAAAATACAGAGCAGAACCTACGAACAGGAAAAGCAGTCCGCGGAAGCGCAGAAAAAAGAGATAGAGCAGATCGCCCGCTCAAAGGACACGTTTTTCGCCAACATGAGCCACGAGATCCGCACGCCCATCAATACCATTATCGGCTTAAACGAAATGATCCTCAGAGAGGATATCTCCGACGAGATTGCGGAGAATGCCATCAACATCCAGAATGCCAGCAAAATGCTTCTCACCACGATAAACGATATCCTCGATCTCTCAAAGCTGGAATCCGGCAAAATGGATATTGTGCCGACCCAGTATGAGATCAGTTCCATGTTCAGCGATCTGGTCAATCTGATCTGGATTCGCGCCCACCAGAAAAATCTGGAATTCAAGGTTGATATCGACCCGGAAATCCCCTCCATGCTTTACGGGGACGAAGTGCGGATCAAACAGGTGGTCACCAACATGCTGACCAATGCAGTCAAATACACGTCATCCGGTTCCGTCACCCTTTCCGCAAAAGGAGAGCGTGTCGCCGCGGATCAGATCCTCCTGCGCATTTCCGTGCAGGACACTGGCATGGGCATCCGCAAGGAAAGTCTGGACGACCTCTTCAGTTCCTTCAAACGGGTGGACGAATCGGATAACCGCAACATTGAAGGAACCGGACTCGGTCTTAACATTTCCAGACAGCTTATGGAAATGATGGGTGGAAAAATCAGCGTAGACAGCGTCTACCATCAAGGTTCCACCTTCACCGTGGAAGTGAAGCAACGCATCGTCAACGTGCGCCCGATCGGCGTCATCAACTTCGCCTCCCAGAAACAGTTAGGTCACCGCACCGTCTACCGCCAGAGTTTTATCGCACCGGATGCCCACATTCTGGTCGTGGACGACAATTCCATGAATCTGATGGTGGTTGTAAAACTACTGCGGGATACCAAAGTAAAAGTAGATACAGCGGAGAGCGGCAAAGAAGCCCTGCAGAAGACCGCCGAAAACACTTACCACGTCATTCTCATGGATCATATGATGCCTGAAATGGACGGCGCTGCTACCCTGCATGCCATCCGCAGCCAGACCAAAGGCTTCTGCCAGAAGACCCCCGTGATCGCCCTGACCGCCAACGTCATGTCGGACGCGGAGCAGGTCTACCGGAACATGGGCTTCGACGGCTATCTGGCTAAACCGATCAGCGCACCTCTTCTGGAGGCGGGGCTGCTCAAATATCTGCCGCCCGCGCTGATCGAATATATGGCACAGGATGACGACGACGAGACAGACGATATGGAAGGACTGAACCAGATAAGCAGCGCGCGCAAGCGCAAGATTGCGATCACGGCGGACTGTATCTGCGACCTTCCGAAAGATCTTCTGGAACGTTTCCACATCCGCCTTATGTACTGCTACGTCCATACCGGGGAAGGACGTTTCTGTGATCTATTTGAGATTTCCTCCGACAGCCTGCTTACCTACCTGCAGAAGGACGGAAACCACTCGCACTCTTCCACGGCAGACCCGTCCGAGTATGAATATTTCTTTGCCAAGACACTGAAAGAAGCGGAACACGTGATCCATATCACAGCTACCGCAGACTTAAGCGGCGCGTATCCAAACGCCACGCAGGCGGCTAAAACCTTCGATAACGTCACCGTGATCGACTCCGCCCACATCAGCAGCGGTCACGGGCTCATGGTGCTCTGTGCCGCCAGACTTGCCGAGGAAGGCCGGAACGTGAACGAAATCTGCGAGGCGCTCGACGAATACCGCGAACGGGTTTTCTCCAATTTCCTTGTGCCAGGCACCGCCACCCTCTACCGAAACGGCAAAGTAAGCGGCGCTGTCCACAGACTTTGCACCGTGCTGAGCCTCCACCCGGTTCTGTACATGTCCAGAAACAAATTGAAGCTTTTTAGTATCGAATCTGGCAATATGAACCGGGTAATCAGTCTGTATATCAAAAAGCTGTTTAAGCACACCAGGCAGATTGACACCAGCATCCTCTTCGTCACTTACGCGGGCTGCAGCGTGAAGCAGATCGACGAAATTGTGTCGATCGTTGAAAAATATATCCACTTCGATCAAATAATTCTCCAGAAAGCGTCCGCCACCGTGTCGAGCAACTGCGGCGTCGGGACGTTCGGACTGATGTTTGTACGGAAAGAAAAACAGCAGGAGCCCTGACGCAAACCTGTGCGGAGAATGCCCGTATTTTGGGCATTCTCCTGTGTGAGAAAAGTCTGCAAAGCAAACTTAGTACTTCCAAGCCAGCTCTGCTGGCTTGGCGATGCAGCCTTTGCTGCGAGTGATTAGAAGTACTTCTCACACTATTTCCAGTACCGCTTCGTTGTCTCCTCCGCCTCGGCCTGCGAGAGAGCATACTTTTCCGCAATCTTATCTATGACAAACCTCTTCGTCTGCCCTGTTTCCTGCAAAATTTCCACCACACACCGAATCCCTTCTTCTCTGCCTTCTTCTCTGCCTTCTTTTCGGAGTGTTCTCTCATATTTTTCTACATCAAATTCTTCCAGAATCATACCAAGAACATGCGACCGTTTTTTTCTCAAAACATCCTCCAATATCCCGTTTTCGATGCAATAGTCCACCGCCTCGGAAAACGCTGCTCTTCTATCGTTTCTTCCGTCTGAAAAGTGCCTCAGCACATTCACAAATTCGGAGTATTCCCCAAGCCTTCCACACTTTTCCATCAAATCCTTATTATGCCCGTAATTGATGTTGTACATCTGAACGGTCAGTTCCACGTCAGACTTGTGCCGTTTCTCTGTGAATGCATCCGAAAGTCTGAGCGTCTGTCTCTCCGGCGCGTCTTTCTTTCCGTTATAGAACACAACGCACCTGGGAGCCGGCAGCGTGATCAGCCCGTTTCCATACAGACTGACTTGTGCCCGCTCAATAATCATCTGATACTCCTGCGCCAGATAAATCAAGAACCGCACCGGGAGGTTCGGGCTATAGGTACTCTGGTGCTCGTACATATTCAAGGTGCCCGCAAGCACAAAGGCCAGATCATTTTTCATCACCACATAAACCGCGCTCTCGATTGTCACAATTTCAAGCTGTGAAGCGTCCCTGTAATCCGTATCGTTCAACGCATTATACAACTGCAATAACGCCTCCCGGTCTTCCTCAAACAGAAACCGAAACAGCCTGTCCTTCACATTTCGCTGTACCCTTTCCCTCCGTCCAAATCTCCAGAACTTCCGTCCTTTCCCTGCATACCCTTTTGTCATGCTTTCTCCTTTCTGTGGTCCGGCAGAAAAGAAAGCATGTCTTTCACAGATGCCCGTTTCAGTTTCTGCCGTATTTTCCATTGTCATTGTAAAAGAAAAATCCGACAGAAACTGTCCTGAACGTGCAGACCGCACATCTGTTAGAATTTCTCTGATGTTCTTATATTACATGGTTTATAGTCTCATGTCAATATTGCTTTTAAACGAAATACCGTTTTATTAGGATTCCTGTCCGCTGATCGGAAAAACCACCGTCACCGTAAACAGATCCGCATCTGTCTCCACCGTAAGGCTTCCGCCGCACGCCTCCGTAAAACTCTTCGCGATGGAAAGTCCAAGCCCGCTGCCGCCGTCGGTGCGGCTCTCATCGCCGCGCACGAAACGCTCCGTAAAGTCCTTTGAGTCCGCAAGTTCCACGCCGGAAGTATTCTTGATGCGCGCAACCGCCCGTCCGTCCTCCTCTGTCAGCGAAAGATATACACGCGAGCCCTCCAGAGAATAGCGCAGTGCGTTCTGCAAAAGATTCTGGAACACCCGGTAGAGTCTCTGCCCGTCCGCCATCACAGCCACAGGCGTTTCGGGTATTGCCGTCCGCATGTTGAGCGAGCTTTGACTAATTTGGTCATTCATATCCGCCAGCGTCTGCCGCAGGAGCTTGCCCATATCCAGCATCTCTATCTGGATCGGAAGCTGGCCCGAGGTGGCCTTGCTGATCTCAAACACATCCTGCACGATGCCGCGAAGCCGCTCCGCCTTTTCCCCCAGGATCTGGATATACTCTTTCACATGCTGGGGCAGCTCTTTCTCCTGCCGCAGCAGCTCCGCATAACTGATGATGGAGGTGAGCGGCGTCTTGATGTCGTGGGACACATTGGTCACCAGATCCACCTTCATCCGCTCGCTCTTTATCCGCTCTGTAACCGCCGTTTCCATGCCTCTATGAATCTGGTTTATATTGTCTGCCGCCTCCCGCAGGTCCGAGTCCTCAGATAGGACCAGTTCCTCCGTCAGACCGCCCTGCCGCACCGCCAGGATCTGGTCTGTGAGAGCGCCGATGTCCACCGCCAGACGATAGTTTTTGCGCAAACTGCAGAATGTAATCATGGTAAAGGTAAATAAAGCGGCGAAAACGAAACAGGGCATCTGCAGATAAGCCATGTAGAATCCTGTCAGTCCGGACGGATAGCCAAGCTCCTGCGCCGCGCCTTCATACGCATCGTACACATAGCTGTAATTGTAACCGTCTGCGAGATAAGTCGTGTAGTCTTCCATAAACAGCCACATCGCACAGAAGACCGCTGCAAACAGTATGCTCAGGCTAATCTCTGCAATCAGCGTCCGCTGCTGTCTTTTCACCAGCCTTTTCTGGATCGGATATTTGAAATCTTTCCCCTTGAGAAGGGTAAAGAGCGGCTTTTTCTGCCTTCCCCGATTCATCCGAAAGTCCAGAACAACCAGATAAACGAGCCAGAACCAGACAGCCAGATATCCCCCTGCCCTCGTAAGACGAGTGATCTCATAAAGATAATCACCGCTCCAACTATAAAAGGGAACCCCTCTTCTGATCCACCAGACTACATGCCCGAGCGGTCCCGCGCTCATTACCGTAAGAAAAACCAGCAGAACAGGCAGCAGGAAAAGCTTGATCTCCAGACATATCTTTCTCAGGAAAGCCGCGATCCACTCCACCGCCTGTTTTCTGCTCCCACGCATCAGGAAGGCTGTTGCCAGAAGAATCAAAGCGGTTACCAAAAAAATCGCAGTCCGCTCTGCCGCGCTGTACAGATAGATCATCTTCAGTCTCATGCGATACAATCTGCCGCCATACTCCACGATATTGCTGTTCCCGTTCTCCCTCACCATGTAGAGCTGCGGATTTTTTGCCACCGCCAGAAAGATCACCACATCCTCATAGGAATCTCCGATTGTAAAGTTTGTGTAACCGGGCACCCGCCAGCGGCTGTTATCGCTGTAGACACCGTCGCCGTACACATTTTCCTCCCAGCCGTCCTTCACGATCTGCACCTTGCCGTCGTTTTCCCTGTTGTACCATAGGGTAAAATTATACGCGTCCGCATCGAGACCCTGTGAAAAATCCGCCCCACTCCATTCCTGCTCCGCTTTTTCCCCGAAGCCTTCCATATTGGAGTAGAGCAGCTGATTCTGACAGATCACGGCGTAGAGGAGATTCTTGTCTTTGTCCAAATCCGCCATATAACGGTCCAGACTTTCCTGATCGCCAAAATCATAACCGTAACAGTACCCGCCATAGTAATCGGCATAACCGCCCTCACTGGCATATTCATATTCCGCCATCATTTCATCATAGTACGCCTGCTGTTCCTCCAGATATTGCTGATACGCATCCCAGTCGCCGCCAAAAGCCTCCGGCTCTTCCACATTGTACCAAAAATCCGCGGCGGCCTCACCCGCATAATCCGCGGCTTGTTCCACGACAGTCTCTTCCTGTACTGCCACCGCCTCTTGTAAAGGCCTGTTATTCCACTCCTGACCGGTCCTGGTTTTCGCATCCGTGGCGTCAGCCTCATATTCCGAATCATTCTTTTCCCAGACCGCCACGCCCATAAGCATCGACAGCCTCTCGCCGATCAACTGCCGAAACTCCTCGCTTTCCTGATAATCCGGCTGTCCCTCAAGAATACCCGTACCGAAAGCCGTCACCATGCCTGCAGCGGGAATCAGATTGCTGACTAACATGGTCAATCCCGTTGCAAACGTCATAAAACTGAATACCGACTTACTTTTTTTCCATTTTGTATCCAATACCCCACACCACCTTTACATATTCTGGCTCCTTCGGATTGAGTTCGATTTTCTCGCGGATGTGCCGGATATGCACCATCACCGTATTCTCCGGCGAAAAGGACACATCCTCCCAGACTCTCTCATAGATCTCCTCCGCCGGAAAGATCCGCCCACGGTTCTTCATCAGAAGCTCTATGATCTTTGTCTCCGTGGCGGTCAGTCTGACCGGCTCCCCGTCCGCGTAGAGCGTGCGCTCCTTAAGACGGTAACAGAGTCTGCCGTTTACGATCTCTTCCTCCGCATTCTGCGCATGAATGCCGCCCAGCATCGTGTACCTGCGAAGCTGGCTTTTCACCCGGGCCGCCAGCTCCTGCGGATGGAAGGGCTTCGCCACATAGTCGTCCGCCCCCATAGAAAGACCCAGAATCTTGTCCGTGTCCTCCGTCTTCGCACTCAGCACAATGATCGGAAGGTTCTTCCGCTCCCTGATCTTCATCATGGCTGACAGCCCGTCCAGCTTCGGCATCATCACATCCATAATGATAAGCTGTACCTCCGTCTCCGCCAGAATCCGTAGCGCCTCCATGCCGTCGTAGGCCTTAAGCACGCGGTACCCTTCCTTCTCCAGAAGAAGGGCAATCGCCCTCACGATCTCTCTGTCGTCGTCCACCACCAGCACACATGCATCCATGAAAATCTTACCCCCTTTTCCTAAGCCTGAACTTATCATAAAAAGAAGTCCTTATAAAAAAGTCGTGGGATTTCTTATAAAAATCTTAAAGTGCGCGCATAAGCAGAGTCAGAAGTAACTGGCATCATGCTCATGCTTGCATGAAAGCATGGTGTCAATTGCTTATGATGAGCAACGCGAACGAGAAATGCGAAGCATTTCGAGTCTGCTTATGCTTGATACTACGTTAATTCATATAATCCTCCCGCATCTCATCCTCCGCCGCCCGTATCTCCTCGAGAAGTTCCCTTGCGGAAACCCGGATGGCGCCTGCCCCCATTATGATGATCTGCTCGAGCCCGTCGGAGGTGGCCACCCGTACACGGTGGTTTTTCCGGCTCATCTCGTGGGTCACCTTCTCGATATACTGATCCGCCGTCTCGGCCTCCTTCGTGTAGACCACATCAATATTGTGATACCGCTCCACGCTGCCCGGATTGCCCTTCACGCGATATGCGTCAAACACCAGTATCAGATGCATTTTTCGAAACGCCTGATAATTACAGAGAATATCCATCAGCCTGCACCTGGCGGCATTCAAATCTGCTCCGGCCAGATCGGAAAGTTCGTCCCATGCAAAGATGATATTGTAGCCGTCCACCAGAAGGTACTCCTCCTGCCTGTTTTGACTGCCGTGGTACTCCACCTCGGCCGGCGGCGCTGTCTTTGCCCGGATGGTTCTGGCCCAACCCTGTTTTTTCGGCTCCTTTGACCCGAAGGTCCGCGCGAAGATCTCCTCAACCTCTTCTTGACCTATAAAGTCAACCGTAGACTTTCCATCAGCAGACCGTTTTGCGTAGCGCTCTGCAAAATTCCCCGCTGCGGCGCCGCTTCCCGTCCCGTTATCTCCGACGCTGTCACCTTGTCCGCATCGAGAATATTGACCATCTTGGTCGTTTTTGTCATCCACGCCATAAATGCTTCCGTCCGACAGCCGCCACCCCGCCTTCAGCGCCGGTTCCAGATGCATATAGGATTCCACCTGATCCCACTCCACCACAAATCCCGCACCGTGAGCGCAGAACACAGAGCCGCACGGATTGTCCGTATCGTGCTCCGCCTCATAGCCGGTCCGCTCTATGACTTCCTCTGCGTTGTGGCATGGTTCATAGCCCTTCAGTCTGGTAAACAGCCGCCCCTTTCCCCCGGAATAGGAAAGCATTTTTGTCTGGTAGCCGCCAAATTCGGAAACGGGAACCGTACCCTTAAGATGCGCCTCCTCCCCAAAAGTCTCCGGCGCGTCAAACCGGCCGCTCATGGCCTGCACATCCGTCATGGCCCGCCCTATCAGAGAGGCGGGAAGTTCCATGCGAAATTCATAAACCGGCTCTAACAGTACACTCCCTGCCCTGCACAACCCCTGTCTGAGGGCGCGGTAGGTAGCCTGTCTGAAATCCCCGCCCTCCGTGTGCTTCACATGGGATTTTCCCGCCGCCAGCGTAATCTGCATGTCCGTAATCGGAGATCCCGTGAGCACACCGAGATGGGTTTTTTCCTCCAGATGGGTCAGAATCAGCCGCTGCCAGTTCCGATCCAGCTTGTCCTCGCTGCACAAACTCCGAAAGGTAAGGCCGCTCCCCCGCTCTCCCGGCTCCAGAATCAGATGCACCTCCGCGTAATGTCTGAGCGGCTCAAAATGCCCTACACCCTCCGCCACGTCCGCAATGGTTTCCTTATAGAGAACGCTCCCCTCGTCAAAGTCCACCTCTATACTGAAACGCTCTGAAATCAGTTGTCTCAAAATCTCGATCTGCACCTCGCCCATCAGCCGGACGTGTAGTTCCCCGCTCTGTTCCTGTCTGACGAGGTGAAGCTGCGGCTCCTCCTCTTCTAGTTTACATAACTTTATATACATATCGTGGATATCGCATCCGTCCGGAAGATTGACCCGATAAGTCATAACCGGCTCCAGAACAGGAAGCACACACTCCCGCTCCGCGCCAAGCCCCTGTCCGCAAAAAGTGTGCTCCGGCCCGAGAAGCGCGCAGATACTTCCGGCTTCCGCCTCCTGCACCGTCACGTATTTCTCCCCGGAATATTGGCGGATCTGGTCAATCTTTTCCACCCAGTCACCCGCCGCTCCCGTTCCAGCCTTTTTCGACGGTTCCGCATCATCCGTCCCAGCCCTGCCCTGTCCGCCCGGCACCGTTATCGTCTGTTTAACCTTAAGACTCCCTCCCGTCACTTTGACATGCGTCAGCCGGTTGCCCTGCGCGTCCCTCGTAATCTTAAAGACGCGCGCGCCAAAGCTTTCCCCGTGCTTTTGCGTGGGCGCATATGCCATAAGGGCGTCGAGTAATGCCTCCACACCGTCTCCGTGCAGGGCGGAACCGAAAAAGCAGGGGAACAGTTTCCGATTTTCTACCAATGACGCAATCTCCTCATCACTGACCGGGGGCTGTCGTACCTGTCCGTCAGCCACATTCTGCCCCGTCCCCGTCCCTGCCTGTCCGTCAGTCTCACCCTGCTCCATCCGCTCCAGATACCGCTCCAGCAGTGTCTCGTCGCAGACAGCAACGTTTTCATAAAATGCATCCGTCCGCTCTTCCTTCCGGCATGAAAAGGACACACAGCACCCGTCCAGTTCCTTCTGCACCCCCGAGAGCAGACGCTCCCTGTCCGTCCCCTGCTGGTCCATCTTGTTGACAAAAACAAAAACAGGCACGCGGTAGCGTTCCAACAGCCTCCAGAGCGTCAGCGTGTGGCTCTGCACCCCGTCCGCACCGTTTATAATGAGCACCGCACAGTCAAGCACCTGCAGCGTCCGCTCCATCTCCGCCGAGAAATCCACATGTCCCGGCGTATCCATGAGCGTCACCTCCGTGCCTTTCCATGAAAAGCGCGCCTGCTTTGAAAAAATCGTGATGCCCCGGTCCCGTTCCTGCGCGTCCGTGTCCAAAAACGTATCCCGATGATCCACACGTCCGGGATTTCTGATCTCTCCCGCCATGTAGAGCATACGCTCCGCCAAAGTTGTTTTTCCTGCATCCACATGTGCCAGCAGACCAATCACTGTCTTTTTAACGCTCATATTTACCCCCGATACGCGAACATGTCCCGCCGATCAGCGGGACATGCCATAATTTTATCTAACTTATAATATTTTAAACCTGATTCAGAATATTTGCAAGTCTGTCGATACCGGACTGTACCTTCGCCATAGAGGAAAGAATGGTTTCCACGCCCATCACCTGCTCCTCTGTAGAAGAACTGATCTCGGTGGTACCCTGTACGGAAACCTGCGAAATCTTCTCCACCTGCTGCATCGCATTCTGAAGCCGTTCCTTAATCTCCACGATACCGCCAAGGCCATCTTTCAGTCTGCCGGTCTCCGCGATAACCTCCTCGGAAGATTTCAACATGGTGTCAAATATCTTCACCGTATCGTCCAGTTTCTCATTGGACTCCCGCACAATCACGGTATTGCGGTCGATCACCTTATTCGTGTCGCCGATGGTGGCAATGATATCCTTCAATATCGCGTCGATCTTCTGTGTGGCCGTAGCCGATTCGCCGGATAGCGCGTTGATCTCGTCCGCAACCACCGCGAATCCCTTGCCCGCTTCGCCTGCTCTTGCCGCCTCGATCGCCGCGTTCAGCGCAAGCAGATTGGTCTGTTTCGCGATCTGGCTGATGCTGTCTATGATCTCACCGATGGAACTGGACTTCTGCTCCAACGCCGCCATACCCTCGGACGCCACCTGTGTCGCCTTGATATTCTCACTAAACTTTTGGGAAAGCTCTTCGATGGCTACGATACCCTCATTGTTCTTTTCTTCCAGCTTCTTCACATTTTCAACCGTCTGCAGAACTCTCGTCTCAGAATCCCCGATCCGGCTGTCCAGATCATTGAAAATCTGGATGCTGCCTTCCACCTGCTCGATCTGCTGTTCCACGCTGGCGGAAATATCTGCTGTGGACGCCGCGATCTCCGTGGAACTCTGCTCAAAACTATGTAAGGAATCGTAGATGGACTGGGATGACTCCTGCAATCCCTCGAAAGCGCCTCTTACATTGTTCAGAAGCTCTTCGACCTCCCCCTCCTTCTGCTCTACCGTCGCAAACAGGGATCTCGCCCTGAATACAATGAAAACGGCCGCGGCAATCGCAAGCACATATACCATAATGATGAAAACCCAGATAGACAGTGTGTACATACACAGATATGCCTGTCTGAAAACAAGCAGCGCCACAACATTGACTCCAACAGTCACCCCTGCGCACACCTTAATTACCGATAAATCATAATAGGGAATCGCCAGAAACAAAACGAGAAAATACGCTTCTACCATGGCACCGAAAACACCGGGCGTACCCGCCACGATGGTCACTGCGCCAAACAGCGGCAGAGCAGATATATAGAAATATTTTGCAAAAGAACCCAGCTTCTTTTCAAACACCTTGACCACCACGCCCGCTGCCACCATCAACAGGACGATCGCATCCTTCCCGGACGCGCCGTTAAACAAAAGTACATAGACAAAAGCCACAACAGGGATCGCGACGAGAAACAGGAACATAATCAGGTTCATCCGTTTCTCCTCATTTTTGAGAATTTCCAATTCCATCTCCACTTATCCTCCTTCTTACACGTTCTTACACGTAAAAAATAATACACACTACCTGGTACTTATGATACAGCATTTCTCCTATAAAATCAATTGAAAAACTTTCTCCGGCAAGCCTCCCGAACCACATTTTTACTCGCTTTCTGGCATCATGGCAAGGCTTACAGACCGGGCGTAATGCTCCGGCTTAAACATCTTTTGGTAGAGGGTGTCCAGGGCAGTCAGGGAAGCCCTCTGTCCCCGCTCCCCGATCGGTTTGTAAAGAACACTATAATCCACGCCAAAAAGCACCGACCGCAGCGCCGTCATCTCACAACCGCATGACTGGTAGAAAGCGATCCTGCGCTGTCTGGTCAGACGCTGCTTTTCATCATCCGCCGCTGAAATGCGCTCGGACTCGATATAAAGCCCATCCACTTCCGGCAGGTTCTCTTCAAAGTAGGCCGCAAACAGCAAAAAGGCGTGATGCCCGAGCCCGCTGCCCCTTTTTCCACGCAGGATCGCAAAATAGTCAAGCAGCGCGCACCGCGACTCCCCGCAGAGCACAAAAACGGCATAGCCCACCAGTTCCTCCCCGCCGTAGATCCCCAGAGAAAAACCATAGCCGGCATCCATACTCCTTGTGATATGGCTTAGTGGCTTCAGTTCGTCGGACGGGAAATCCTTCCTCATATAAGTCTGATAAATATGCCCGATTTCTTCTTTATCCAATTTTTTTACGGTATACGCCGTCATTTTCTGCTCCCTCTCAGTTTACATCATATTTGTGCTATCCGCGCCGTTCTGTAGTTTACATAATTTCCGAACGGCAACGTGCCGTGGTTTTCCTCATATCTTCCGATTCACCTGTCATACCCCTGTACATACACGAAGGAATCTCCATCGTTTTTCCTGTCCAAACAGTAATCCGGATGTAACGCCGCCTCCACAAAATCCCTGCCGCCCGGCTCTATCACCGTCACCGGCATCCCGAGCGCCCGCTCCACATCCGAAACCGTGACATCGTCCAGAAAGACCTGCTCCCCGCTCCGCAGCATATTGGAGGGAATGAACAAAACGTCACCCAAGTGCTCCCCTGCCTGCTGCCGCTCCTTCAACTGGGCAATCAGATCCTGCCCAGTAACCAGACCGGCAACTGTGATCGTCTCCCCGAAAAAATCGTTCCGGACCGGAAAGACATGTATGACAAGCCCCGGACAGACACCGCACAGCTCCTTTGCCGCGTCCCGTATCAAAGGATAGGCCAGTCTGCCCGTCGCCACAGTGATTGCCCTGTTTTCCACCGCCGATCTTTCTTGACCACTTTGGTCATCTGCAATGGTGCGCATTTTCTCCGCAAACTCCTCCCGGAAAAGCCGCATCATGCCCACGCCGTTTTCCAACTGGATATACCCGTCATAACGCTCCTCCTCCGGGAAGTCACGCTCCGCCAGCATATAAAATTCGTCACTGGCATGAATAAAGTGCAGACCGTATTGGTCAAAACAGACTTTCTGGTACGTCTCGATCATGTCAATGATCTCCCCCGCCTCCGCCTTTGTAAACAGCTCCAGAGGACAAAGACCTTCCCGGTACTTCGTAATCCCCGCGGGCACCACAGACACACTCCGCATAAAAGGCAGGTATTGCATCAGATCCGTAATGCTGCGCCGCAGTTCTTCCCCGTCATTGACTCCCTTGCAGCACACAATCTGCCCGTTCATCTCCACATGACCCTCGTAAAAACGATCCAGAAAGCGCAGCTTTTCCCCTGCGAAACGGTTGTGCAGCATCCTGCAGCGAAGCTCAGGGTTTGTGGTCTGTACCGAAATATTGATGGGTGCAAGCTGCATCTGGATGATGCGCTCCACGTCCCGCTCGTCCATGTTGGTCAACGTGATATAATTGCCCTGCAGGAAAGAAAGCCGGGAATCGTCATCCTTGAAATACAGCGTTTCCCGCATCCCCGGCGGCATCTGATCAATGAAACAGAAAATACACTTGTTGCTGCAGGAACGGTATTCGCTCATCAGACCGTTCTCAAACTCCACGCCCAGATCCTCGTCGTAGTCCTTGTCGATCTCTAAAAGCCACTCCTCGCCGTCCGTCCTTCGCACGAGCACCTCCACATACTCGTCCTTCATCAGATAACGGTAGTCGAACACATCCCCTATTTCCTCATTGTTAATGGAAAGAAGGACATCGCCCGCCTCAATACCCATCTCCTCCGCGATAGAGCCGGGCATAATCTCTTTCACCACATGTTCCATCCTGTTCAAATCCACACCTCTTTTGCCGTTTGACTTATCTGGTCAACCTTCTGAAGAATGCACCGCCTTTTCACTCTGTTACCAGTCAGAATCCCAATCGTCGTAACCGCTGTCCCAACTGTCCCCGCTATCCCAGTCGTAATCGGAATCCCAGTCGTCACTTGCCCACTCCTTCTCACTGTACCAGTCGGATTCGGTAAAATCTCCCGCCTCGTACCCGGCGCGCCAGCTTCGCGACTGATAATAGTCGTCCGCATTCTTTTTCAGCTCCCCGTCCGCCTGTGTGGGCGACCAGTCCTCATCATAGTCATCCCACTCATACCAGTTGGAACTGTCATAATAGTAAGTGTTGTTCCGATAAACATAATAACCGCTGGACGGTCCCGCCGCAAACCAGCCCACCAGCAGCATCACTATAACCAGACCAAAAATGATCATCTGGTAAATAAGGCTTCTCTTCAGAGCTTTTCCGATCCCGTCAGACAATTTCGAGCCCTTCGCGCCCATATGCCGTTTCTGCACGCTCACCCGCTCGTTGATCTTCATGTAAAGCTCGTTGACCGCGTAAGCCTCGTCATTGCCCACATACCGGACAGCGCGTGTGCCGTCCGCCTTATTTTTGTATACGATAAAATTGCCGGTGGTCTCGTCACGGTAAATACCGTAGGCTTTCGCGCCCCGGTAGTCCTCTCCGAGAAACACCCGCATATCTTTCAGCGGCAGATTGTGGCGCTGACAGTATGCACGCAGCTCTTCTATTGTCGTGGGAACGCCGTATGCCACCCTTTTCACACGCCTGTTTGCCGCACCACAATGCGGACAGGTCTGCGCCGTTTCCGGAATCATCTGTCCGCAGTATTCGCATGGTATTTTCATGGGTTCCTCTTTCCGTCCGTTTTAGCTCAATTATACAGGGAATCTGTCAAACAATGCAATGCCACATTACTCCAGTATCGTGTACTGCATCATTTCGTATAAGAGTTTCGTCCCCTCCCTGATATCCGGCGGCAAAAGCGCGCGTGCCACCAGCTTATAGCCGTCCTCCTGCTCGTCGATGCGCTCCAGATTCGCGTAATCCCCGTCAATGCCCGCAACCCGGTACTGAAATGAATACATGCCTATCCCGCTCCTTCCCTTCTGTTTTTCTTTTTACCGATCCCGCACTGTTTACAGTGGTCTGTCTCTGAACACAGTATACCCTATTTTTTTCTGAAACGCCATATCCGCTCGCCGGCAAAATGAACCGTATGCAGAATGTCCCGCCGCTCTCAGGAAACCCTGCTGACCATGGACTTATCCGAAATCAGCATCATTGAGAAAGAGGAACGCTGCCTTGTGACCGTAGATGTGAACCGGGAAACCTCTTTTGAGGAGGAAGTCGAGCTGATTACTGCAAATTATTTATTGAAATTCCTGTTCTTTAATAAAATGATGGGAGAAACCTTGGAAGAGAAAACGGAAGTGTGAAAAGGGATTGTGCGGGTTTCCCTCACACAATCCCCAATAATTTCCCGATCCAGTACACCATGCCAAGCGCCCAGCTTGTGAAAATCCCGTACAGAATCACCGGTCCTGCGATGGTAAAAATTTTGCAGCCGATGCCGAATACCTGTCCCTCCTTCTGGTATTCAATCGCCGCCGAAGCCACGGAGTTCGCAAATCCCGTGATCGGTACAAGCGCGCCCGCGCCGCCCCACTCCACACATTTATGGTAGAGCCCGAAACCGGTCAGCAGTACGCTCGCCAGCACCAGCAGCATGGAACACCACGAACCTGCTGTCTCCTTGTCAAGCCCCATACTGTTTGTGGCATAGTTCAAAATGTACTGGCCGATCACGCAGATGATGCCGCCCACAACAAACGCCTTTGCCATGCGCACGGACATACTGTATTTTGGTGTTGTCTGCTCCACATGCTGTCTGTAAGTCTGCTCCTTCTCCTGCTGCGTCATCTTTTCGTCCAGATTTTTTATTTCATTTTGTACCTGATTCTGTGTCATAGTATACATTCTCCTTTTTCCATTGTCCTAATTCCCTGTCATTGATGCCCACTGCCTTTTCCATTAAAGGACCTGCACTGTTTTGAAGCATCTGCCGGGATTTTCCATCACAGACCGCCCTTATAGCCCTCTGCCTCTCATAAAAACACCCGCTGTGTAAAGTAAATCACACTGCCTGTCAGCTTTCCGAGCGCCACAGAAAGTATGGCAACCCCCAGCCCGTGGCGGAACCCAATCCTTCTGGCAAAAATAGGAATCGTGTTTAACATCTCCGCGATGGCAAGTGCCAGACAGCCCACAAAAATGCCTGCAAACAGTCCGAACACAATCTGAAAAAATGTCCCCGCGAAATTCCAGACGCCCTCCGTCGCCGTCCCAAGTAGCGCATGCGTCCGCACCATTCTTCCCACCATGCCCCACTCCTTGAAGACACTGAAGAAACTGCCCGTCAGCGTGCCGAATATCACCATCTCCTCCAGCACAAACACCTTTTTTGCCACATGCATTTTGCCCGCAAACCGGGGAATCAGCCCTACCGAAATCAGTACCGTAAACACACCAGCCGAAACGATCAATCCGGCGCTTGCCCCGATCACCGAAAGAAGAATCTGTCTAAGAAACATCAATGGTCTTTCCCTCCCTGTCCGCCGTCGCAATGAGCGCTTTGTTCACGTCCTCCTCATAAACCCGCATTTCCACCTCGATCGGAGTCGGATCTTTCGTGATCCGCCTGCCGCCGATATGGTTAAAGAATACAATGATACCTATCGCCAGCCCCACCGAATAGGACAGTTCCAGAATCCCGTACCCGTCTCCCCGATAGCCCATCACCATCTCGTAGAGCTTGGAAAACACTTCATTGATCCCGATATCATTGTGGAAAGCCATGATCGTGAATGCGGTACCGAAAAAGCTGACCAGCGACACAAAGGCAAGCTTGCACCACTGGACAAACCCTTTATGCCTGTCCACACTGATCCACTCCACAAGCACATCCGTCTCGCCCAGACTTTCCACACTCACCCCGGAACAAGCCTTCTCAATCTCCTCAATGACCCTGAGCACACTGATCACCTGTCTCTTGCTTTCCCCTTCCCGAAATGTCCACAGTTTCAAGGATTTTGCCTTTGCGAGCACATGGGAATCCGTGCAACTCAACGTCGCAATATCCTTGACGCTCACCTCCGGCTTCTGCACCTCCACGTTCTGTTCCACTTTCAGATAAATGGTCACACTATTAGTTGACATAACTTCTCCCGTTTTTCACCACTTTTTTTTGTGCAATGATCTCAACGCGATCATTTGATAAAGGGTATTATAAGGAAATTTTTTTATTTTATACGTTGTACCCTTATGGTATACTATTGCTATCTTTTAGAAATTGATTGCAAAACGCAGCCTGTAATGAATATGCGCGAAACGCTTCTGCGTTTCATTGAAACAGATTGAAAATGCTATGATAAGTTGCGCTATCGCCCATATTGTCTCAAAATGGAGGAGAAACCCACATGAAAATCACCGTCATCGACGGACAGGGCGGCCGCATCGGCAAGACCGTCATTGAACAGATCAAGGCAAAACATAAAGATTTAGAACTTTATGCCATCGGCACCAACACCGCCGCCACCGCCGCCATGTTAAAGGCAGGGGCGGATTTCGGCGCAACCGGCGAGAATGCGGTGCTCGTCAACGTTACCGATGCGGATATCGTGATCGGTCCCGTGGGCATTGTCTTCGCAAACGCCCTGCTCGGGGAAATTACCCCCGCCATCGCCACCGCTGTGGGCGCAAGCAGAGCCTTTAAAATTCTGATTCCCGTCAACCGCTGCAATCACTTTATCGCGGGATGCACAGAAACCTCTCTGGGCGAATACATCCGGCTGGCGGTGGAACGGCTGGAAGCTATGCTGTAAGACACTTTTCCTGAAAATCTTTCCGGCTGTCCTTCGCCGGACCGGCATTATAAAAACTATGGGTTATAGGTGTTTTATAAGGAGGAAAACCAATGAAAATGAATAAACTGCTCTACGGCGCGGCATACTACGACGAATATCTTCCCGCAGACCGCATTGAAACCGATATGGAAATGATGAAAAAGGCGGGCATGAACGTAATCCGCATCGCGGAGTCCACATGGAGCACATGGGAGCCGCAGGACGGCGTTTTTGACTTCACCCACCTGCACCGGATGCTGTCCTGCTCAAAAAAGCACGACATTCAGGTGATCGTCGGCACGCCCACCTACGCGGTTCCCACATGGCTTGTGCGAAAATACCCGGATATCATCACGGAAACCCACGACGGACCGGGGCGTTACGGACACAGACAGAATATGGATATCGCCCACCCCATGTACTTAAAGCACACGGAGCGCATCATCCGCAGGCTGATGGAGGAAGTACAGCCTTACGACCATGTGATCGGTTTTCAGCTCGACAATGAAACCAAATCCTACGACACCTGCTCTACCTACGCCCAGAAAAAATTTGTGACTTATGTGCGGAATCTTTTCCACGACGATCTTTCTAGTCTGAATCAGGCATGGGGGCTTGATTACTGGAGCAACCGTATCAATGCGTGGGAAGATTTTCCCGACGTGCGCGGCACCATCAACGCCAGCCTCGGCGCAGAATATCATAAATTCCAACGAAAACTTGTGTCCGAGTTTCTCGCGTGGCAATGTGCCATCGTGCAGGAATACGCCCGCCCGGATCAGTTTATCACACAGAATTTTGACTATGACTGGCGGGGCTACTCCTTCGGTTTGCAGCCGGAAGTTGACCAGTGGGAAGCTGTCAGACCGCTCACCATAGCGGGCTGCGATATCTATCACCCCTCCGCACAGGATCTGACCGGCAAGGAGATCGCCTTCGGCGGCGCCATCGCCCGCTCCCTAAAGAAAGACAACTATCTGGTTCTGGAGACCGAGGCGCAGGGCAATCACGGCTGGCTCTCCTACCCCGGACAACTTTGCCTGCAGGCATTCAGCCATCTGGCAAACGGCGCCAGCTGTGTGGAATACTGGCACTGGCACTCCATCCACAACGCCATCGAATCCTACTGGAAAGGCGTACTCAGCCATAACCTGAAAGAAAACGCCACCTACAGGGAAGCCTGCCGCATCGGCGCGGACTTTGCCAAACACGGTACTCATCTGGTCAATTTGAAGAAACACTGCTCTGTCGCAATCCTTCTGGACAATGTCTCTCTGGACGCCCTGCAATGGTTTCCGATCAAGGACGGTCCGGCCTACAATGACGTGTTCCGCTGGATTTTTGACGCCCTCTATGAGATGAATGTGGAATGCGATATCCTCTCAGCCGAGGCAGATATCGACTTGTTCAGTCAATATAGGATGTTGATTACTCCCGCTCTCTACAGTGTCTCCGATGGGCTGACGGAAGCGCTGAAAGACTATGTGCAGGCAGGCGGTGTCCTGCTCTCCACCTTCAAGACCGCCGTGGCGGACAGAATGCTCAAAATCTACCACGACGATCTGCCCCACGGTCTGACCGATGTTTTCGGCATGACCTACGACCAGTTTACGGACGCCGTGCAGGTGGGGTTACGAGCCGCGCCAAAAATGCAGGCGACATCCCATGAGGTTGATATGACCAGATCAGTCAACACCAATGCATCGACGGGACAGGTATCGCAGACAGTAAATCCCTGCGTGCATAGCTGGATGGAACTTCTCCTTCCCGACACCGCCGAAACGCTTGCTCTCTACGACCATCCCCACTGGGGCGACTATACCGCCCTCACAGGAAACCGGTTTGGTCAAGGATATGCCTCCTATCTGGGCTGTTATACGAACGGGGATGTGCTGAAAAAACTGCTCGGCTTTCTCTGTGAAAAGGCTGGCATTGCCAGAGAAGATGCCGCTTATCCCCTGATTGTCAGACGGGGCACAAACGACCTGCAAAAAGAAATCATATACTATTTTAATTATTCCGAAGAACCGCAGGAGACCGTCTATCACGGTAAGGACGCCCGCATGCTTCTTTCCGGGCACGAAGCGCTGCCCTTAAACAGAGATGCTGCTTTGTCCGGAGAGGACGTTTCCGCTGTCAGAACAGCCGACGGTTCCTGCGAAGAGAATACCACAGCCGTCGTAAAAGAGGGCGACCGTCTCTCCCTCTCCCATTGGGATTTTCTGATTTTGGAAGAAGTGTAACACAATGGGGCGGCGTTTCCTGCGCCGCCCTGTTCTCTGTTCCATTCACCGGACTTTCATACCGCAAAGCATCTACATAAATGCCGGATCATGGTTCACAATCTCGCTAAATCCAAGATCCTTTGCCGCAGTCTCCACAAGCTGATGCATCGCCACAAATGGTATTTTCCCACACTACTGCGAAGACAGATTCCCAAGAGCCATGATCTCATACGGCTCCATCGTATACGTTTCTGCCTGGGGCGCCTTCCGTCCTTCATAGTTTTCCAGCATAACCTGATAGCGGCTCCACTCCCCGGACACTTTTATCATCTGCTTATTTCCGTCAAGATTGCAAAGGACAACCACCTTCTGCTCCCCGCGCATCCTCTGATAAGCCAGCACCAGATCCGTCCCCGTCTCCAGAAACGCAATTTCCCCTTTTGCGATCACAGGATATTTCTTTCTCATGGCAATCAGCTTCTTATAAAACGCCAGAACCGAATCCGCATCCCCTTGCTGGGCTTCCACGGTAATCTCCTTTTCAAACGCCGCAGACATCGGAATCCACGGTTCTTTCTCCGAAAAGCCGCCATACATTTCCCCGTTCCACTGCATGGGCGTCCTGCCGTTGTCCCGCGACCTTGCCGCAAGCGTCTGAAGCGCTTCCGCTTTCGTCTTTCCCTCTTCCAGCAAAATCCGATAATAGTTCAGGCTCTCCACATCCCGGTACTGCTCTATGGACGGGTAATGCGCATTTAACATGCCGATCTCTTCGCCCTGATAAATGTACGGGGTGCCGCGCATCATATGAATCATCCCGGCAAGCATCTTCGCCGACTCTTTCCGGTAAACGCCCTCATCCCCCATTCTGCTCACGATGCGGGGCTGGTCATGGTTGCACCAGAAAAGCGCGTTCCAGCCGTCTCCTTCCTGCATTCCCATCTGCCATTCACTAAAGAGTTCCTTCAGTCTCCGATAGTCCACATCCCGAAGCGCCCACTTATCGCCATCCTTATAATCCACTTTCAGATGGTGGAAGTGAAAACACATGGAAAGCTCTTTTTCCTTTGGCGCGGAATACCGGATACAGTGCGCAAGAGATGTGGACGACATCTCGCCCACGGTTACGAAATCCCCGATTCCCGCATCCCTTACCAGTTCTTTCAGGTATTCGTGTATATGGGGGCCGTCACTGTAAAACCGCCGTCCGTCCCCCTCAAAATCATCCTCCAGGCGCGCCGGCTTGGAGATGAGATTGATCACATCGAACCGGAACGCCCTGATCCCTTTCGTTTTCCAAAACCGGAGAATTTCTTTCAGCTCCTCCCGCACTTCGGGATTATCCCAGTTCAGATCTGCCTGTGTCACATCGAAAAGGTGCAGATACCACTTTTTCAGAGCCGGTACATACTCCCAGGCGGATCCGCCGAATTTCGACTGCCAGTTCGTCGGCGCGTGATCGGGCGATCCCTCTTTGAAAATATAATACTTCTGATAGGTCTCATCCCCCGCCATCGCCTTCTGAAACCATTCATGCTCCGTGGAAGTATGGTTGAACACCATATCCAGCATAATCCCCATGCCTCGCGCGCTGCTTCGCTGAATTAATGTTTCCAGATCTTCCATCGTCCCAAACTTTGGGTCGATTGCCCTGTAATCTGCCACATCATATCCGTTATCCCGCTGAGGCGAAGGAAAAAACGGCGTAAGCCACAGATAATCCACTCCCAGTTCCTGTAGATAATCCAATTTTTCGATTACCCCGGGGATGTCGCCAAAACCATCCCCGTTGGAATCCCGAAAGGACTTCGGGTAAATCTGATAAACTACCTTATCACTGAAATCAATCATTTTGTTCCTCCTGTTGCTTAACATGTACGCTCGGAATCTCTCATCCCACAAATACCATTGCCGCTTTTACTGAAACTGTGCCACCACTGTCTCCTTTTCCACTGCGGACATTCCTGTATGGAACTGTATGTTCTGTGCGTTTCCTTCCTCCGTTACAATACATACCGTGACATCCGGATGGCCCGCCGCCCTGATTTTCGCTCTGTCAAATGTGATCAGCGGCTCTCCCGCGCAAACCTTCTGTCCTTCCCGCACCAGATAAGCAAATCCGTCCCCGTTCATGGTAACCGTGTCAATGCCGATATGCAATAAAATTTCCATGCCGTTTTCCGTTCTTAATCCGCAGGCATGCCGTGAATCCGGCATCAGCACCGCAACCTCCGCGTCCACAGGCGCATACAGTGTCTCACTTTCCGGAATAATTGCCATCCCGTCTCCCATAACGCCCGCCGAAAAGACGCCGTCCCCCACTTCCTTTAAGGGAATCGCCTTGCCGGATAAAAATGCTTTCATTTCCCCCGCCGCCGTGTATGTACCTGTCCCGACAGCAGCTTCCGCCGGTTCCACCGCCTCGTTTCCATTTTCCGTCTGCATGCGTCTCTTTCCGACCGCCACTGTCAATACAAAGGGAACGGCAATCGCAATGGCCGCGCATACTGCGAAGGAAAGCATATACGCCGGCTGGATGGAGAGGATGCCCGGAATACCGCCCACGCCGATCGCGTTTGCAGTGGTCCCCGTAGCCACACATACAACAGCCGCAATGCCGGAACCGATCATACCGCAGATAAACGGAAACCCTTTCTTTAAGTTGACACCGAAAATGGCAGGTTCGGTGACGCCAAGGTAGCAGGAAATACATGCCGGGATATTGACTTCCTGCGCCGCCTGATCCTTTCTCTGCAGCCAGATCATTCCAAGAACCGCAGAGCCCTGCGCGATATTCGACAGTGCAATCATCGGCCACAGCATGGTTCCGCCGTAATCCGCTATGAGCTGCAAATCAATGGCATTTGACATATGATGCAGTCCTGTTATGACAAGCGGCGCATAGACTACGCCGAAAATTGCGCCAAATACGATCTTAAATGTCCCCGTGATCCCCGCAAATACCATGGCGGAAACCGCCGCGCCGATCTTCCAGCCGATGGGACCCAGTATAAAGTGTGCCGCTATCACGGACAATAATAGGCTGCAGAATGGAACCACGATCATGGAAATGACCTGCGGTGTGATCTTTCGGAAGAATTTTTCCAGATACACCAGCGTGAACGCAGCCATAATTGCCGGAAGGACCTGCCCCTGATAGCCGATCATATTGATCTGGAAGCCGCCGAAATCCCATTTCGGTATGTCCGCCGCCGCTGTACTCGCAACCGCATACGCATTCAACAGCTGCCCGGAAACCAGCGTCAGGCCAAGAACGATACCGAGCATCTGGTTGGTGCCCATCTTCTTTGTCACGGACCAGCAGATCCCCACCGGAAGCATATGGAAGACCGCCTCCCCGATCAGCCACAGGAAACTGTCAATGCCCGCCCAGAACTGACTGATGTCACATAAGGTTTTCGTCCCGCTTTCAAACAGGTACAGACTGTCGATACAGTTTCTGAATCCCAGGATCAGACCGCCCGTGATGATCGCGGGAATAAGCGGCGCAAAAATCTCTGCCAGCGCCGCAATCACGCGCTGTAATACATTCTGGTTTTTCTTTGCCGCCTGCTTGACCGCATCCTTCGACACACCCTCAATTCCCGCTTCCTTTACGAAATCATTGTAAAAATCAGCTACCGTATTGCCGATAATCACCTGAAACTGTCCCGACTGCGTGAAGCTCCCCTTAACCACCTTCATCGCCTCGATTGCGTTCACGTCCGCCTCTTTCGGCTCTACCAGCGCAAACCGCATTCTCGTCATACAATGCGAAACTGCCGCGATATTCTCTTTTCCGCCTACCAGACGTAACAACTGCTTTGCGTCCTCTGCATATTTTCCCATGCTTTCTTTCCTCCACCCGTTTGTTAAACTTGTTTAAACATGTTTTATAATCCTGTTATATCACACTTGTTTAAACATGTCAATCGGTTTTTGCAAATTTGTTTAAACAAGCGTTGACATTCCTTTTTTCCGTTTTTATAATATATGTAGACCAGAAACAGACGAGGGTACACAAAGATGCCGAAATCAATCTATGAGACCATCTACAAAGACTTAAAACAGAAAATTGAGAACGATGTTTTCGCTTATCAGGCGCTTTTGCCTTCGGAGAACACACTCATTCAGACATACCAGTGTTCCCGCAATACCCTGCGCCGTGCCGTCAGCCGCCTTGTATCCGACGGCTATGTGCAGACCATGCAGGGAAAGGGCGTGCGCAACATCTACCAGCCGGCCGCGCAGACGGCTTTCACCATCGGCGAAATCGAAAGTTTCCGGGAGTCCGCCGCAAGAAACGGCCATACTCCCCTCACAAAGGTTCTCCTGTTTACCGAGTTTGCAGTCAATGAAAAACAGGCGCTCTATACCGGCTTTTCTGTCGGTACGGATATCTATTATATCCAGCGCCTGCATTATTTAGATGGTATGCCCCTGATTCTGAACCATAATTATTTCTTAAAAGAAGCGGTTCCAGGCCTCACGGCGGAAATCGCGGAAGACTCCATCTACCGGTATCTGGAGGATACGCTCCACATGACGATCGTGAACAGCAAACGAATCATGACGGTGGAAAAGATAACAGAAATTGATGAAAAATACCTGAAACTGCATGCCGAGGATTATAACTGCATGGCAGTCGTGAGCAGTCAGACCTACAACAGCGACGGGGTGATGTTTGAATACACACAGTCCCGCCACCGTCCGGATTATTTCCGCTTTTATGATAACGCCGTGCGCAGGCCGATCTGAGTCTGTCGCCAGAATACCTAAAACAGCCCCAGAAACTTCTCCTGAAAGGTACTGTAAATTTCTTCATACGTCGTATAGTTAAGCTGCGCACTATCCCGGAAGCGCCCTCTCCATTCGTCTCTGACCGCGTCCGCAAGCATTCCGGCATATTCGCTCTGGGTCAGCAGAATCGCCGGAAAGACAAAGTAAATCATAAAAAGATTAATATCCATCTGACTTTTACGGCTGATCTTTCCCCGCCTGGCAAAGCGCGCTTCCACCGCATCCGCAAGGGCTTTCGCCGCCTGCGCTGCCGCTTCGTTTCGTCTGTGTTCTTCCGCCTGCTCCACGAAGTCATTCATCTCCGTAAAAATCGCCTCATTCTTTTCCCGAAACTGCCCCATACGTTCTCTGTAAGCCTTTTTCTTCATGCGATCCATCATCGCCTCCATGTTATCAAACATGGTTCCCGCCTGTTCTAACATAAATTACCTTCCTTTCCGGTGTTATCGTTTGTTTCGTTACCGCCGCGTCTCCTCACACCTGTTTCTCTTAAGTAATTGCAAAACTCTTCAAGCCGCGGCTCTCATTGCACAAATGGCATAATTATAAGCAGCCCCTTTTAAAAAACACTCTTGCGCTCTCCCCTTACCTATGCTATAATAATTTTCGGCGGTTTGCTTTAGCCCGCCACACAGTATAGGGGCATAGTTCAAAGGTAGAACAGTGGTCTCCAAAACCATCGATGTGGGTTCGATTCCTACTGCCCCTGTTATTATGACCCGTGAGTCGCTGCTCGCGGGTTTTTCAGTACATCAATTTACAGAAAGAGGATTCCCATGAAAAAAATCGCTGTCTGCTTACTACTGACGTTCTCCCTCACGTTTCTTGGCGCCTGCGGCGAAGAAAAACCGCTCTTGTCCGCTACCGACTACGATCTGGACGCGGAGACGGCGCAGACCATACGCGGCGTGAAAATCGGGGACGGCGCAGACGTCTTTTTAGCAGCCTACAAGGACTACGACATTCTCTCCTCCGTGGACGGCGGCGATTACCAGTACCTTGCCGCAGAGGAAATTCCCTTCGACAAGTCCCTGACCACGATTCTGCCCTCCTTCTTCGTGGACGGCACATCTGTGGAGATCGACACTTTCTGCGAAAACAACGAAATCGAAAAGGACACTCTCCTCTCCTATCTGACCGACGAGGCATATCTGGAACACCACGCCGTCGTCTACCAGTATCTCGTCTTTGAGTGGGAAAACGGCAGGATCAAGGATATCCGCTCCGAGTCTATGGACTACAATAAGGACGGCTCCTACTATAACAGTTCAGCCTTCGGCTTTCCTGTTATAGAATCTGCCCATTCCAAATCGCCTACGGCGAGGACAGATTCCCACTTGGCTAATTTACATATTCTTACGGACTTTGCAGCAAGTGCAAAGTCCTGAACTGAACTTCAACTACACGGCGAACTGACTTTCATAAAGCTTTGCGTAAAATCCCTTTTTCTTAAGCAATGTCTCATGGTTTCCCTGCTCGATAATATTCCCGTCCTTCATAACAAGAATCACATCCGCCTCCCTGATGGTAGAGAGCCTGTGCGCCACGATAAAGCTTGTTCTTCCCTGCATCATGGTGGCAAACGCTTTCTGGATCCGTATTTCCGTGCGTGTATCTATGGAGGAAGTCGCCTCGTCCAGAATCAGCATGGGCGGCAGACAGAGCATAACTCTGGTAATGCACAGAAGCTGCTTCTGTCCCTGGGAGAGACTGCCGCCATCCTCCCCGATCACCGTGTCGTACCCCTTGGAAAGTCTCTTGATGAAGCTGTGTGCATGGGACGCTTTCGCGGCGGCGATCACCTCTTCCTCCGTGGCATCGGGTCTGCCCATCACGATATTATCGCGGATCGTCCCTGCCTTTAACCATGTCTCCTGCAATACCATACCGTAATTTTCACGCAGGCTCTTTCTCGTCACTTCACGGATATCCGCGCCGTCCACGCAGATTTTTCCACTGTTCACATCATAAAACCGCATCAGCAGATTGATCACTGTCGTCTTACCACAGCCCGTAGGACCCACGATAGCTACCCTCTGTCCCGGCTTGACCGCCAGATTCAGATCGGTGATCAGCTTTTTGTCTGGCACATAGGAAAAGTCCACGTGGGAAAGCTCCACGCAGCCCTCCACATCTTTCAGCGTCACTGCACCTTCCGGCTCCGGTGTCTGCGGCTCCTCCTCAATCAGAGCAAAAATCCGCGCCGCGCAGGCAAGCGCATTCTGCAGTTCCGTAACCACGCCGGAAATTTCATTGAACGGCTTTGTATACTGGTTCGCATAGGAGAGGAAACAGGAAAGCTGCCCCACGCTGATTCCCCCGTGAACGGCGTAGACCGCTCCTACAACCGCCACGCCCGCATACACCAGATTGTTGACGAACCGGGTTGACGGATTCGTCAGGGAAGAGAAAAAGATGGCGCGCAGGGAACAGTCCTGCAGCCTGCCGTTAATCTCGTCAAAGGCTTCCAGTGCCTCGTCCTCATGGGAAAAAGCCTGCACCACCTTCTGGTTCCCGACCATCTCCTCAATCAGCGCAGTCTGCTCCCCCCTTGTCTCTGACTGCAGATGAAACATGGTAAACGTTTTCCTGGCAATAAAGCCTGCGACAAAAAACGACAATGGTGTCACCAGTACAACGACACCCGTGACGGCAACATTGACACTGAGCATAAAACCCAATGTTCCCAAAATCGTAATGACACCGGTGAAAAACTGCGTAAAGCCCATGAGCAGACCGTCCGCAAACTGGTCCACATCCGCGATCACCCGGCTCACCACCTCGCCGTAGGAATGCGCGTCAATATATTTCAAAGGCAGAATCTCTATTTTTCGGAACGCTTCGTTGCGGATGTCCTGCACAATGCGGTAGGTCATTTTATTGTTACAAACATTCATAATCCACTGTGCCAGCCCGGTCGCCACGGCAATGACTGCCATCAGCTTCAGAATATCGAACACACCGCCGAAATCCACCTGGCCCGGCCCGAGCACAAGATCAATGACTTTCCCGGTCAATATCGGAAAATACAATGTCAGCGCCACCGTCACACTCGCCATCACAATTGACGCTGTCAGATACAGCCAGTATTTTTTAATATAGTGCAAAACCCGCTGAAATGTTTCTCTCTGTCCCATCTTATTCTCCCCTGTCGCTTGCGCCTGCTTGTGAGCAAGCTCTCAACGCCGTTTCGGATATTCATTTCCGCCATGCTGTCTGCCGTGCCATTCATAAATTGTCTTCGCCAATTTATTCATGTCGGGCGTCCGCCCTATAACAAATCGAGCAAGCTCGATTGCGAGATTTGCTTCGCAAACTCGAGCATTGCGCCTGCTTGTGAGCAAGCTCTCAACGCCGTTTCGGATATTCATTTCTGCCATGCTGTCTGCCGTGCCATTCATAAATTGTCTTCGCCAATTTATTCATGTCGGGCGTCCGCCCTATAACAAATCGAGCAAGCTCGATTGCGAGATTTGCTTCGCAAACTCGAGCATTGCGCCTGCTTGTGAGCAAGCTCTCAACGCCGTTTCGGATATTCAATTTTGCACGGCAGACTGTTTCTCAAACTGTGAGTAGTAGATCTCCTGGTAGACTTCACAGTTTGCGAGCAGCTCCTCGTGGGTGCCGCATCCGGCAATTTCGCCGTCCTCCAGCACGATGATCTGATCCGCGTGCTGGATCGAGGAGGCGCGCTGTGATACGATAAACACCGTCGGCTCCCCGGGCAGTTCCTTAAGCGCCCTGCGGAGCGCCGCGTCCGTGGCATAGTCAAGCGCCGAAGCGCTGTCATCCAGAATCAGTATCTCCGGTTTCGCCACCAGAGCTCTCGCAATGGTCAGCCGCTGTCTCTGCCCGCCGGACAGATTACGTCCCTCCTGCGCCACAGGCGCATCCAGCCGTCCCTCTTTCGTCTCCACAAACTCCTTCGCCTGCGCCAGCCGTAACGCCTCCCACAGCTCCTCATCCGTGGCGGAACCGTTTCCCCAGAGCAGGTTAGACCGGATCGTTCCCCGGAAAAGAACCGCCTTCTGCAGGACGATCCCGATCCTTTCTCTCAGTTCCTCCATCCCATACGCCTTTACATCCCGCCCGTTCACGCGCACGGTACCCGTCGTAGCGTCATAAAACCGGGGAATCATATTCACCAGAGAAGACTTGCCGGAACCTGTGCCGCCTATGATGCCGACCGTCTGTCCCCTCGGCACCTTTACATGGATATCGCTCAGGGACTCCGCCCCGGCTCCCCCGTATGTCAGATGCACATGGTCAAATTCCACAGCAAAATCCGCGTCTGTGCCATTATTCTTCCCTGTCCGGTTATCCTCTGCCGCCACATTGTCCGTCCCGGAAGCCGCATTGCTTCCTGCCCCCAGACCGGCGGTCATGATCGAATGCTTCCCTTCCTCTTTCTTCCTGCCCGCTGTCCGCAACCTTTCTCCCGCTGCGGCGCCACCTTGCGAAGCCCACTCCATAGATGACTCCACCTCAAACACCGCCTCGATCCGGTTGGCGCATGCCAGCGCCTTGGTGATGGTGATGATCAGATTTGCCAGCTTGATCAGCTCCACCAGGATCTGCGACATGTAATTGACGAGCGCCACCACCTCACCCTGGGTAATGCTGCCGTTGTCCACGCGCACCGCACCCGTATAGAGCAGAAGAATGGTTGCCGCATTGATAATAATATATGTGACCGGATTGGTCAGTGCGGAAATTTTTCCCACGGCAAGCTGGAGATGCGTGAGAACTCCGTTTTTCTCCTCAAACCGGTCAATCTCTTCCTCCTCTTTATGGAACGCACGGATCACCCTCGCTCCCGTCAGATTTTCTCTCGTCGCGCCAAGCACGGCATCCAGTCCCGCCTGCACCTTTTTATACATGGGCATGGTGAGCGCCATAATACCGAAAACCACCACCGCCAGAAGAGGGATCGTCACCACAAAAATCATCGCCGCCTTCACGTCGATCGTAAATGCCATAATCATCGCGCCGAACACGATAAAGGGCGAGCGCAGGAACAGGCGCAGCACCATATTGACGCCGTTCTGCACCTGGTTTACATCAGAGGTCATGCGTGTGATCAGCGTCGAGGTGCCGAGCGTATCAATCTCCGTAAAGGAAAGGCTCTGAATATGGTCAAAAAGGGCATGCTTTAACCCGGTGGAAAAACCAACCGCCGCCTTCGCCGCAAAATACTGCGCCGTGATGGAACAGACCAGCCCGATCAGTCCGAGGGCGACCAGAATCCCGCCCATTTTCAAGACATATCCCGTATCCGCCTGCCCGATACCCCTGTCAATAATCGCCGCCATCACGAGTGGCACAAACAACTCAAACGTTGCCTCCAGCATTTTAAAGAGGGGTGCGAAAACCGTCTCCTTTTTAAAATCCTTCAAATAGATAAGCAGTTTTTTCATAATGACCCGTTTCCGTTCAACCCACGCCCATTCGCAAAGTCGCGCATTCCTCGCTCTCCGCTGTTCACAGCTTCTTGATTGCGCAACGCTCAATCGACTCACTATGCGGGCGTTCTCTCAGAGCATCATCTTCCTGCCAGGTCCGTACATGCACGGTCTGACAGGAAGATGATGCTCTGGCCGAACTGTTATTGTATATACTCATTTGTCTGCGCTTTGATTTCCTCATCGATCTGCTTTACCCGTGTGGAAGGCACATACCCCTCCTCCGGATAAAGCATGTGGTGAAGCTGCCTTACATTTTCCTCCAGATCAATGGGAATCACACAGCTGCCCTTGCTTCCCACATTGGCACCGGCTCTTCCACCCTCGAAGGGAAAGCCGTCACTCTCCACCATATTGTAACCTGCCACACTTCCAAGCACGCTCAAAATCTCATCTACATCCAGGGAAGTCTCCACCTGCGGCAGAACAGCATTAACCATATCAGTCAATGTGCTGACTGAGGCGCCGCCCGCCTTGTCCATCATCGCGCGAAGCACATCCCTCTGCCTCTGCGCTCTTCTGAAATCGTCCCCTCTCGTGTAGCGGATCCGGCAGTAGGCAGTGGCCTGCATCCCGTTCAATAGCTGCCTGCCGCTTTGCTCCACCGGAATATAATCCACGCCGAGTTCTTCCGCCATACAGAGCTGATAATTATTCAGATGGGATATTTCCGAGTCCGTCACCTCAATCTCCACACCGCCCAGTGCATCCACCGCATCGATCAGTCCGGAAAAACCGATTGTCACATAGTCCGTGATGTCCAGATCCAGATTCATGTTGAGCATATTGATCGCCTGCTCCGGCCCGCCCTGTGCGTAGGCTGTATTGCATTTATTATAAGAATCGTTGCCCAGATTCAGATACGTGTCACGGAACACGGAAATCAGCTTAATTTCCTGCGTATCCTGGTTAATACTGGCAATCATAATGGTGTCACTTCTCGTGCCTCTCCCCAGTTCGCCGTCCCTGGCGTCCACACCGAAGAGCGCAATATTGCGGTATCCCTTTTTCTTTTCCTCCTCCTTCTTTTTCTCCGGCTGCCTCACTTCGGTTGTCTTCTTCTTGACGATCTCCTCGTTAATAACTATGTTTTCCTCGTCAATTTCCTTGTGATTTACCTCACCAGTCATCGTGACCACAACATACATCACACCGATAGCGATAAGCAGAACACAGATCTCCAAAATCAGAAGAGGTATGCTGCCTCGAAAGCCGTGCTTTCCCTTATCCATACTGACTCCTTTGTCAGACCTTATTTCCCCTTTGTACGAAATCGCCGACCAATATCAACGGTTCGGAGCATGCGTTACACTCTCCTCCCGCAGTTTTCCATTCCATAGAATAAAAATAACCCCGGTTATCGTACCACATACGCGGCGTTAAATCAAGTCAATCGCATCCCGCACTGTCTTAACCCCGATCACCTGAATTTCCTCCTTAACCTTAATCTGCCCGGCGTTGACCGCCGGGAGAATGCATGTGGTAAAGCCCAGTTTCGCCGCCTCCGCCACCCGCTGGGATGCCTGTGAAACGCCCCGCACCTCCCCGCTTAAGCCGATTTCCCCGAAAGCGATGGTCCTGTCGTCGATCGCCCGGTTCTTAAAACTGGAAGCTGCCGCCATGGCGACCCCCAGATCGATGGCAGGCTCTGCGATCCGCATACCGCCCGCCAGATTTACATAGGCGTCACAGTCCGACATCTGCAGATTCAGCCGTTTCTCCAGAACAGCCATCAACAGATTTAACCGGTTTAGGTCCATGCCGGTCGCCTGTCTTCTCGGTATGCCAAAGTTACTGTGACAGACAAGCGCCTGGATTTCAAGCAAAATCGGCCGGGTTCCCTCCATGGAGCAGGACACCACGGAACCGCTTGCCCCCTCCGGTTTGCCGCTGAGCATAAACTCGGAAGCGTTTTTCACCTCCGCAAGCCCTTCCTCCTTCATCTCAAACACGCCAATCTCGTTGGTGGAGCCGAAACGGTTTTTGACACCCCGCAAAATCCGGTAGGAGGCGTGTCTGTCGCCCTCAAAATAGAGCACCGTGTCTACCATATGCTCTAACACCCTCGGTCCGGCAACGGTTCCCTCCTTGGTCACATGACCCACAATCATAATGGAAACGCCCAGTCCCTTGGCAAGCTGCATCAGCACATTGGTGGACTCCCTCACCTGGGAGACACTGCCTGGCGCGGAAGATATTTCCTCCCGGTACATCGTCTGGATGGAGTCGATAACCGCCACCGCCGGCTGCACTTTACGAATGGTCTGTTCTACGATTTCCAGATTTGTCTCGCACAAAAGAAGAAGCTGTTCCGAAAACTCACCGAGCCGGTTGGCACGCATCTTTATCTGCTGCAGGGATTCCTCTCCCGATATATAGAGAAGCCTGCGGCCGTCCTGGGCCATATGTCTGCACACCTGCAAAAGCAGGGTTGACTTGCCGATACCTGGATCGCCGCCCACCAGCGTGAGCGAGCCGGGCACAAGACCGCCGCCAAGCACCCTGTCAAGCTCAGCAATATGCGTGGTCATGCGCTCTCCTTCCCGCAGATCTACCTGTTTCAGACTTACAGGCTCCGCCGCCCTTTTTCCGGACACGCCGCCGGATGCACCGCCGCTTCTCTTCCCGGCGGCAGGCTCCTCCACCATAGTGTTCCAATCTTTACAGCCGGGACACTGCCCCAGCCATTTGGAAGATTCGTAGCCACAGTTCTGACAAAAAAATACGGTCGCTCTTCCCTTCGCCATTCCTGTTTCCTTTCTTTAAACCTATATAAAATTGAATAAGCGTTTCGCAATTACCTTCCCTATACTAAAAGAGGGGCTTTCACGCCAGACATGATTATATGTCAGCCGAAAACCCCAGATTCCCACGCCAGCCGCCTACTTGACGATCTTTACTTCCACCGCTCCAACATTTTCCAGTTCCACACTGATACTTAGCTTTCCGCTCAGATTTGTCTTCATCTCACCCACGTTCGCACCGTTCACATACACCTTGTAAACCGTGTCCTCCTGAAGTCCCACCGTGATCTGCGCGTCCTCGTCGCCCTCCACGGTGAAGGTAATCCCGTTCTCCGTCTCCTCAAAGCGGTTCACACTGGTACCCGGCTCCGACTCATAGGCAAACATGCCGTTTTTCTCAAGCTTCGTCAGTTCCTTAAAGGTCTTTACCTTATAAAGATTACCGCCGTGCTCATAATCCTCCAGCTTTGCTTTTGCCGCCAGCTTGTGATTGCCAAAGCTGATCGTCCTGTCACTTTCTGCGCGCAACAACTCTTCTACTACAGCCATCGCTTTTTCCTCCTAATGTCTCTTTGTTAATAACTGTTCAGTACCTTCACAGTTACGATGCGAAATTTATCTTAAATCGTATTTGACGACGAAATTTCGCACATTGTATCATGTTATTACGGTCTTAGCAGTAAATGCTTCGACCTGCACTGAATAATTACCCTTGTTATTCCTTATCATTCCTGCACGGGCTTTACCGTGAAAGTTATTTTCTTATTCTTTAGTCCCACGGATACCTTATCGCCGCTCTTCACCTTTCCGGCAAGAATCTCCTCCGCCAGCGCGTCCTCAATCTCCGACTGGATCGCACGTTTCATGGGTCTCGCTCCCATCTTGACATCCATATGCTTCTCGATCAGATGCTCTTTCACAGAAGAACCGACGCTCAGTTCGATATCCATCTGTTCTTTGCAGCGCTTCGACAGGTTTTTGGTAAGCAGCGTGACAATCGCTTTCATATCGTCCCTGTTCAAAGGATGGAACACCATGATCTCGTCAATTCTGTTGATAAACTCCGGCTTGAAGAGGCGCTTCACCTCCTCCATGACCTTGCCTTTCATTTTATCATAACTCTGCTTCTCCGTCTCTGCCGCGCCGAATCCCAGATTCTTCGGATCAATGATGCGCTGCGCCCCGGCATTTGAAGTCATGATCAGAATGGAATTCTTAAAGCTTACCTTCCGTCCCTTTGAGTCGGTGATATGCCCGTCATCAAGCACCTGCAAAAGGACATTAAACACATCCGGGTGGGCTTTCTCTATCTCGTCAAAAAGGACAACGGAATACGGATTCCTGCGGATCTTCTCGGAAAGCTGTCCCCCTTCTTCAAAGCCCACATAACCCGGCGGCGATCCGATCATCTTGGACACCGAATGCCCTTCCATGTACTCTGACATATCCACGCGGATCAGCGCGTTTTCCGAACCGAACATGGCCTCCGCCAGCGCTTTGGAAAGCTCAGTCTTTCCCACGCCGGTAGGTCCCAGAAACAGGAAAGAGCCGATGGGCCGGTTCGGATCCTGCAGTCCCACTCTGCCGCGGCGCATCGCCTTCGCCACCGCCACGACTGCCTCCTCCTGGCCGATCACCCGCTTATGGAGAATAGATTCCAGCTTCAGCAGACGCTCGCTCTCCTTCTCCGCCAGTTTCTTTACGGGAATCCTCGTCCACAGCGCCACCACTTCCGCGATCTCGTTCTCTCCAACCACATAGGCACGGTTTAAGTCTTCCTGCTCCAGCCGTTTCACCATGCGCTCATATTTTCTAATGCAGCTCTCCTGCTTCTTTTTCAGCTCAGCCGCCTGTGTGAACGCCTCCATACGGATCGAGCGCTCAATCTGCAGATCAATCTTATCGATCTCCTCCGACAGTTCCTGCAGCTTATCGGGCTGTTTTGTCACATGCAGCCGAACCGCCGCCGAGGCCTCGTCGATCAGATCAATGGCCTTGTCCGGCAGGTTCCTGTCATTGATGTAACGCGCCGACAGAGCGACAGCCGCGCTGATCGCCTCCGGCGTGATGGTAACCCTGTGGTGCTCCTCATACTTGTGGGCGATGCCCCGCAGAATATTCTCTGTCTCCTCAATGCCTGGCTCCTCCACCGTCACCGGATGGAACCGTCTCTCAAGCGCCGCGTCCTTCTCCACATACTTGCGGTACTCAGCGATAGTGGTCGCGCCGATCAACTGGATTTCGCCCCTTGCAAGGGAAGGTTTTAAGATGTTGGAGGCGTCGATCGCACCCTCCGCGCCACCCGCGCCGATAATGGTATGCATCTCATCCAGGAACAGAATGATATTGCCGTCCTCGATCACTTCTTTGATAACCTTCTTGATCCGCTCCTCGAACTCGCCACGGTACTTACTGCCCGCCACCATACCCGAAAGATCCAGTGTCATAAGCCTCTTATTCTGCACCGTAAAGGGAACGTCCCCTGTCACAATTCTCGCCGCAAGACCTTCCACCACCGCCGTCTTGCCGACGCCAGGCTCTCCCACCAGACAGGGATTGTTTTTCGTGCGGCGGCTCAAAATCTGCACCACCCTGGTGATCTCCTCTTCCCTGCCGATTACCGGGTCAAGCTTTCCCTCTCTGGCAAGCGCCGTCAGATCCCTGCTGTAATGGTCAAGCGTGGAAGTGTTTCCCTTTTTCTTATTCTGCTTTCTTCCCAGATCTTCTTTGTAGAGCGCACCGTCCTCTCCCATAGCCACAAGCACATCCACATAAAGTTTCTGCACTGAAATGCCCATGGTGTTCAACAACCGGACCGCTACATTCTCCCCCTCCTTCAGAAGTGCCAGAAGAATGTGCTCCGTCCCCGTCTTATCGCTGCGAAACCTGTCTGCCTGTCTGTGTGCCTCCTCCAGAATCGCCTGCGCACGGGGGGAGTACCCGTCCCGCTCCGCGATGAGCACGGAGGTCTCCGGCACAATCAGATCCTTTATCATCTCTTTCAGCCGCACCACGTCCACACCGTTGTTTAAGAGCACGATCGCCGCAACGCCTGTATTCTCCCGTAAAAGTCCCAACAGGATATGCTCGCTTCCCACATAACTCTGCCGTAAGCTTCTTGCCGCCCTCTCCGCTAAGATCAGAGCCGTCTTCGCCTTATCCGTAAATTGTGGCTGCATTTACTCTCTCATTCCTTTCCCATATTCCTCATAGATCTCGTCTATAAGAGCATGCACTTCTTCCCCGGAAATATTCTTACAGCTTGCCTTTGCCAGCGTAACCATCAAATCCTCCCTGATCTCCTCGATGGCACGCATCCTGTCAATGTCCACAGCTACCATCACACCCCGTCTGCGATCCACTTTCACATAACCTTCCTGCTTTAAGACCGTGTAAGCTTTGTTGACTGTGTGCATGTTAATGCCGATGGTGTCCGCAAGCTGTCTGACGGAAGGGAGCATATCTCCCTCCTGAAACCGGGAAGAGGCAATCCCCATAATGATCTGATCCCTAAGCTGCATATAAATTGCCTGATCGCTGTTAAAATCTATCTCGATAAACATAGTTATTTCAGATCCTTATCGTCCATATTTAAAAATTCAAATTCAAACTCGTCGTCATCCAGAAGGAAATTTTTTGCCTTGCGCGGTCTCGCGGGTCTGACAGCCGCTTCTGCATCCGGCTCTTCCCTGTAGGTAACTTCCCGCTCCGGCCGCCTGCGTTCCTGCCTGTCCCTTCCCGCTCCCGACTCTTCTCTTCTGCGCGTCCTGCGCTCCTCCTCAACGGGCGCTCTGCGGTTCTGTTCTCTTTCCCTCGCAGCCGGGCGTTTTACAGCCGGACGCTCATCGGGTATCTCCTCATCCTCGTCCTCGTCGTCCTCATAATCCTCATAGTAGGCGTCACGCAGTTTAAAGCCCATAATAACCGCCACAACCGCGAGAATTACCAGAAGTACGACCAGTACCACGATCACGATCCGCTGCTTGACCATGGATTTCGTATCATCCCCATCGTCGAGAGACTGTGCATAAGAGGATTCCAGAAGGGGTACCAGTTTCTGCTTCTGTCCGGTCACATTGTCATAGATATACCACACTTCCTCTCCGTCGGAAGCGGTTTCAATTTTTAGCTCATAATCGTTTCTCGGTGCAGCTTCCGGCTCTTCCGGCTCCTCCTCGGGTTCTTCCACCGGCTCTTCCTCCACTGGCAGCATCTCGCCAAGCTCCAGCAGATCGGAACGGATATAACCAGTTTTCTCCGAACCGTTTGATCCGGTAAAGGTGACAAAATACCATGTCTTGCTGTCACTGCCCTCAGATTTTCCGCTCACCACTACCTGTGTCCCTGGCGTCAGGGAATCCACCGGATTATTTGAGGTAGAAGGGTCGGGACGCACCTTCGCCTGCACTTTGGTGCTTGCATACTGGAGATCCATCGACTCCTGCGCCTCCACCTGCGCACCGCTGCCTGTACCGCCTGCATCCGGTTCCTGCGCACTTCCTCCATCGCTTTCCAGTTCCTGTGTGGTCTGGCTCTCCGCTGCCACTGTAACTGTGGGAATGTCCCCATCCCCCTTCTTCTCGATCATATCGGCACGGACGTAGCCCATGGTGTTTGAATCCACATATACCTGATACCAGGTGATCCCGGAAGCGTCCACCTTGCCCCGGATACTGATTTCCTTGCCGACAGTGGAGCTGCCGATCACCGCGCTCTCCTGATCGGGCTGTTTTCTGATATTGACTGAGTTGGGCAACACGGTACCTGTGGCCTCCGCCAGACTCACCATCGGATTACACCATGCCAGAAGAACTGCCGCGCCGAAAGCCACCGCTGCCGTCCATATGTGTCTCTGTCTTCTTCCCAACTCAATCTTTCGTATTTTCATTCTGCTCTCCATTTCTGTATTTTTCTGCCGTTTCTCTATATCCGAAATTTTACTCGCCTCTTGTAAAGCGCTTTGCGCCGTCCTCTCCCTTGCGCCGCTCAGTACTGTAGCCGAACGTATCGCCATGATGTCTCGCTTTCCTTGCCATCTCTTCCAGATCCTTGTGATAGTTCATCTCACACTTCGTACAATATTTGCCGCTGCGTATCATCGCGCCACAGATCTCACATTTCAGGAAAATAGCAGAATTCTGTGCTATCTCAAGCTTTCCCTCCTTGAGCATATCCCTTATTGATTTTTGTTCCACACCGGTAGCCTTTGCGGTCTCAGCCGCGTTGGCTCCCACATGTACCTCAACAAAGTTGCGCACCTTTCCATAATCATCATAATCAACAATCCCGCAATTCTCACACTGGTATTCCCCCAGCCCCTTATAGACCATAACACCTCCACATTCGGAACAGTAGGTAGGTCTGTTGTATGTATTGATCTCACTAAACTCTTTCTTGAGCATCTCTATTCGCTCTTCCCTGCTCATAAAACTTCACTCCCCTCCGGGCCACATCTGCCACGTTCTCTCCGATGGTCTATGCCGTGGCATCCGAACCCCGACACTCTTTTCCTTCCGGCGTTCATCTAAAAGCGTTCAGGCCTCGTCAATCGCCTTGCCGATATCATGTCTCATATACTGGTGGTCAAAATGCACCCACTCCGTCGCCGCGTAGGCGTTCGCCCGCGCTTCCTTCAAAGTCGCTCCCTTTGCCGTGACGCCGAGCACTCTGCCGCCGTTTGTGACAATCTTGTCATCCTTCAGCGCCGTTCCCGCATGGAAACAGTAGTACCCGTCCTTCCCGTCAAAGTTATTAAGCCCTGTAATCTCAAAACCCTTCTCGTAGGAGACGGGATACCCTTCCGATGCCAGAATCACACATACCGCCGCATTGTCCTCAAAAGAGAGATCCATCTGGTCAAGCGTCCCGTCGATACACGCCTCCACCACATCGATCATATCGTTTTTCATCCGGGGCAGCACAACCTGGGCCTCCGGATCGCCGAAACGTGCATTATACTCCAGCACCTTCGGTCCGTCCTCCGTCAGCATCAGGCCGAAGAAGATGACCCCCTTGAAAGGTCTGCCCTCCGCCGCCATGGCGTCCACGGTCGCCTGATAAATGTGCTCACGGCAGAACGCGTCCACCTCTTCCGTATAGAAAGGACTGGGCGAAAATGTGCCCATACCGCCTGTGTTCAGTCCCTGGTCACCATCCATCGCCCGCTTATGATCCTGCGCGGAGGACATAATCTTTATGGTCTTCCCGTCCACAAAGGAGAGCACGGAAACCTCCCGTCCCGTCATAAACTCTTCAACCACCATGCGGTTGCCCGCCGCGCCGAACTTTTTATCCTCCATGATGGTGCGCACGCCTTCCTTCGCCTCATCAAGCGTCTCACAGATCAGCACGCCCTTGCCGAGCGCAAGACCGTCCGCCTTCAATACCACCGGCATTTTTGCTGTCTCCAGATAGGCAAGCGCTTTCTGCGGATCGTCAAAATTCTCGTAGGCCGCCGTGGGAATCTTATATTTTTTCATCAGATCCTTGGAGAACGCCTTGCTGCCCTCCAGAACCGCCGCATTTTTCCGTGGACCGAACACCCTGAGGCCCGCCGCCTCCATCTCGTCCACCAGACCGCCAACTAACGGGTCGTCCATGCCCACAATCGTCAGATCAATGGCTTTCTCTTTAGCAAAAGCCACAAGCTTGTCAAACTCCATGGCACCGATGGGCACGCATTCCGCAATCTGCCCGATTCCCGCGTTGCCGGGCGCGCAGTAAATCTTATCCGCCCTCGGACTCTTTGCCACAGCCGCCGCAATCGCGTGTTCCCGTCCTCCGCTGCCAACGATCAAAATTTTCATTAATTCCCTTTCCTTTCCTAATCTTATATACAGAGAATGCTGCTTTGCGGTATTCTCTCACGCGAAACTTAGAAGTTCCTGACATCGCATCCAATGGCGCGATGTCTTTAGAACTTCTTTTCGCGTTGTTACTCTGTCACCGTCACCCGGCCGTCTTCCACTTTTACCTGGCCCGTCGCAATGAGGTTGATGCACCATGGCAGGAGCACCCACTCGGCCTCCTCCATGACTCTCCTCTGCAATGTTTCGGGCGTATCGTCCTCGTGCACCTTTACTGCCTTCTGTTTGATGATCGGACCGGTATCCATCCCCTCATCCACAAAATGTACCGTTGCACCTGTTATTTTTACACCGCGCTTAAGCGCTTCCTCGTGCACCCGCAGACCGTAATAACCTGTACCGCAGAAAGCGGGAATCAGGGAAGGATGCACATTGACTATCCGGTTTTTATACTTTTGTATCAGCTCCGCCGGCACCTTTACCATAAAGCCCGCCAGCACAATCAGATCCGGATTCGCCTCCTCCACGCAGCGGATTAATGCCGCCTCAAACTGCTGTCTGTCCCCGTAATCCTTCGGTGACACGCACACGCTCTCAATCCCCGCTGTCTTCGCTCTCTCAAGGGCGCGGGCATTGGGATTGTTGCTCACCACACGGACAATCTCCGTGTGAAAGATGGCTCCCTGCGCAATGCCGTCAATAATTGCCTGCAAGTTTGTGCCGCCTCCCGACACACATACCACTACTCTAAGCATACTGCTCCTCCAATCGCAACTCCCCATCCCCTTCTTATGACAGTTCAGCCCACACCCATTCGCCAAACGCGCTCCCGGCCCGGCTGAACCATTTATAAAAGCACTACCTCATGATCTCCCGACACGGCTTCCCCTACTGCCCATGCCTTCTCGCCTGCCGTTTGCAAAGCCGCGATGGTCTGATCCGCATCCGCGGCATCCACTGCCAGCACCATGCCGAGTCCCATGTTGTAGGTATTGTACATCATCTTCTCTTCCAGATTTCCTGTCTTCTGCAGGAGCGCAAAGACAGGCGGCTTCTCAAAACTGCCCTTCTCCACCCTTGCCCCGATGCCCTGCGGCAGCATTCTCGGAATATTCTCATAGAAGCCGCCGCCTGTAATATGGCTGCAGCCCTTGACGGTAACGCCCGCCTTTTTTACCTCCTGAAGCGCCTTCACATAAATTTTCGTGGGCGTAAGCAATGTCTCTCCCAGCGTCGCGCCAAGCTCCTCGTGATACACGCTGAGTGTCTCCTTGTTCACGTCGAACACCTTTCTGACGAGGGAAAATCCGTTGCTGTGCACGCCGGAAGACGCAATGCCGACCAGCACGTCACCGGGTCTGATGTCCGCACCCGTGATCAGATCCTTCTCTTCGGCAACACCCACCGCAAAACCGGCAAGATCATACTCATCCTCCGGCATCAGTCCCGGATGCTCCGCCGTCTCGCCGCCGACCAGAGCCGCGCCCGCCTGCCTGCAGCCCTCGGCAACGCCCTTCACGATCGCAGCGATCTTCTCGGGATAATTTTTCCCGCATGCTATGTAATCTAAGAAAAACAGCGGTTCCGCACCCGCGCACACCACGTCGTTGACACACATGGCAACACAGTCAATTCCCACGGTGTCGTGCTGATCCAGCAGATAGGCAAGCTGTATCTTCGTGCCCACGCCGTCCGTGCCCGACAGAAGCACCGGCTTCTCCATGCCCTTAATCTTCTCAAGGGAAAAAGCGCCGGAAAATCCGCCGATCCCGCCTAATACCTCGGGCCGCATCGTCCCCTTCACATACTGCTTCATCAGTTCCACTGAACGGTAGCCCGCCTCGATATCCACACCCGCTGTCTTATAGTCCATCTTTTCCTCCTTAATGCCTGCCCTATGCCTTCAGATACGTTTTATACCCAACTTCCTTCAACTTCGCGTCCTTCTCCTGCACGCTCTCCTTCAGACTCTCCGAATACTTCTTTAACCGCTCTAAAAGCGCCCCGTCCGAGACCGCCAGAATCTTCGCCGCCAGAATCCCGGCGTTCTGCCCGCCGTTTATCGCAACCGTAGCCACCGGAATGCCGGAGGGCATCTGTACAATAGAATAGAGGGAGTCCACCCCGCCCAGATCGGAAGTTTTCATGGGCACGCCGATGACAGGCATGGGGAAAATCGCCGCGCACATGCCCGGCAGGTGAGCCGCCTTCCCGGCTCCCGCGATAATCACCTTAAAGCCCTTCGACTCCGCACTCTTCGCATACTCGAAAAACACGTCCGGCTCCCTGTGGGCGGAAATAATCGTCATCTCATAGGAAACGCCAAGTTCCTCCAAAAGTTCCGCCGCTTTCGCCATAACGGGCATATCCGAATCGCTGCCCATCACGATACCTACCTGTGCCATCCGCAATTACCTCCTCAACCACAACATCTTGTATCAAAACAAAGTTTCTTACTCTACAGTGTACTAGATTTCCCCCGATTGCGCAACCCATTTTCTCACCAGTGAAGGCAGAGCACCGTTCTGCTTCCCGAAGTTCGCGCCATTTCCATCAGCTCAGCGCCTTATTCAGCTCCTCGCATCCCGGCAGCAAAAATTGACCGTTCTGGATAATCACATACTTTTCTCCCGATTCGGTCAACACCGAAAGCTCCCCAAGCTCGTCATAGGGGATCGTAATGTCTGTGTGGCACTGGAAATATGCCTTGCTGACATCCGTGTCACGTAAAACTGACACCTCATTCTCTTTCGCCACGATCTCCTTGCCGTCAGGATTAAAGCTCTTTACCTCCTCCTCGTGGGAATAACAGGTGTCCCCCAGCGCAAAGTGCGGTCCGGTCTTCTCCGCAATCAGAATCGGCAGTTTATTTTCAATCCCGTATTTTCTGGCGACGGCGAAAGCTGTCGTGTTTGTACCGATGGCGAACTCTCCAAGCGGGAGTTTTTCATGGTGATGGAACACGTTGTCCCTGATATACTTGCGGTTATCCTCCTCACCCGCGAAGTTGCCGCAGCCATAGTCCGTCACGAAACCGTCTTTAAAATGAAGCCGCAGATCCCGGTACTCCAGCTCATGCAAAAACACCCGCGGCACATGCAGCAATCCTTCCGTACCTGCCAGCCTCGGCGAAGTAAACACCTCTCCCACAGGGATATTGACATCCGCCACACAGTTTTCAAAATTGGTCTGGGTCTGGGGATCATCCAGCTTGTGAAGCTGTACCTTTATGTCCGTCTCATTCCCGTTCTTTCCTTTGACCAGTACGGTCGATCCCTTGTCCAGCACATCTATGATCTTCTGCTGGATATCCCGGTAAAGCATGTAATCCAACGTATTGATGCGCACCACGTCATCAAAAATTTCCTCATACTGCTCCCCGATTTCCGGCACGGGAAAGGCAATGATCGTAAAGCTGTGCTCCTCCCCCTTAATATACTCGTTCTGGATATCGGCAATCTTTCCCGCATTGGCTACAGAAAGCTTCTGCTGTTTTTCACTCAGACGGCATGCCGTCTCCTTGTTTTCCGGCACAAAGGGGATCTCCCCGAAGCTCTCCACCACCGCAGGTCCGCCGTAAAGGGCCGCCAGCTCCTTCTGCCGTTCGAAGACATTGCGCACGGCTTCTACTCTTCTCTCCGCCAGCGCCCCGTCCAGAAAGAGCGCCATATCCTCCTTGTGGTCATAGTCGTACTGTTTATTGGGGTTCGCACCGCAATAACCGTTTTTGTTCACACTCCTGCCCTGAAAGATATTTGTTCCCGCCCGGCAGAAAGTCGACTGTAGACCGATTTGGTCAAAATTCTGCACCGCCTGTCTGATAACCCGCTCAAATCCGAGGAAATAGCGGATTGTCACCGTTTCTTTGATGGAGATGTCCTTGTTGGTCACCTCAAACCCGATGCGGTAGCCCTCCGTGTAAGTATCCGCCATCAGCTTTATTTTTTCCGGGGACATCCCGTTCAGATGCGCTGCCGTCTTCCGTTCGTTCTCCGTGACATACTCCCCGAAATAATAGAGGTAGCGCAGATCCGACAGATCGCTCTCCATAATGATACGGCGGGCAAAATCCCGGTCCGCGTCCAGAAGCGTCATGCTCTTTTCCTCAAACTCCGCCTCGTAGTAATCGCTCACATACCAGTAAAGACACTCCCGCAGTTCCTCTGCGTCCGGTTCCCTCTGTTCTTCTTCCGCACAGACAAAAAGCTGGTAGACTTCCAGAAGAAGCTCTGCCCTGACTGTCATGGACGCGCGGTTCTGCTCATATGCCGCCGGAATCATGGCACGCAGTTCCGTGTATAAAAAGGACAGACATTGTCCGATTGACTTACCAAGTCGATCTGTTGCATAGTCTGGATTTGCATAGCTTTCCCCGTAATTCTCCGGCAGAATATCCGCATAGAGCGCGTGATTGTGCTCTTTCAGCTCCTCCAGCCCCATCCGTCTGAGCGTTCCGTCCTCCACCAGCTCATATGTCCGATCCATCTGCAAAACAAAGTCAGCCATCTGCTTAAAATAATCCCGGTAAGTTTCCCCGCAGATTGACTCACCCGGTATTTCCCTGATCCGCGCCAGAGCAAGCCCATAGCGCTCCGCAATCAACTCTTCCTGTTTCATAGTTACCTCCATTCCGACTCATCCTATAACGACAGCAACACAAAGATGAAAAATGACACAGACAGGTCCGTCAGCCCTCATGGCATACTTGCGAACCATCCCGATCCATTTCAGACTTCGTCACGCGTAAGCCCCCGCATACAAAATCACGCTGAGCGCCGCCAGTACCAGTACATTTAATACGATACCCAGATAACTGAAAAAATAAAACTTATCCCGCTCCGATTTAGACATGACTCCCAGCACAATACCCACAAACGCAAAGATCATAGTCAGAAAGGCCACCGCGCCATACTGCAGCGGAACCTCTCCCGCCCTCGCATAACTATTTATAATAATGTAAACCAACGATGCCAGAGAAATCACGCCCAGGATCGTGGCCATAATCCCTTTTTGCGTATGCTCCTTATTGGTAAACATGAAATTATTCTTTTTCACCCTGTGTCCGTCCTCCCCGCGCCATCATACACCCACAACTATACCCGAAACGCTTCGCATCTCCCGTCCGCAGTCTCCACTTCCACTTCGTACCCACACATTGATAAAGAGGGTATCCTCGTCTTCGCCGAAAACACCCTCCCGTTTCTTTTAAAATAAGATCTTGTTTCTTCCCGCCAGAAGCTTCGCTCCGCTTATGAGTAAAAGCACGCCTCCAGCTATGCCTACCACCATAATTAACACGCCGAACGCGAGATTCAAGGCACCCGCTCCGCCCATGATCTTATAGGATCTTTCTTCCATATTCTTTCACCGCTCCTTTCACAAATTGTCGACCGACCGCGACAATCCGGAGAATGCTTCGCCTTCTCCCCCAATAGTTTACATAACTATTTTGCCCCGTAAGTTTCATAATAAGCGTCAATCCGCCCCTTTATTTCATCATCAATATAGACAGTGCCGTCGATGGGCTTGTTGTAAAGACACGCCACGACCTCCTCCATGGAAACGATCGCCCCTGTCTCGAATCCGTACTTTTCCTTGATCTCATCCAAGGCACTCTTATCAGTTGCAAGCCCCTTTTCCATCCGGTTCAGGGACACCATCAGTCCCTTGACCGAAACATCCGCCTGCGCCTTGATGATGGGGAATGTCTCCTCAATGGATTTCCCGGAAGTCGTCACATCCTCTATGACGACCACCCTGTCGCCGTCTTTCAGTTTGGAGCCGAGCAGAATCCCGGTGTCGCCGTGATCCTTCACCTCTTTCCTGTTGGAGCAGTAACGGATCTCCTTTCCGTAAAGCTCGCTGATCGCCATGGTCGTCGCCACCGTGAGGGGAATGCCCTTGTAGGCGGGACCAAACAGCACATCGAAATCCAGTCCATACTTGTCATGAATCGCTTTCGCGTAATATTCTCCGAGTTTCCTAAGCTGCGCGCCTGTCACATAAGCGCCCGCATTCATAAAAAACGGAGACTTTCTGCCGCTCTTTAATGTAAAATCCCCAAACTGCAATACCCGGCTCTCTATCATAAAGCCGATAAATTCCTGCTTGTACTGTTCCATTGTTTTATCCTCATCTTCCTCTGCTGACACTTGCCTTATGTTTGATATCTGAAAATATCTCTTACACAACCCACTGTACCATATCTCGAAGCTGTTTTCAATGCGCAATTCGCTGCCGGGGATTCTGTCTGGCAACAGTTCAGCCTACCTTGAACCGGCCAGGTACAAGGTAGGCTTATTGTTTATTTTCGCTTGTTATTCCTATCTATGCAGGCAGGCAATGCGACTAAAAACGTACCACCTAAAAATAGCAGGCTTGGAATTTCATAAGTACCCACCGCATCACCCCCCCCTCTCTTGCATAAAATCACAAATAGCTAAGTGTATCCATGCCATAAACCCGGTTTACCTGTTCCTGTAATGATTACAGTGGCTTTTCCCTTATCTACATTGTCTGCATATGTCACGATCATGTCTGCATCCACAGGTTTCCCGTTGACCAGCACCCTGATCTCGCGATCTGTAATCTTTTTTCCTGTATACTCTGTAGATTTCGTTGCTGCTTCCGTCACAGTACTCATAAAGGAGATCTTTAACCTCACCCCACCTCTCTTCTCAGTCGCAGCAGAATCCGTTTCTCCATCCGGCTGACCTGCACCTGACTGATGCCGAGGCTCTTTGCCACCTCCACCTGCGTCTTGTCTTGAAAGTAGCGCATCTGGATGAGCTGCCTTTCCGTCTCCGAGAGGGTCCCCATGAGTTGTTCCAGAAGCATATGGTTTAATATTTTTTCTTTTTCCACATCCTCGCTCGCCCGGTTCACCCCGGCAGTGCAGCCCGCACTGTCCCCCACCACCTGGTCTACAAGGTAAATCTCATTGCCGTCGGACTGGTAGACGGACTTATAGATGGACTCCACCTCCACGTTGGCGTCAAGCGCCATCACGATATCCTCGACCGACAGCTCCGTCTCTGCGGAAAGCTCCTGCAAAGTCGCGTCTCTGCCGTAAATCTGGGAAAGCCGTTCCGCCGCCTGCTTGATTTTCCAGCCGTTTTCCTTTAGGGTACGGCTCACCTTCACCATGCCGTCGTCCCGCAGAAAACGCTTGATCTCCCCCTGGATCATGGGCACCGCATAGGTCGAAAAGCGCACCCCGAAATTCAAATCAAACTTGTCGATCGCCTTGATCAGCCCGATACAGCCGATCTGAAACAGATCCTCCGCATCGTACCCTCTGCCCGTGAAACGCTTGACTATATGCCGCACCAGACCCAGATTTTCCTCTATCAGTACCCCTCTCGCCTCTTTATCTCCTGCCTGTGATCGTTCGATTAATACGGCAGTTTCCTCCATAGGCTACTCCTCATTTACGATCCAGCCACCCAGCCCGATCTTTTTATACATGCGCACAATCGTCCCCTGCTCCGGCTCGGAAAAAACTTCCAGTTCATCCATAAATGCCTCCATAAAGGCAAATCCCATCCCGGAGCGCTCCCATTCAGGCCTGGTGGTAAAAAGCGGCTCCATGGCACGGTTCACATCCTCCATTCCCACGCCCCGGTCAGCGACTTCCACCTCCAGAATACTGCCCTTCAGCTCACAGTTCATCCGCACCCTGTCCGTCACACACCCTCTGTTCCCGTAACCGTGGATAATCGCGTTGGTCACCGCCTCAGATACCGCCGTCTTCACGTCGGACAGTTCCTCCAGCGTGGGATTTAAGGGAGCAATAAACGCTGCCACAGCCATTCTCGCAAACGCCTCATTGTCCGACACCGCCGCAAATTCCAGACGCATCTCATTCGTCACCAGCCTGTAATCTTTCTTTTCCGAAACCTCTATCATATCTTCCTCCTTTTTCCCTCTTCCACTATTTTGTGTTCACGCCAGACAGCACGCAGACACAAATCCCGCGGTTAACCTTTTATTTTTCAACCAGCTCCACAATATTCTCAAGCCCCGACAAGAGAAGAAGACGTCTGATCCTGCTGCCCGCATTCACCGCGTACACCTTCCCCCCAAAGCAGGAAATCTTCCGATAACGGCCCAGAATAATCCCCACGCCCGAACTGTCCATAAAGGTTGTCCTCTCGAAATCAAACACCACATTTCCCACCTGCTTCGAGACGATGTATCTGTCCGCTCTTTTACTTATGTCAACTGATTTGTGATGGTCTATCTCAGCCGGCATCCTTATCATCAAATAGTTGTCAATCACCTTGTAATCTTCATCCATATTATGTAAACCCTCCTTTTCACACTTCCGGTTTCTGACTCTGCCTTACGCTTCGCGCATAAGCAGACTCGTAATGCTTCGCATTTCTCGCTCGCGTTGCTCGTCATAAGCCTTCCGAACTCCGCGCTCATGCCAGCATGGCGCTTCTTTCGGCAGGCTTCTGACTCTGTCTTACGCTTCGCGCATAAGCAGACTCGTAATGCTTCGCATTTCTCGCTCGCGTTGCTCGTCATAAGCCTTCCGAACTCCGCGCTCATGCCAGCATGGCGCTTCTTTCGGCAGGCTTCTGACTCTGCTTATGCGCGCAAAAAAAGAGAATATGATATATTTATCACATTCTCTTTCGCATCTTATCTATTTTTTCTTCTGTGGTTAGCGGTTCGCGCGCCTTACTCCTCCGTGCCTTCTATCTCCGCCAGAAATCCTGCGGATTTATCAGCCTTCTCCGTATTGGGGAACAGTTCGATCACCTGCTGGTAGATCTCTTTGGCTTTCGCCTTCTCACCCATACGGTAATAGGAATTCCCCAGATCAAAGAGAGCCTGCCCGTTGGTGGCATCGTACTGGAATGCCTTTTCCAGGTTCGGAATGGCATCCGCGTAATTGCCCGCCCAGAACGCCGCGTGACCGTCCTCGTCGTAAGACTCCGCAATCTGCGGTCCTATCAGTGCCAAAAGGGTATGGTAAAGGCTCTCAAATGCCTCTGAACTTTCGTGTTCTTCCTCCTGCGCGCGCTCCTCCTCGATCTCCGTCAGATAATCAGCCACCGCGGTGACATCCTCCGGGTTCGTGAGATACGCGCCTGCCGCCTTCATCAGACTTTCCACGGACTGAAGTGTCCCATCTTTCCCCATATACGCCGTAAGATCCTGCTGCAGCGTCTCGTTCTGTGCCTGCAGTTCCCCGAGCTGCTGCTGCAGTTCGTCAATCGTCGCCGTCTTCGCGTCGGACTGTTCGCTGACCTTGCGCAGATCCTCATCAAGACTGGCTCTTGCGGTCTGTATTCTCGCCGGCAGAATCAGGAAAAAGGCGATCGCAATACCGATAGCAAGTCCGATTCCCAGATTCAGCAGGGAGGTAACACCCCTGCCCTCCTTCATATTCACCGGCTGGATAATTGTCTCGTTGCCGCTCTGGTACTTGATGACTTCGTCTTTCTTTTTCTTTGAGGCATTTTTGACACCCTCCTCGGGAAGCAGCATCTCGTCCACTTCCTTCATATATCGGAGCGTCGCTGTATTGTTCGTATCGATTTCAAGGCACTTGGTCAGTTCTCTTTTTGCCCGCTCCCACTCCTCGCTGTTGATATACAAAAGCGCAAGAAGCTGGTGTGCCCGGATAAATTTCGGATTCAGGGAAAGTACCTTCTTTAACTGGATCACCGCCAGGTCAAGGCTGTCCTGATTACAGTAAGTAAGTGCCTGGTTATATTTCTTGATGGTCTGATTTATGGTATCCAGACGGTTCTGGTTCGTCTGGATCATATTGATATAATCGTCCGCTATATTTTTCTTCGGACGCATATTCTTGCTGATAACCCACTCGCTCAATGCCGCCACCACCTCGCCGGTCTCAAAATACACCAGTCCGAGAAGGTTTCTTGCTTCCACATTATTTTTGTCAAATTTAAGGCTCTGCCGCAAACTTGTAATCGCACCCGTCAGATCTCTGACGCCAGCCCGTTCCAGTCCGTCGTTATAGAAACGGTTGGATATATATATGATCCTCTTATAAAGGGCTACATCGGCACCACAGTTCGTGCAAAAATCATGTTCAGACAGTGTACAGCCACACTGATAACAAATCATCTATGCCAACCCCTATTCTCCTGCTTTCTTCGAATCCTTGACGATCTTAACCATCAGATCCGCCATATCCGTCAGATCCTGATTGTAGATCGCTTCCTCTGCGTCCTCCACTTCCAGACTGGGGTGGAACTTTTTCAGCTCCTCTTCAAAATTAATCATTTTTTCCTCCACGTCAGAGCAGTTTACTGCGATGACACGCGTCGAAAATATCAAATTTTCGACTGCGATCAAGGCATATTTGAGACTCCGACTCAAATTGCCGATTAAAAAATAAGGTCATCAGACTTATTTTTCAATCTCAAATCTCCTCAAAAGGGCTTTAACCTCACCCGCCAAATATAATGAACCGACAATATACGCCTTATCCCCGTCATTTTTGTGTGTAAGCAGCGCCTCAAACGCCGCATCTAGCGTCTCATACGCTTTTTTTTCAAATCCGGTATATTGTCCGAAAGTATCCGTAAGCTGTGCAAGCGGAAGCGCCCGTTCTCCCTGTAAGGACACAAGAAATATCTCGTCAAAAAGGCCCGCCTGCGCAAGCAGATCCGCCACCCGGGCGTATTGCTTGTCCCGCACCGCAGAGTAAAGCAGGACCCGTCTGCCGGTACAGGAATGCTGTTTTACCGTCTCCAGAAAGGCGAGAATTCCATCCACATTGTGCGCGCCGTCCAGATACACCGACGGCAGGATCTCCTCCATTCTGCCCTCCCAGATCATTTCCCGTATCCCGCTTTGCAGGGCGGAAACCGTGATCCGCCTGTCATCCAGCAGCGCCAGAGCACTTGCAGCAAGCGCCGCGTTCTCCACCTGATAGAGTGCAGATGTGGACACAGTAAAACCAATATAATCATAATAGTGTAAATGAAGAGAAAAATCAATCGTTTTATGCCCGATATTTATTTCTTTTATCGCAGCTTTCCCGACCGGAAAAGTTTCCGCCCCGATTTTTCCGGCGTATTCCTCCATGACGCGCGCCACTTCCTCCTGCCTCTCCGGGTATACCACAGGTACGCCAGAGCGCATAATCCCCGCTTTCTCCCCCGCGATCTGCACAAGCGTATCCCCCAGATACTCCATATGATCATAGCCGATGGATGTTATGATGCAGAGCTTTTTCTCCTCCACCACGTTTGTGGCGTCGAGCCTGCCGCCAAGTCCCGTCTCCAGAACCACATACTCCACGCTGTATTTCTCAAAGAGCGTCATTGCCATAAAGAACAGCAGCTCAAAAAAAGTGGGGTGGTACGCAGGAGCAAGCCTTTCCACCTCCTTCATCACCACGCGAAACGCATACAGGAAATCATCCTCTGAAACCATCATCCCGTTAATCACAAACCGCTCTCTCATATCCACAAGATGGGGAGAGGTAAACATGCCGCAGGAGATGCCCGCCTTTCGCAGTGCGGAGCACAAATAAGCACAAACAGAACCTTTTCCGTTTGTGCCCGCTATATGCAAGATCTTACTGTTCTTTGCCGGATATCCAAGGCGCTCCCAGAAACGCGCGGTATCCTCCATGCTGTTTTTAGTCGTAAATTTAGGGGTGGCGTTGATATAATTCACCGCCGCCCCATATGTTTCAAATATTTCCTTCATTTTTGTCCCCGTGGGTCAGGCGAACATGCCTGCATGTTCATCTGACCCGCCACTCAAGATCAAACTATTTTCCTCTAACCTGTCTCCATGGTCTGTCCGCCAGAATCAGTTGTGCACGATCACTGTTCCCTCTATGACACCCCTATCCGCGGCATATTTCATAAAGCAGGTATTCCGTTCGAGAGTCATACGCTCGGCATTGATGCCTATCACCACATTGCGGTAGATATTGCCATCCACCTTAATGTAGGAATCCCGTCCTTCCTCCATGGTAGTCTCCAGTTCTTCTCTCTCATGCCCTATCCGGTCAAGCTCCACAAAGTATTCATCTTTCAGATGGTTCCATTCCACAAGACTGGCCTCCGTATTCTTCGACGTGCCCGGGCCCCGCATACGCTTCTCCCGCAGCGCCTCCGTCATGGTATCCACCAGTTTTGATAATTTCTCTTTGATCTCTGCTTCCTTGCGCCTTGCCTCCAGAAGCTTGTCAAAAGACTCCGGCTCATAGCCACAGTGCAGAACCGTCCTTAATTCCACATCATTTCCGGCCGTCAGCGCCTCAATCCCCCTAAGTGCATGGACCTGGCCTCCGATAATCGCGCCTCTCTTTCCTAAGGTAATTACTTTATCCTTCGCCGCAACCTTCGCGTTCAGGATTACATTGGCCTGCACCAGACCGCCTGCCTCCACTATCGTATTCTCGATGAACTCCGCAAAGACATTTCCTCTGGCTGCTATCTTGCCTCCGCCCTGAATGCCCCGCGTAAGCATCACATCGCCACCAGCATACAGCGAAGCCGCACCTGTTGTGCCGTGAATCTCTATATTCCGCCCGGCGCGGATGACGATGCCGCCCTCCACATTGCCATTGATAATAACATCCCCGAAAAACTCGATCTTACCGATGATCGCATCCACATCACCCATGATCTCGTGTACATTCTGGATATCAATCTTGCCGTCCTTAACTTCTATCTTTCCGTCGCTCTGGGCATAATAAACACCGTTCTCCCTGGTGATGCCCTTTCCTCTCATAGGCGGCAGATCTCTCACTGGGTCAGCCTTCATCAGCCCTCCCACAACCGTATAGCCATCCACACCCTGCTCCGCATAGTGATAGATCGCTACCTTATCGCCTTTATGCACATTCTGCAGGGCGCTCATGCTGGAATAATCCACCGAGCCGTCCTCTTTCACCTTGGGACCAACGTGCTCTTCCGGTGCGAAGAGATACTCGAAATATCCGTCCTTACCGGGCTTTACCTCCGCGCCTCTGGCTACCAGAATTTCCCTTTCATACACCTTTTTCTTAACCATAGCCGAAAGATTGGAACTGTGATAGCCTTTGATCACGCCGTTAAGTTCCAGATAATTTTCCAGATCACGTTTCGTGTAAGTCTGTCCTTCTACCGGTGGTGTAAGGTAAAGCCACGCTGTCATCTCGTCCTCTTCTATCCGCAGATAAGTGCCCTCTGCCAGATTCGACTCTGTAGGAGGCTTTCTGTCCTCAACCACTACCGCAGTTTCTGGCTCTTCCCTGGTTTCCCCGGCCGCCGCTGCCTGCTGGCCGGCTGCCGCCTGTCTGCCTGCTGGCTGCTGCAAAACCGCCTTGGGATCCAGCCCTTTCGCCCTGGCCATTGCCGCTTTCAGTTTATTTAGCTGTTCCGCTGACAGATTGACTTCAGCCACGTGACTCACCTCCTTCCTTTATTTTATGAAACGAACGTCATATAGTCCCAAATTACTACTCTTATCTATACCTTACACCATATCGCCCTACTTTTCCAGTGGTTATTTTATTAAAATTTTTACTGGTTCAACCCACGCCCTTCACAAAACCACGCTTACAGCGTTCTCCGCTGCTTTGCAGCTCTTTTTGCTCATAGAAGGGCGTTCCCTCGAACCGTTATTTGTCCGTCAGCTTCGTGCGGGCACGATTTGCCAGACAAATACGGTCCGGCTGAACTGGTTACATAAGCTGCGAAAGCCGCTCCTCCACCTGCGCCTTCATCTGTGTATATTTTTCAAGCTTGGCGCGCTCCTCATCCACCTTCTGTTTCGGCGCCTTGGACATGAACTTCTCATTGCCAAGCATCCCCTGCACTCTGGCAAGCTCTCCTTCCAGACGCTTCTGCTCCTTTTTCAGGCGCTCGATTTCCTGTGCGATATCCACCAGTTCCTCGAAAGGAATATAAACCGTCGCATTGGGAATCACCACGGAAACGGCGCTGTCGTCGATGCCACTCTTGTCCGCCTGCACAGTCAGCTCGGACGCCGCCGCAAGCGAGGTGAAGAACTGCCTGCCTTCCTCAAAGATCTGGCGCACGCCCTCGTTCTCGCTGACCACATAGACAGCCGCTTTTCTGCCAGGCGCCACGTTCATCTCCGTTCTCACGTTGCGGATGCCGCGCACCGCCTCTTTCATCAGTCCGATGGCATTTTCCTCTTTTGTAAACTGTCTGTCTTCGCGGAAGAGAGGCCATTCAGATACCATAATAGATTCCTCTTTCGTCTGCAACGTGCAGAAGATCTCCTCCGTGATGAAAGGCATATACGGATGCAACAGTTTCAATGCGTCAATCAATACGTTCTGAAGCGTCCACAGCGCTGCCCGCTTTCCTTCCTCCTCGCCAGCTTCTGTGCTGTAAAGGCGAGGCTTCACCATCTCGATATACCAGTCGCAGAACTCGTCCCAGATAAAGTCATACACCTTCTGTACGGCGATGCCGAGTTCAAAGCTGTCCATATTGTCCGTCACATCTTTCACAAGCGTATTCAGTTTCGAGAGAATCCACTTGTCCACCGGGTACAGGCTTTCCTTGATCTCCTCATAGGAAGTCTCCCAGCCGCGCTTCCCGGTCTTCTCCTCCTCCTGATCCATGTTCATCATAATGAAGCGGGACGCGTTCCAGACCTTGTTTGCAAAGTTGCGGCTCGCCTCCACTCTTTCATAGTAGAAACGCATATCATTGCCGGGCGCATTTCCCGTAATCAGCGTAAGGCGGAGCGCATCCGCGCCGTACTGGTCAATGATCTCCAGCGGGTCAATGCCGTTGCCGAGGGACTTACTCATCTTCCGCCCCTGGGAATCCCGCACGAGACCGTGGAAGAGCACCGTCTTAAAAGGCTTCTCTCCCATCTGCTCATAGCCGGAGAAGATCATGCGGATGACCCAGAAGAAAATAATGTCATAGCCTGTCACCAGCACATCCGTGGGATAGAAGTAATCCAGATCCTCCGTCTTTTCCGGCCACCCAAGCGTGGAGAAAGGCCACAGAGCCGAGGAAAACCAGGTGTCCAGCGTATCGGGATCCTGGGTGAAATGGGTTTCCCCGCACTTCGGACACACGCCGGGCGCTTCCTTCGCCACCACAATCTCCCCGCACTTGTCGCAGTAGTAAGCGGGAATCCTGTGCCCCCACCAGAGCTGGCGGCTGATGCACCAGTCGCGGATGTTATCCGTCCAGTTATAATAAATCTTGTCCATGCGTTCCGGGATGAGTCTGATCTCGCCTTTCTTCACTGCCTCCACGGCAGGTTTGATCAGCTCGTCCATCTTCACGAACCACTGTTTCTTGATCATCGGCTCGATGGTCGTCTTACAGCGGTCATGGGTGCCTACGTTGTGGGAGTAGTCCTCGATCCGCACGAGAAGCCCCTCTTTTTCCAGCTCCTCCACGATCCGCTTTCTCGCCTCGTAGCGGTCAAGCCCCTCATATTTGCCGCCATTTGCATTGATGGTGGCATCGTCGTTCATAATGTTCACTTCAGGCAGATTGTGGCGTTTTCCCACCTCAAAATCGTTGGGATCATGGGCGGGCGTAATCTTCACAACGCCTGTCCCGAACTCCATATCCACATACTCATCTTCCACCACGGGAATGGCCTTGTTTACGATGGGCAGCCAGACCTGTCTTCCCTTTAAATAGGTATATCTCTCATCGTTGGGGTTCACCGCCACAGCGGTATCGCCGAGCATCGTCTCCGGGCGGGTCGTCGCAAACTCCAGAAACTCCGTCTTACTGGGCTGACCATCCTGGTCAACCAGCGGATACTTGATATGCCAGAAATGTCCCGCCTGCTCCTGATACTCCACCTCCGCGTCAGAAATAGAAGTGTTGCATACAGGGCACCAGTTGATGATGCGGCTGCCTTTGTAGATCCAGCCTTTCTCGTGCATCTTCACAAACACTTCCGTGACCGCCTTGTTGCAACCCTCGTCCATGGTGAAACGCTCCCTGTCCCAGTCGCAGGAAGAGCCGAGTTTTTTCAGCTGGGAGACGATGCGCCCGCCGTACTCTTTCTTCCAGTCCCACGCACGCTTGAGAAACCCTTCCCTGCCGAGATCGCTCTTGTCGATCCCCTCCTCTTTGAGCTTCTCGATGATCTTTACCTCTGTGGCGATGGAGGCGTGATCCGTCCCCGGCTGCCAGAGCGCATTGTAGCCCTGCATCCTCTTATAGCGGATCAGGATATCCTGCATGGTATTGTCAAGGGCATGTCCCATGTGGAGCTGCCCGGTGATGTTCGGTGGCGGGATCACGATGGTGAAAGGGGTTTTCGTCCTGTCCACCTCGGCGTGAAAATACTTCTTGTCCAGCCATTTCTGGTATAATCTGTCCTCAATGCCTTTCGGATCATAGGTTTTCGCAAGTTCTCTGCTCATTGTTTCCTCCATTCTGAAGCGTTCTTTGCGGAATTTGTGACGCTTCTACACAAACTCCTTGATTTTACTCTTGCGCTTTCTGACTCTGCTTATGCGCGCAAAAAATGCCCTCTGCCAGTCTCCTGACAAAGGGCGTAGTTACGCGGTACCACCTTCATTTTTCACTCAGTGAAACCGGAATGCTGCCGGTCTCCAATCCGTTAACGGGGATCACGCGTGGACGCTTACTGTCGCTCCCGCAGAGACTTGCGGAAAACATTCTGCATCCCGGTTCCGAAGCCACATTCCCCAGGTTCCCTTCCGAAAGGATCTCTCAGCCTGTGATCCCTCTCTCTGGCGGCGGTGCCTGTGTACTCCTCTTCGTCATCACCTTTACAATTATCTAATACTATAGTCAATGAAAAAGCTTTTGTCAATTCCTATTTTCGGGCTTTAATAATGACTGCTTTTCAGTTTTTTCCTTAACCTCAAATAAATACATGGCCAGCACTGCGGGCATCGGATATATAAATGGCAGGCAATAGCGCGGAAGGACAACTGGCGACGCAATTGCAATCAAAACACTCATAAACAGCGGCAGCATCGCCAGAAGGGTTCTTTGCAGTCTATTTTTTACCGAGAATACAAATAAAAAAATTAGCAGGAGACTGTAAAACGCAACATTTGATGTCATTCCCCATATAGGCAGCATCAGTACTGTGCCAACATAAAAATCCTGGAGCTGTGCAAGTGTCTGGAACACTGGCGATTCAACCTCGTGTATCCCCAGGTACTCCGCAATCCTCACACCCGGCTCAACATCCTTATATACAGCCTGGGTATAAAAATTGTGTTCCTCCTGCTTGGGCCAGATCAAAAAGAAATTATGATTGACCGTTGCCCTTATATAGGACATGGGATGTCGAAAGAATTGTTTCATCCAAAGCTTAAAATACGCTTTCAAGTCTTCCGTCGTCGCCCCTTTCCGATAGGATGCTTTTACCGGATCCGAAATTCTTGGATTGTATATATCTGCTACTTCAGAGTCCAAAACATGTGAGAGGATTTCCCGCTCCTCCTCTGAAACCTCTGTCCCATATTCCTTCATATAACGTGCCGTCTGTTGAAAGGGAAGGGACAAGGCCTCCTTGATATCACCGTTTCTCCCCCCGTATCTTCCACTAAGACAACCCAGTACAACATTCGCCGAGACTATGACTGCCATAAACAGAATAACGCATCTGATTCTTTCTTTCCTTCGTACCCCCCCCCTTATTTTTTGGAAGAGCACACTGATAAACAGCACAGCCATCGTCGGATATACCACATATCTCCCATTATTTCTCATCAAAATGGTCAGACTCGCGGCAATCCAGAACAGGACGCCATGCCGCTTCGACTCCCAGAATCTGAAATCTGGATGCAGCATATACAGCAATTCTATCTCCATCAGCAAAACAGCGTACGCATAGATCACATCCTTTACCATCGCCCCCACATAAGCCGCATGATAAGGCGCCAGCGCTGTGACAAGCAGAGTAGCCATCTGCAGCCACCTGGGCGAGTGAAAATAGATCCTCATCGTATAGAGCAAATACGCAGAGAGAACGGACAGCAGCAGATACTGCAACACTATATACAAAAACACCGCCCTGTTTCCGTTTCCAAGGAGCATGCCAAGAGATACCACTTTCCCAATCAGCCATGTGCTTGCCGGAGGGTGATGCGCGGCAAGTGTATCCAATCCAAAATACCGTAGAAGTTGTCCGGTCACATCAAAATGCATTCTTGCCGGGTAGGAAAGAACAAGCTGTGGAAAAAGCACTGTGAGAAACACCACGAGTGGAAAACCAAAAGGATGTTTCCGATACTGCCTTACCAGCCATGTCTCCGTCTGCGGCAGATCTCTTCCGTTCAAGGCAGACGCATCCAGCAGAAACCGCAGAAGATGCGCCAGTTGTGTCAATAAATAAGTACTTCCCACTACATATATGATACTCTTCAGGCACTGCACAGGGGAACTGTGCAGCGCTGATAACGTATTGTCCAGTGCAAAACTCTCTCCCATAAGCCACACAATGGCAATCGGAAAGCATATCATTCCCACATATAATTTATCCTTCTTAATAAGGTCTATATGATAGTTACACCAGATCAGCAATCCCGACAAAAGCGTTGTTATAAAGGCGGTTCCTCCGAATCCGTTTTTCATATCCGCAAAAATATCACCGATATTTCCCGATGTGCCTTCCGCTCTCGGCGCAAAATTCATTGTCAGTGCCAATGCGACACAGATACTGCATAAAACCAATGTGAGATAATACATTCTGTTTTTTTTATACATAACATCCTCCTTTCAACACCTCCAGAAATACTTCCACCAGGTTCGGGTCAAACTGGGTGCCGGAGCAGCGGCGAAGCTCCGCCTCCGCATCCTTCCCGCTCATCGCCTTGTGATAGGGCCTGTCATGCACCATCACGTCATGGGAATCCACCACCGTGATAATCCGGGAAAGAAGCGGTATTTCCTCCCCCGCAAGGCCGCCGGGATACCCGCCGCCGTCCCACCGCTCATGGTGATGGAGAATATATTCACCGATAGGCTTCAGCTCCTTGGAGGCATTGGCAATCCGATACCCTTTCTCCGTGTGGGTCTTCATAATCTCCCACTCCGCGTCCGTCAGTTTTCCGGGTTTGATCAGGATGGCATGGGGAATGGCAATCTTCCCGATGTCGTGAAGCACCGCCAAAAGCGCCAGTTTACCCAGATCCCCGTCCGATAAGGAAAGCGCCTTCCCGAGGCGGATCGCCATCTCCCTGGTGCGCTCCACATGCTCCTCCGTCTCATAATCACTCTCCGTCAGCGTCTGTGTCAGGGAATCTAACAGCGAACTCTTCTTGGAGGACTGGTTCATCAGCTTTTTCGTGCGCATGCTCTCCGATGCCTCCCTGACAGCCTCCTCCACGCTCTTTGTCTGATCCCGGATCACAGCGATACCGTATTCGATATCCGTATTGATTCCTGTGTCATTGCCCTGTCTGTACTGCTCCTTGATATGCTCAAAAAGGCGGACTGCATATTCCTGTTCCACCTCTGTGAGCGCCGCGGCCATGTCCCCGTCCGCCAGCCTTGCCAGAACTGCACCAGCCGGCAGATTTTCCCGCAAAAGCCCGGCCGCCTGCCTAAGCAGTTCATTGCCCTTGCGCCAGCCGTACACATCATTGACAATCCCGATCCCGTTGGCATTGCACACCACCACTGTCACCGGGTATACTCCCCCGGCAAGCAGCTTGTCCGTCTCGCTGTAAAAACTGTTCTTTGAGTAAAGCTGGGTGAGCATATCCCGCTCCGTCTCCAGGTTTTTCATTATGAGAAGATGACCGATAATCTGCCCCTTCCCGTCCCTCAGGCAGTTAAAGACACAGTGATATCTGCGTGCTCCCGCGCTGCCCGGATTCTCCCAGTCAAAAGTCTGATCCGAATCAATGCTCTGCAAATCGCGGAACGCGCCAAGCTGTAGAAAATCCGTCATGCTGATACGGTTCTGCTGATCCTCCAGCGCCGGAAAAAGCGCCCGCATATCCCGGTTCGTATCTGCCGTGTACCCCTCATAGTCAAAAAGAATCATCGGCATACCCATATATTCCAGCACCATCTTGCGGGTGGTATTCAGCATTCCCCTCGAGGAATAGTCGAAGGTATTTCTGTAGACAAGCGGACAGACAAATCCGTAAACCAGCACTGCTGCATCCACAGGCACAGTCAGAATCTCCAACATATACAGGATAGTGAGCAGACCGATCACGCAGAGCGACAGAAGGGTGCTGGCATATCTGGCGCGGTATATTTTCGGCACGCTTACGGTCTTTCGGATCAGCAGGAACAGAATCACGGCCACAAGGAGATACACAAAAGCCAGATGCAGGTAAAATCCCGGCTTAAGCTCAAACATGTATTTTATGGCGTAGATACTGTCCGCCTGGTACTGATAACGGAGAATCACTTCGTGGAAAACATTGAGTATCAGAATCGCCGCGTCTATAAAAGCCAGAAAATAGACCGTGCAAATCAATATGCGTTTCGAGCGCGGCTTTTCCATTCTTGACTGGGTAAACTCTGCCATATAGTAGACCATAGACAGAACAAGAAAATCCAGGCATACAAAATAGACGCTGGTCGTAAGAGAAGCTGCAAAGTAAGTGCCCGCGCCGATTCTTGCCAGATAGGTGAGGTTCACCGCACAGGCTGCCAGAAACATGGTTCCCGTAACGAAGGCCAGATGTGTTTTCTTTTTATAGGTAATAACAGCGCAGACAAACGCGCAAAACGCTGCAAGAGCGAACACGATATCACTTAAGACCATAAAAATATCCTCGTTTATGTCGTAATGATTTTTTATTGTACCATATAATTCTGTCAGTCTGAATAGGAAGCTCATTGTGAATAGCCACAAATTTTATCTTTGAGATTTGGCTATTTCGTCCTCTTTCCAGACAAAAAGGAGGCGTCTGCGTCAACAGACTCCTCCTGCTGTCTCATTCACTCTGTCATATCACGTTTCTGTCCCGACCCTGCGCAGCTCCATATAAGCGATTTCCATGCCCGGCTTGGGAAACTGAAAGGCAAGCCGGTATCCGCCCTTCTCCATCTGCACGCGAAGCAGCTTCTGCATAATCCACCTGCCCTCCGTTCCGTTCGTCTGGAATGTGGCAAAGTGTTCCCCGTTCAGTGTGGCCCTGCACACCGTCTGTGCCCGGTCTGTCTGCGGGGACATCAGTTTTACAATCACATCGTAAACGCCGCCCTCCGGCAGGTCAAATACCCGCTCCGCAGGCGTGGAAATATGTAAGTGGATCCGATTTTCTCCATCCAGCGCATCCCCTTCCGTCTGTGCCGCCCGGAACAGGGGGATCTCTGTCCTGCGAAAATCCTCCTTCTGCATGGCCGGTGTCTTCATCAGGAAGCCGCATATATTCCTGGCGCTTCTCTGCAGCTCCCCGACGGTGAGCCTGCCTCCGGCAAGCGCCTCCATGATATCGTCTCCCGACGCGTTAATTTCTGCGCCGTTGTTATTTACTACCATGTACACATCGTTCTGGGAACGCACCATATCCGCCGTGCGGGTTCTCGATGCTTCTCCGCCGGCCGCCGCATCGTTCATACAGGCCCACCAGTCTGTCATAACCATACCGTCAAAGCCCCACTCTCCGCGCAGTATGGTAGTCGTCAGATCATAGGCGGATGCCGCCCAGTGGCCGTTTACGGGATTGTAGGAAGTCATAACGGCCTGCGCGTTTCCTTCCCTGACAGCAATCTCAAAAGCCTTAAGATAGATCTGCCGCAAAGCCCTCTCCGAGACCACCGCATTGACGATGTTTCTCCCTGTCTCCTGGGAATTGCAGGCAAAATGCTTGATCACCCCGTATACTTTGTGCCGCCCGATTCCCCTGACAACGGCAGCCGCCATCCTGCCCGAAAGCAGCGGATCCTCCGAAAAATACTCGAAGTTTCTTCCATTTAACGGGTGCCTGTGTATATTGATGCCGGGACCCAGGAGCGCATCTATCCCGTTTTCCACCATCTCCCCGCCAATGCAGGCATACAGCTCTTCCACAAGCGCCTCATCCCATGTGCACGCAAGCAGCGTCCCGATCGGCACCTGCGTGGCCGCTGCCCCGTTATCCATACGGATGCCCGAGGGGCCGTCCGCACAGCAGCCTATGGGAATGCCAAATCCGAGCAGACTGTCGGACACCCCGCCAAAAGCTGCCGCTGTTCCCGGTGTCACCTTAATGCTGCACATCCCTTCCCCTCTCACAAGGGCGGCCAGGTCTTCTTCAGACAACTGCGCTATGAACGCCTCCATCGTACAGGTTCCCTCCGCCACGTCCTTTAACAGCAGTCCCTGGCTGCCGGTGTAAACAGCCGCGGGCGGAAGGCGGTCCTCTATCCGTCTCCGAAGGTCAGCCGTTCTCACGGGGGCAGGTTCATATCCGGGTGTGACAGCGCCATTTTCATCAACCAGAGCCCGCAGACGCTCAAAATTCCTGGATGGCGCCATCGCCTCCTCGCAAGACTTTACCAACAGGGGCTTTTGCACTTCCCAATTTCCCGCCCCGTTCACCGGCACCGGCTGTGTGTTCCTGCTGTCCGTCCCCACATGGAAAGAGTAAGCTCCCGCCTCCAGCACATAGGCGCTTTTATGGCCGCCGGCTCCGCTGTCATCATAGGAGGCGAGACTGTACATGTCCACCGTAATCTGCACTTTTTCCTCTTCACCGCATCCCAAATGGCCCGTCTTCACAAACCCGATCAGTTCCTTTGCCGGATTTCCAAGGCCGCCCTGCGGCTTCTGCACATAGAGCTGCACCGTCTCACGGCCGCCGTATACCGTCCCTGTATTTTTCACGCTGCAGGTGAAGATCAGCTTCGCGTCCGTGCCCTTTCCCGAGATACATGCCGAAGCCTCCGACAGCCCGAACTCCGTATAAGAGAGACCATATCCGAAAGGGTACAGCACCGCATCCTTGTCAAACGTCTCAAAATAGCGATACCCCACATAAATATCTTCCTGGTACACATTTTCAGACACGCCGCCATGATTTCGGTCCGAAGGGTAATCCGTGATACGCCGCGCAATCGTGTCCGTGAGCTTTCCCTGGAAAACTTCCCTGCCCGTCAGCACATCGGCAATCCCGTTTCCGCCTTCCATGCCGCCCTGCCACGCATAGACTACCGCCCCCACAGCCGGATACTCCTCCACAAACTGCATATCCACGATGTTGGAAACGTTTAATACCACGGCCACATCCCGGAAATTTCTGCACACACAGGCGAGCATCTCCCGCTCCCCGGCCGTCAGCAGATAACTGCCTTCCTGCACCGCGTTGTCTTTGTCTTCTCCCGCCGTCCGCCCGATCACCACAAGCGCCTTATTGGAACACGCGGCCGCACGGCGGACCGTCTCTTCCTCCAGCGGCATTTCCTGCTGACACCACGGCTCGCACGCCCAGCCGCCCCCGCCGTCATCAAAAGGATGGGCGGCCAGCCACTTTTCATAACCTTCCGCCACCTCTTCATTGACACGGACCCCGGCATCCCGCAGTCCCTCCAGCAGGCTGACCATGTAAGGCACATTGACCGCTCCTCCCGATCCCGTGCCGCTTCTGTAATAATCAATCTGGCATCTGCCAAATACCGACACATGGTCTTCTCTGACAAGCGGGAGAATGTATCCGCGGTTCCTCAGCAGAACCGCCCCCTGCGCCGCCGCCCGCCTGCAGATAATCGAAACGTTTTTATTTTTACACATGAATATACACTGCCTTTCTGTTTTTCACCATCCGCCATTCATTCTCTGACGCATGTGGATTCCCGGGGGATCACTCTGCCCTGCAGAATGTCTATCGTTCCCTTTTTCTCTCCTTTAATCAAGTCAATCAGACGCGCCACCGACAGGGCGCCCTGTTTCTCGAAAGATGTTCTGACCGTTGTGACCGAAGGCTTCAGAAGCTTGACAATCTCAATATCGTCACAGCCCACCACGCTCACATCCTCCGGCACCCGGATTCCCTCCTCGGTGAGCGCCTCGATCACGCCGATGGCGCTCAAATCATTTGCCGCAAAGACGGCATCCGGCAGCGGCTTCATCTCATCCATAAATTTTTTCATGGAATGATAGGCGGCATCCGTTTCATACTCACCGTCGATGATATAATCCGGCGAAAGAGCGATGCCCGCCCTTTTTAACACGTCCCGGAAGCCGTTTAGTCTCTGGGTATTGTCAAAGTTATTCTCCACGCCGCGCACATAGGCGAAACTGGTATGTCCAAGTTCCAGCAGATACTTTGCCACCATTTCCCCCTCATGGTAGGAGTCAAAGACCACACTGGAGATGGTATCCCCCTTCAGCTCTCTGTCAATAAAGACCGTCGGGAACTGATTATCTGCGAGAAATTTTTCCTCTTTTTCCTTGATATGTTCATTTAAAATGACTGCGCCGTCAATTCTTCTGCCAAATATATTGGCCATCATATTGTCGGTTTTGTCACTGATGTAAATATTCAGTTCATAGCCGTACTTCTTGCAGCCCTGATAGACCGCATCCACCAGAACACCGTAATAAGGCCCCTTGATTGAAGTGATAAAAAGCCCGATGACGCGGGTCTCCTTCGCCTTCAAATTTCTGCCGTTTAAGTTCGGCACATAATGAAGCCTCTCCGCCACTTCCAATATGTGCTGCTTTGTTTCAGGGTGGAGCACGTCCACCCCGTTTAGCGCATTGGAAACCGTCGATATGGAAACGCCCGCCTCCCTTGCCACATCCTTAATTGTCACCTTCCGCAATGCCACTGTACCTTCTCCCGCCCCGTTATCCTCTTCCCGGCTTCCACCCTTTTCGAAACGTTTTCACCCAAAAGAATATTTGATAAAATTTTAACACAAAATCATAGGGTCCGCAATTGCTGACATTACGTCATCACAATGCTGTTGACCGACTTCGGTTCCAGGTCAAACAGGCGGGTGATCCCTGCCTCCCGATAGCCTACCCTGACCACCTTGTCAAAGGGATTGAACAGTTCCAGTACAAGCGAACCGTCGGGGTTTCTGAATACCAGGCTGTCTCCGGCAAAAGCGCCGGCCGCGCCCAGCCGCACCGCACCCCTTTGTATCACCGACGAAAAGTGCTTCATCACATAAAAGTCCGGGTTGTAAACGACCTCGCCAGTATTCGGACAGGCTGTAATCATGGCGTTTTGCGGATCTCCCCATGTGCTCACCCCCATAGGCTCCAGCACCAGATTCCAGTACAGATAACTCTCCGCCCCGTTTCCGATATAGTGTTTCAGCATCGTCCAGACATAGCGCGCGTACTCCCATGTGTTATCCCCGAATCCACACTCGTTTTCCGACTGCATCAGGCGGAACCTTGGCCACCAGCTCTCAAAAGTCCTCTGGATGGCAATTTTCCCTCCCCACTGGTAGCTGACGCCGGTTATATAGCGCGCCGCCTCCGGATCCATCAGCACCGTGTTGGCAAAATAGTCATAGTCTTCCGTCGCCCATTTATCGAAAATCAGCCTGTGATAATCACAGCCCGGCGCATTGATGGTGCCAAGCCAGAGTTCTGTAGACAGACCGGCCCTCTCCATTGCCGGCCCGAGATAATCCCGGATAAACGCTCCCAGCTCCTCCCCCGTCCACATGCAGGAAGGGAATTTCTGATTGGCTACGGGTTCATTCTGCACATGCACCTGCTCTATTTCTATTCCCTCCCGCCCATAGGCCGTGATGTACTTGACAAAATAATCTGCATAGGCCTGCATCACCTCGGGCGTCCTGACCAGTCTGCCCCAATTGTACACCGGGGGATCTTTCATCCATGTGGGCGGGCTCCAGGGCGAGGCAAACAGTTTTAACTCCGGCGCGTAGCGCTTTGCCGCCTTAATATAGGGAATGAGCGCCCGCCGGTCCCTTTCAATCGAAAAGTGTTCCAGTGCAAAGTCATTGGGTGTCTCGTCCAGACTGTACCAGTCAAAGGAATAATCGTTTGCGCCGATCGGCACCCGGCAGAAATTCAGGTTCGTCCGCCCTTCGCCCGGCTCAAACAGCTCTCTGAGCACGTTTTCCCTCACAGGTTCGGAAAGCCGCTCCAGGGCCCGCCAGCCAAGCTCGTTCAGACAGCCACCGAATCCATGCATGATCTGATACTCCCTGCCGTCCAGATACAGCAGCGCGTCCGCCGTTCCCTCCTTACCCGCTTCCTTCTTTTCCCACTGCGCCTTCTCATTGGAAAAACGCCAATTAATCTGTCCCATAAAATCCTCCATTTCCGGCCTCTCAAAAACCAGGCCATCCGCTACTTATCCGCCCCGACAGTCATTCCATTCACGATATACTTTGACAGGATACAGAACACAAGGATAATCGGCACCACCGAAATCGCAATCGCCAGGTACATGGCTCCGTAATTCGTCAGATACAGCCCCTTGATCATGGAAATCATCACCGGCATCGTATATTTCCTGCTGTCACTCACTATGATGAGCGGCCCGATATAGCTGTTCCAGCTTGCGACAAAATTGAAGATGCACATGGTCACAATTCCCGGAAGGACACACGGATACACCAGCCGGTTAAAAATCCGCAGTTCCCCGCATCCTTCCACACGCGCCGCCTCAATCATCGAATCTGGTATGCTCTGGGTAATGATCCCCCGCATAAAAAACACGGTGGACGCGCTGGCGATTCCCGGCAGGATAAACGGCCAGTAAGTGTTCAGAAGATGCAGCTTTAAGTTCAACTGGTAGAAGCCGATGATGCTGACCTGGGACGGAATCATCATAGATGCCAAAACGATTCCGTACAGGATCTTTTTTCCTCTGAAATCAAATTTCGCAAATCCATACGCCACAAAAGCCCCGAAATATCCTGTCAGAACCGTATACGAAGCAGAAATCAGCAGACTGTTCGCAAATCCGCGCCAAATGTTGACATGGGTCTGCATCGTCCGATAGTTTTCCGCCAGCGCATCTCCCAGCCACAGATTCAGTTTTGTCACAATATCAAAGCTGCTGTGGCTCGCATTGATCATCACCAGATAAAAAGGCACCACGGAAAGCATCAGCAAAAAGATCAAAAAAGCGTAGATTATCCCTTTTAAAATGCTGCGGCTCATCTTTGTCATTGTCCTTCACGCTCCTTTTTCTGTAATGCACTCATGCACAAGGCACTCAATATGGCAATGATAACAAACAGTCCTGCCGAAACCGTGGATGCATAACCGTAGTTGTGGTTTTTAAAACCCTGGTTGTAGAGATACATCGCAGTCGTCAGTATAGACTTGCGGGGATCTCCCAGACTGTTTGTCAGCGTTGCCGGGACGTCAAACAACTGCATGCCTCCAATGATGGACGTGATGGACAGATAGATCAGCGTGGGACGGATCATCGGCAGGGTAATTTTCACATATGTCTGGGTCCTTGTCGCGCCGTCAACCATCGCCGCATCATAAATGCCAGAATCCACCGTGGTGATACCCGCCATGACGATAACGGTTGTATACCCAAACCACATCCACCATTGGATATAAGATACCAGTCCCGAGGCGAATACCGTACTGTTGAAAAAAGCAAAAGGCTCTCCCAGCAGTCCGATCTTCGTCAATATATGGTTCATCGCCGATTTGTCACCGTCGAACAGTAAGTTAAATAACAGTCCCACAGAAGCCGCCGTGATCAGATTCGGCAGATAAAACGCCGCCCGGAAAAACTTCACGCCCCGGATTCTGTGAAAGGTGAACACAGCCGAGAGCACAAGGGCCGTCAGTATCTGCGGTATAAAATTCATCATCCACATCCGAAAGGTATTCCAGAGCGACTGATAGAAAACCTCATCCTTCAGCAGTCTCCCATAATTTTTTATCCCAACGCTGTTTACCGACCCCAGACCATCCCAGCTCTGAAAGCTTAAGAATATGGTGTACAGAATCGGATACAGACTGAATATAGCAAACACAATGAAAAACGGAGCGATAAAAAAGTATCCGTAACGACTTTTGCTCACCGTATGTCGTCTGCCTTTGCGCTGTCTCATCGTCAACCTCCCCTATCCGTTTTCTTCCCTTTCTCACAGAAAGGATACAGGGCCAGCCATCGGACCGGCCCTGCGGTGTCCTGCAGCCTTACTCAACCGTAATCTCCGGATACGCATTGGCTACATCGGCCTTGAATGCATCGAGGGCCTCCTCTTTGCTCTTAACGCCTGTGGCATAATCCTTCGCTGCGGACAAAAATGCATTGTTGATCGTGCCGTCGTAAGCCGTCATCAGATCAGCCGGCAGCTTTTCCATCTGACTGTTGTAGAAGGCAAACGGATTCTGTCCGCCCAGCACATCTTCCCCGTCCTGCTCTGCAAGCGCCTTGTCCGCAGATTTTAAGGAAACGTACTCGCCATACTCCGCGCCGTAAGCCTTCTGCGCTTCACTGTTCAGACAGCAGTACTCCATAAACGCCCAGGCAAGGTCTTTGTTCGGACTGTCTTTATAAATGCCCACCCATGTTCCGCCTTTCACATAGGGCACCGCACCCTGGCACATCGCCCATTCTCCTTTTGTGGTATCCGCGGAAGGTTTTACCACAAACTGATACCCCCATGAAGGCAGTACATAGCAGAACGTGTCATCACTTTCCACAGCCGCGCTCCACTCCGGCGCCCACGGATCCACACCCAGGTCATATCCATTTTCCGTGATCGTTTTTGCCATATCCATAAAGGAGAGCATCGACTCATCAATCACCAGCCTGTTATCTGCCACCCACGGATTGCTTCTGTTTGAAAACTGCATATTTAAAATATCCTGCCAGCTGGCGAACATCTTAATTCCTTTTTCCTTCAATTTGGCCGCCACATCGAGCATAGCCTCATCGCTGTTTATCATCTCGGCCACCTTTTCCGGGTCATCCGTGCCCAGCACATCCCGCGCCATATCGCGGCGGTACATCACAGAGCCGGGACTGGCCTGCCAGCTCAGCGCCCGGAGTGTGCCGCCCGAATCCCTGCCGACACTGGCCACATACTCCCACATGTCCGACGTATCGGCATGGTAGGGTGCACCTTCCAGATCATCCCAGAAGCCGGATTCCACCAGATACTTGACATAGTCCGATTCCCCGGTAAAAACATCCGGCGCCCCCTGTCCGCCTGCAAGAGTCGGCGTCAGCTTTGCAACAAAATCCTCATTCGGCACTACGGTAATATTCACTGTCACATCGGGATACGCCGCCTGAAATCCTTCCACGAAACGTCCCAGCTCCTCCCCGGAAGACCACACTTCCAGCGTGCCCGAGAGCGCGGTCTGGTCTGCCGCATTCTCTCCCTCACCTGTATTTTCCGGCTCCGCCTCCGTCTGCCCATCCGCAGAACTTTCGGACCCCTGTTCCGGGGATGCAGGTTCCGGCGTCTCCTCTTTTGTGCCGCATCCGCCTGTTCCCAACACCAGCGCTGACATCATCAGTAAAGCTATCATTCTCTTTTTCATGTCATCCCTCCTTAAAATATGTATCATACTTCCCTTTTTCATTTTCATTACAATTTCTTGCTTTTGTTTAACAAAAACGTTTTTATTTTTGTATCTAAATCATACAATAATCACATGATAGTGTCAATAACATTTTATTTTTTTGTCATAATCGCACCAATTTCGAGCGTTTTATGCCAATTTATAAAAACGTTTTTGTTGACATTCCACAATCCCTCAACTGGTATGCCTAAAAAAATACAAAGTGGTACTTTTAAAATGGTCATTTGCGTATAAGATAAGATTATCGGACGGCAAACGCCGGAAATTTTTAGGAAAACCGCAGAAAGGCTGAAGACATGATGAAAAATGAGAAACTGTTGAAACTTGTATTTACGGGTATCTTTGCCGCATTATCTTATGTGGTGTTTACCTTCTTACAGATCAAAATTCCCCTGCCGGGAGGCGATGCCACCTCCATCCATCTGGGAAACGCGGTCTGCGTGCTGGGCGCACTGCTCCTGGGCGGCGTCTACGGCGGGCTTGGCGGCGCCATCGGCATGACCATCGGCGATCTTCTGGATCCGGTCTATGTGGTATACGCCCCCAAAACTTTTATTCTGAAATTCTGCATCGGCCTGATCACCGGACTGATCGCCCACAAAATCGCGCATATCAGCGCCGAGACCGACACGAAAAAGGTATACAAATGGTCCCTCATCGCCGCTGTGGGCGGGCTTTTATTCAACGTGATTTTTGACCCGCTGTTCGGCTACTTTTACAAGCTGGCGATTCTGGGAAAACCCGCCGCGGATGTGACGCTGGCGTGGAATGTGACGTCCACCTCCATCAACGCGGTGACCTCCACGGTCGTTGCCGTTCTCGTGTACAACGCAGTGCGGCCTGCGCTGAAAAAATCGGGACTGTTCTTTTCGATATGACGGGCAGATATCCGCCGCAGCCAAATATCATGCGGATTCCCGGTGCCCGGATGAAACCTGTGTCTTAATTGGAACAAGGACGGGAAGTTTACATAATGTATCTTCCCGTCCTCTTATTCCATCGGTCTGTTTCTATTTCATATCGGTTTGTTGACTTTCATGGTCAACCAATATTTCTTCAGCCGCTTCCCTTTCCTACATCATAATATCATCACTCTCCGGCATCACCACCGCCGCGATGAAATAGACAATCAGTCCCATACCGACGCTCGCCACGGAGCAGATCGCCCAGATCAGACGCACCAGCGTGGGATCTATGTTCAGATACTCCCCGATTCCCCCGCAGACGCCGCATATCATCCTGTTTCCTCTTGATCTCATCAGTTTTTTCATATCGTTATTCATGGTAATCCTCCTTATTTAAATTCCCTTTCTACAAATTTGTTTTAAGTTTACATAACTCCACACCCATGGTGCTCTTTTAGTTTACATAAATCTACTGCACCCTCGGACTGTTTAGGTTTACATAATTTGGAATCATTCTGGCAATTTTACGTTTCAATCACTTTTTTCAGTTTCCAAAGGTGACTGTTACATTACCCATATTACAGTTTATATCAAAATAGCTGCTTTTTCCAGCATTCCATGATTTACGCGACGCAACACCGCCATGGCTGTAGCTCCCCACAACCACATTTCCCATGCCACACTCCACATAGTAGCTGTGGTCGTCCTCGGAACCGGCAAGGCTCATAACGATTTCACCCATACCGCACTCCACTTCCAAATCTCCCGATATGGTGCCCGCAACCTCAGCCACACCCATACTCACATCCAGATCCATCTCGCCGCTGACGGAAAGCTCACCTATACTCATATGCCCGGCGCCAATCTCAAAATCCGCCTTCCCCGCTGTGATACGGTCCGCGAGAAATTCTCCCGCGCCCACAGTGACGCTGATCTCCTCTCCCCAAATGCCGTCCGTCGTGACCAGCCCGGCTCCCAGATTCACCTTCATCTCTTTCGCTTTCAAGAAGATGCTGTCCATATAGCCCGCTCCCGCATCTATGTCGCACTCCTCCAGCACACAGCCCTCCGGCAGACGCAGATAGACAGTATTATTGGGACCGTTGCGCCAGTGTCCAAGATACCTCTCCACTTCATTTTCAATGCACAGCCTGCTCCTTGCGCCCTCATTCTCTATGCTGTAATGGGGCTTGTCGGAGTTGCCGTCCAAATAAATCCATACGTGCGCGTCCTCAGATTTCACGATCACTACATTGCAATCCTCCACGTCAATCTCAAGACTGCCAAGGGTATCTGCCGTGAGCGCAAGCTGCTCTCCTTTTCCTTCCAGCTCCTTCAATTTTTTCTCTGTCACATGATTCATTGTCTTACGGAGCTCCTCCATATCTTCTATATCCTCGATATCCTCAATTTCCGCGACACTATATAAATCATCCTCGTCATAGCCGGAAGACCGCAAAAAGCCAATCCTCCAGTCGCCGCCAGCATTCCTATGCCAGACAAACGGAATGCCGTGCAGGCTGCCCACGCTTCCCATCTCCTCCAACTGCCGGAACCCGCCGAGCAGTCCGCACACCAGGCTTAAAATAAGCCCTATAATAAACAGAACCAACGCCGTCATCAGACAGCCCTTTGTGAATTTTTTCATGCTTTCCTCCATTCCGAAGCATTCAATGCTGTGTTTGCCGTCAGGCATATTTACAGGAACCGCGAGCAGAATTTCCAGTTCTGTTCTGCGATCAAGGGAATTTGTGATGCTTCCGCACAAATTCCAACTGAACTTGTTCGGTTTGTTGCATAAATTGCTCATCAGAGAATTTTAAACTTTCGCATCTCCCCTGTGGAACAATCTATGGCAAAGGTTTACGCATCCTCTGAACAGGGCGGGAATCGCCGTACCTACCACCAGTACCATCAGCCAGATGAACACCAGACCGACCGCCACCAGAATCAAGCCGCCGCCGATCATGCTAAGCCCTCCGAGGGGCGCGCCGAACATGGCCACAAATCCCGCAATCACCAGTGCGATACCTACCACCGTCAGCACAACGCCTACCACCAGAAACGCAATGAAGACGCCAAGCAGACCGGCCAGTATACCCACACCGCCTCCAAAAAGCCCGCCCAGCACACCGATCCAGACCGGGGATAGCACCACCGCCAGCACGATAATCAGCGCGATCTGTCCGCCCGTCATAGGTTTCTTCTGCGGTCTGTCCTGTCCGGCTGACCGCTGACCGTAACCGCCATATGCACCGTTCCCCCCATTCGGCTGACCGCCGTATGCGCTGCCTGCGCCCTGCGCCTGCTGGCCGTAGGAACCGTATGCACTGTTTCCCCCATTCGGCTGACCGCCGTATGCACTTCCTGCGCCGCCTGCCTGCGCACCGTATGCGTTTCCTGTGCCGTTTGCCTGTGCGCTGCCCTGCTGTTGGGTGGTTGACATAAGTTGGTTTTTATTTCTCTGCTCATACCCGTGAAAACCGGACTCTGTAAACTCTCCCCCGTTTCCACCGTCAAAAAGCCCTGCCTTGATCGCCTTTGCAAGTTCCTCCGGCGAGCCCAGCGCGGCGATCACGCCCGCTTCGTTTCCCTCGCCCGCATCGTCAAAGTATTCATTATAATAAGCGATCGCCTCCTCCCGCTCCGCAGGCGGCACATCCTGTAAAAGCGCGGTCAGTCTGCTCATAAATTCCGCTCTATTCATTTTCTCCTCCATTCTGAAGCGTTAAGCTGAAGAAACGCGAGCAAAATATCAGATTTTGCTCTGCGATCAGAGAAATTTGTGACGCTCCTACACAAATTTCCGATTGAAAAATAAGGTCATCAGACTTATTTTTCAATCTTCAGTCCTCCCTCAAAAATACTGTTCAATTTGGCAGAATACCGATACCATTCGCTGATGTAAAGATTGAGCTGCGCCCTCCCTTTCTCTGTAATCCTGTAATATCGTCTGTTCCTTCCCGCGCATTCCATGTCGTAAATCTGCAGGCACTCATCCTTCTGCAGCCTTCGCAGAACCGGATACAACGTAGACTCGGAAATCTCTATGACCAGCCGCACCTCCTGCGTGATCTTATAGCCATAGGTTCCTTCCGTCTCATGGGACACAACAGCCAGCACGATGGCGTCCAGCAATGCCGCACCTGTGTTAAAAACCATGTAAATGACCCCTTTCTTCTTTTTTACATATTTCATTGTCATCCCTTTTGGAGTTATCCTCCCTTCCATCACCTCTGTTGTTCTATAATATTATTGACTTGTGCAATATTATATGCTGTATAATATTGTTTCTACACATACTATATGACATATAATATTGTTTGTCAACAACTATTTCTACTTTTTTATCCTGTTCTCTTCCTTATTCTCATTTTCTAATCTGCCTGCATGCGGCACCACTTTATAATCATTCCTGCCCTGGCAAGGTTTTGTTTCGTCTGTGAAAAAATAACAATTGTTCTTCATCCGGGAGATTCTTTCCGTTAGCCGGATTCCGCTCCTGCGGAACGGAAAAACGGCTGTCTGGAATGTACTTGAGAAATTTTCTTTTGAAATGAAAGAGACTGTGAAAAAGGGAATGGTGCGGGAAGAAGGATTCCTTTCTAATACTCTTTCCTCCGGAACACCCCCACCGCAACCGGGCAGGACAATACGAACGCAACCGCGCCACATGCAATTATAAAAATACCGCTCAGAACGATCTGACGGGACGTCATATTTCCCGGATATAACTTGTTAATCAAGGCGGTCAATCCCATGAGCATACCGGTTCCACCCAGTAGACTTACCACCAGAATCACTTCGCTGCGCTCCTCACCGCCGAGAAAATAGAGCGGAATAAAAAACGCTCCCATAAAAAGGCTGATCCCGATTCCCACCACAAACAGCATAAAGAGATCCGTATTTCTGTCAAAGGGAAAGCCGTGCAGCGCGACAGACAGGGCAACTGCTGCCGCGGCGAATCCGGTTCCCACAGCAAGCCACAAAAGCTGGCTGACAAAAAAGCTCTTCACAATGTCCGCTCTCTTGACCGGTGTAGTCAGTTTATATTTCGCCCATTTTGTGGCGCTTTCCTTTCTGATACTGGCTATGGAATTGAGGGAAAAACCAATCATTACCAGAAGCGCATAGCTGATGACAAGCGTTGGAATGGCATTATCCATGGCAACCACAAAAGCGCCCAGCAAAACAGCGATCCCCACGAACGCTTTCGCACCCGCAAGCGTCCCGTAAAAGTTATTTCTTAACAGTCCTCTCATATCCTCTCTCCCTTCATTAACAGCAGCATAATCTCGTCCACCGAAGTGTGATCCACCACCACTTCCTTATATTTACGTCTCGCCATACTGCCATCCGCCACCAGCACATCGATCTGCATGTCCCGCTTCCGGTATGCCAGAATATCCTCCCTGTCCAATGTCCGAAACTGGCTTTCCTTACAGCGCATCACCGCATACCGATAGACCAGCTCGTCCTTCGCCTCCGTCAGAATAAGCCTGCCTTCGTGGATAAACGCGATTGTATCCGCCACCTTTTCCAGATCGCTGGTGATATGGGACGACAGGAGGATGGCATGATTTTCCTCCTGCACAAATTCCAGAAAAACATCAAGCATGTCATCCCGCATCACAGGGTCAAGACCGCTTGTGGCCTCATCCAGAATCAAAAGCTCCGGGTGGTGCGAGAGTGCGGCTGCGATTGCCAGCTTCATGGTCATCCCCTTGGAATAGTGCCTGATTTTCTGTTTTGACGGCAACTGAAACTCCTCCAGATATTTCTGAAACAGCGCCTCATCCCAGTTTTTATAAAGTCCTGCCATCACCTTCGACATCTGCTTTGCCGTCCAGAAACCCGGGAAATTATCCCCGTCGTAGACCACACCGATCCTTTCCCGGATATCGGTATCCACGTCGCCCATTTCCTTGCCGAAGAGTTTTACCGAGCCGCTGTCCTTTGCAGCCGTATTTAAAATACAGTTGATGGTCGTCGTCTTGCCGGCGCCGTTTTCCCCCACGAACCCGAGGATCGACCCGTAAGGCAGGGAAAAAGTGATCTGTTCAAGTGTAAAGTCTGATTTCGGGTAAGATTTGGTTAGATTTTGCAATTCCAATATATTTTCCATATGTGTCTTCCTTTCTCCGCGATCTCCGGCACGTCCTGAATAAACGCCCCTGTCGCTGTACTATATATGTTCCCCTCACTCTACATCCTCATAAAACAATGCCAGTATTTTTGTCAGCCTCTCCAGCGGAATATTGTTCGTCCTGCCGATCTCCGCCGCCGCCTGCAGATGCTCTTCCGCAATCCGCTGCTGTTCCTCCTGATATAATTCCCTGTTCTGCGCCGCCACAAAGCTGCCTCTGCCCACCGCGGTGTCGATAAATCCGTCCCTCTGCAGATCTTCGTAAGCCTTCTGCACCGTGATGACGCTGACATGAATGGACTTCGCCAGAGCGCGCATGGAAGGAATGGATTCTCCCGGCTGCAGTTCTCCGCTCATTATCATTGCTTTAATCTGCGACGTGATCTGCTCATAAATCGGTTTATTGGCATTGTTGCTGATAATGATCTCCAAACTTTCTCTCCTTTCCTTTCTATTGTACTTAATGTACTTATTGAACAAGTACATTATAACACATATCTCTTTCCTGTCAAACCCCAGGCAAAAAATTACTTCTCCACTTTCTTCCATAAGACATATTTCCATTCACTGTTTTCGATCTGGAAATCCGCCCTCATATTGCGTTCCGCCCCCGCTGGTGCTATACTAAATCGAGCATAAAGCGCTCGATTCAGAGAATGCTCCGCATTCTCCTATGACTACACGACTGGACAACACGTGACAGTCTACGCTCGATTCAGAGAATGCTCCGCATTCTCCTA
>CASWVG010000009.1 GCA_949472775.1 uncultured Lachnospiraceae bacterium
GATGGAGCAGGGAGCAGATCAGTCCGCGCAGGACTTTATTGTTGGACTGTAATACTGCCCGGAACATATAGTCATTGGTCATGTTAAAGGAAATTTCTCCGCAGGCATCCCAAAATGCAGAACCGATGTCAGACGGTGTATTTGCTGCCGCTTGCTGGCCCATGACGGAGGCTTTATGGGAGCTGCTTTTGGGATGCGAAAAATTGTCCATATGTTTTATCATAGATGTGATTTCCTTTCTTAGAAAAGAGACGGAGCGTCGCTCCAAAGAGTTGAGGAATCAGCAATTATGAAGTCTGAAACCAAGTGAAATGAATCATTTAATATATAAAGGAATTTCTTATAAAATAGATATACCACGGTAAGGGGAAATTTGCAAAGAGTTTCGGACATAGACTTTGTAGAAAAATTATGAACGAAATGCCGTATAATTGATATAAAAATCAATATATAGGATAAAGAAACTGGTTATCGAAATAGTCATACAAAATATAGTATGTCTAAATTCCACAAAGCAGAGGGAAAATGGGTATACGTCAATGCTGCAATTCACGCCGGCTAATCGTTAATTGATACAAAGCCGGCGTGGATGCGAATGGTAACTGACCCTGGCATCCTGCTTTCATATAATGGAGGCGTGCATTCGGTTTTTAAATCAAAGCCCGAATACATCCTTAATAAAAAGATACGCCACCGTCAGAATCAGCCCCACGCAGAAGAGCAGCAGCCCGAAGGACATGCTTCTGGTGATCATCATGGTATTTTCGCTCCACTCCTCATGCATCAGTGCCAGTTTATGCTCATAATCCTGCTTTTTCGGGTTCTTGCGGCGCAAAATCAGATTGCCGAGTCCCTCGAAAAAGGAGGCGGCACAGGCGGCAAGGTGCGTAAACACATTGCCTTCGGGTCGTTCGTGAGGCAGTTTTTCGTCGCGGTAGACAGTTTTTCTGAGCACAACAACGATCGTATCGACCAGACTGTCCAGAAAACGGCAGAGCATACCGAAGGTAAAGGGCAGAATCTGTAACAGCACAGGGCGGTAGATCAGGTTTTCCAGATCCAGCCAGACTGGTATGCAATTTATATAATGTTTCCTTGCGCCGGCGTAAACCATGGACGGAGAATGCGCAGCATTCTCTGAATCGAGCGCGACAGTGCTCGATTTTTTCATAAGCAGAAAACGCACGATAAAGACATAAATCAATGCGCCAAAGGCGAGAGAAATCAGTGCCCCCTTCAGGTTGCTAAAAGAGAAGTAAGAAATCTTTTCCATGATGTTTGTATGAAGAAAGCTCTGCCCCATATCGGCGATGCCGTCCATGACAATTCCCGGCAGAAATCCCATAACCGGCAGCAGGACGGCGCTTACGGTGAGGGCAAAGGCGCTCGCCCGGTTCATGTAGCTGCCCTGCATCGCGTCATATTTTTGCTGTACGGCATGGTCCGCATTTTTCTCCACGAAGAGACAGACGTAAAGTTTGGTCATGTAAGCGATGGTCAGTCCGCCGCTTAAAAGGAAAATCCATTCGACGGTGCGCATGAAGGAGGTGCCGAAAAATGCACGGATAACACCCGCATTGATCAGTACCATATATTCCACGATGCTCTCATGGAGCAGGGTCTTGCTGACATAGCCGTTAAAGAGCGGTATGCCGCCGATCCCTAAGGCGCCCATCAGAAAGATAACGTTTAAGAGCGGTTTTTTCCGCCCGAAACCGCGGATTTCATTCAGATCCAGTTTGTGCACATTCATAAAGACAACGCCCGCAGCCATAAACAGTACCAGCTTGATCAGGGAGTGGTTTACCATATGCAGAAGGCTGCCGCGCAGCGCGATGGTATTTTCTTTTCCAAGCAGCCCCGCCATGCCCACGCCCACGAGAATAAAGCCGATCTGGGAGACGGAAGAGCAGGCGAGTGTCCTCTTCAGGTCAACGGAGAAAAGTGCCAGCAGCGCGCCGATCACCATGGTAAAAACGCCTAAGATAAGAATCAGACCGCCCCACGCCGCATTTTGGAAGAAGACATAGGCGGTCAGGATGAGTATGCCGTACATACCCGCTTTGGTCAAAATGCCGGAAAGGAGAGCCGAAGCGGGGGCGGGAGCTACCGGGTGCGCCTTTGGCAGCCAGATGTGCAGCGGGAACGCACCGGCTTTGGCGCCGAAGCCAAACAGCAGACAGAGCCCCGCAGCCCAGAGTTTCTTTTCGGGAATCCTGCTGGAAGTTGTAAGCACATAGTTATCATAGCAGCCGCTCAGCTCTGCAAAGTTTAATGTTCCTGTCATGTCATATAAGAGGAAAATGCCCATCAGCATCACCAGTCCGCCCATCACCGCTACTGCCAGATAAGTCGCGCCGGCACGCAGGGATTCTGGCTTCTCATCGTGCACCACCCATACATAGGAGGTGAACGACATCATTTCAAAGAAGACAAAGGTGGTAAAAAAGTCGGCGGAGAAAAATACGCCCTCGGTTGCGCCAAGTGTCAGCAGCAGAAACAGATAGTAGCGGTTCCTGTTTCTGTAGTGCCCGAAGTATTCGCTGGAAAAGAGCGTGGTCATAAACCACATGAAGGCGGCGATGGTGCCGTACAGCGCGCGGAAACCGTCCAAAGTAAAATGCAGTCCCATTCCGCACACATAAGGAATCTCCACAAGAATGCCTTCGGTCGCGCCCGTAAGCATTTGTATGACAAGTATCATACAGAGAACAAAGGTGATGCCTGCTATGATATCAGAAAAAATGCTTCGCCCGTCCTTATTTTTTCTTCCGATGCCGTAACTTACAAATGCCGCAAGCATGGGCAGGAAAACAATGCTGATTATGATAATATCTGTATAGTTATACATGGTAACCTCCATAATACGTGTGGCAGACGCCTGTGCTTTCCTGTCGCGGCTAAGCCATAAAATACCAGGTATTTTCGGGACTGGATGCGTATTTCCAATAGCGTACAATTTAACAGTGGATATACTGTAAACCCGATTGCTTATACGGCTCCATTTGCCACTTTTATAAAAAAGTCCACAACCGGCTGGGAATAAACGCCAAACAGTATGATAAATACAGTGAACACAAACAGCGGCAGCAGCATCTTCCAGTTGGGATCACGGATATCGGAAATCGTGCTATAGTCGAAATCCTTTCCGGGAAAGAACGCCCGCACCACAATCGTCAGCATATAAATTGCCGTCAGAAGCGCCGACACCAGCAGGCAGGCAATGCCGCCCCATGCGAGAGGATTGCCGCTTTCCACCGCAGCCCCGGCAAGATTCCACTTGCTGACAAAACCTGCAAGCCCCGGGACGCCCATGAGCGCCAGTGCAGATATTGTGAAAATGCCGAATACACGAGGCATTTTATATCCCAGTCCATTTAGTTCATGTACATAATGGCGGTCTGTCTGGTGCATGACCGCACCTGCACAGAAGAAGGAACTGATCTTCATAACCGCGTGGAATACAAGATGGGTCAGCGCGCCCACAAGTCCCAGCGGCGTCATAATGACTGCGCCGAAAAGGATGTAGGACAGGTTGCTGATGGTGGAGTATGCCAGCCGCCGCTTGAGGTGCGTCTCTTTCACGGCACGGCTGCAGCCGTATACGATGGTAAACATGACGACAGACATGACCGCATACTGCGCCCATGTGCCTTTCAGGAAATTTGTGCCGAAACTGTAATAAGTCAGCCTTATGATGGCGAATGCACCGGATTTTACTACGGCGACTGCATGGAGCAGTGCGGTGACGGGTGTGGGTGCCACACCTGCCTGTGGCAGCCATGAGTTAAAGGGACAGACTGCCGCCTTTACACCGAATCCCATAAACGCCATCACATATATCAGTAATAAAACATTCGTTTTCCCAACGGTTTTCGCCGGATCGAGCACACCTCCCAGAATAAAATCCGTTGTGCTGCCGTAGACAATGACCATAATCAGACCGAGGAATGCGAAAGCCGCGCCGCCCAGCGAATAATAAAGGTATTTGCGGCTTGCCAGAACCGCCTCGCGGGTCAGCGTGTGCATGACAAGAGGTACCGTGACCAGTGTCAGCAGCTCATAAAAGAAATACATGGTCAGCAGATTGGCGGCGAGGGCAATGCCCAGCGTCACGCCGTAAGTCAGCGTATAGAAGAGAAAAAACACATTTTCATGCTCTTCTTTCGTCATGTATTCAAAGGCATACAGGGTGGCAAAGGGCCAGAGTGCGGACACAAGCCCCGCAAACACCATGCTCATGCCGTCCACGCGGAAGCTGATATTCAGATTGCCCGTAAAGTGCGCCAGAAGGAAGGTGCTGTCGGAGTGGTGCAGGAGCAGGTACCAGACGAGGATGCTGTTTAGCACCACCGCCGTTTCCAGAAACACTTCTTTCTGCCATCTCTTCTGAAAAGGAATGGCAGGCACCAGAATCCCCGCGATAAAAGGAATCAAGATCACTGTAACAATCACAATATCACCTCCCTGCAGCCGCCATATGAATGACGGCAATAATCAAGTGCGGAAAGATACCGATTAAAACTGACAAGGTTGTCAGTATAGAAATTGGTACTGTCATCAGTTTACACGGTTCTCTCTTCTGCAGACTGCCGTAATCGTACGCTGCACCCGGGAAAAAGCCGTGTATGGAAAGTGGCAGAAGATATCCCGCTGTCAGCAATGCGCTCACGAGAAGAATGACCGGGCCGAGTACATCAAAAACAGGAATGCCGCTATTTAAGGAGCCAAGCGCCAGATACCATTTGCTGAGGAAACCGCCTGTGGGGGGAATGCCGATCAGCCCGAGGGAAGCGATCGTGAAACACCACATGGTAACGGGCATTTCCTTGCCGATGCCGCGCATTTCCTCCACCCGCGTTTTTCCTGTTTTGTAGATAATGGCGCCGGCGCACAGAAACAGTGCCGCTTTGATAAATCCGTGTGCCAATATGTGCAGAAAACTGCCCACAAAAGCGGTCTCATCCATAACGGCGAGACCGAACAGAATGTAGGAGAGCTGGCTTACCGTGGAATAGGCAAGTCTCTTTTTTAGCACAGGTTCCCGATAGGCGAGGAGCGATCCCATAAATACCGTGATCAGCGTCAGACAAAGCCATGCGGTCTGTACCCACGTTCCCTTCAGAAAATCCCTGCCAAACATGCCGAGTACGCGGATAACGGCGAGTACGCCTGCCTTTACAATAAGGGCGGAAAGAACCGCGGAAGCCGGTGCCGGCGCGACAGGATGCGCTGTGGGCAGCCATGCGTGCATGGGAAACATGCCCGCCTTGACGCCGAAGCCGAGGAGCATGATGAAAGCCACAGCCAAAAGGAAAGTGCCATGTTCTGTTATGGCGGAGGCACGAAGCGCACCGTCCACTGTGAAAGTCAGCGAGTCGCAGTTCCGATAGAGGAAATAGATGCCAAACAATGCCGCATACGCGCCGCACAGGGAATAAAATAAGTATTTCAGTCCCGCCATAACTGCCTCCTTGGAACCGCTATGCAGAACGAGGGGCATGGAGGACATGGTTAACAGTTCAAAGAACAGATAAAAGGTAATCAGATTTCCCGAAAAACAGAGGGCGTTCAGCACACCGAAAACTAACAGGTAAAAGCCGTAATAACGTCCCTCCCGCTCCTCGTGCTTCATGTACTCGAAGGAGAAAAAGCCTGCGCACGGAATAACAATCACCGCAAGCGCGGAAAAAAGCCTGCCCACATTGTCAATCCGGAAATAAATCGGAAGGTCTTTTGTCAGATAGAACAGGATAAAGCCCTCTCCTTCGCAGAACAGCGCAATGACAACAAAAACGGCTGTGATGACAAGGGAACAGCCTGTCAGAAGAAGCAAGGATTTTCTCCCGGCATTTTTCTTTTCCCCGGAAAGGGGCGTCCGATAGTGGATCAGCAGAAACAATCCTGCTAATATAGGAAAAAAGATGGATAGTAATATGAAATACATGCCATCACCTCCTTGAAAACTGGCATCAAGTTACGCAAACATGGCGAGTCCCTGCCCGATCATATCTACAACCGGTTGAGAGCTCACGCCCAGAATGATATTTAACAGGATAAAACAGACAAGCGTCACGGTATAAGGCTTTCTGTCCCGGAAGGTAATGCTCATATAGGGTGTGTCTGCCGCGGACGTATAAATACGGATTACGGTCTTCATAAAGTAGACCGCGTTTAAAACCGTGCTTATGCCCAGAACAATCAGCGATGCCAGCATCTTGCCTTCCACCTGTACGGCTGCCTGCGCAAAGAGCAGCTTGCTGATGAAGCCGGAAAAGAGCGGAATGCCCACCATGGACAGCGATCCCACCGTAAAGGCAGCGCCTGCCCACTTATTGCGGTATGCCGCGCCCGTCAGATCGTTAAGTTTGCGGCTGCCGCCGGAAACGTCCGTAAGGCCGATGGCGGCGATAAAGAGCAGGGACTTCGTAGCCGCATGGGACAAAATATGGAAAATGCTTGCCACCATGCCCGCCTGCGTGCCCATGCCGAAACCCATGTAAATATAGCCGATCTGCGCCACCGAGGAGAAAGCGATCATCCTGCGGATATCGTTTTCCTTGATGGCGGAGAGGGAGCCGAAGATCATGCCCATCAATCCGAACACAAAGAGTACGTCGATGATTCTTGTGCTGTTAAAGATGTCAAAACCGATCACGCGGTAAATGATTTTTATCAGCAGAAAGATATACCCTTTGGACACCAGACTGGAGAGGATCGCGGCGGAGGATACCGTGGAGTATCCGTAAGCGTCCGGCAGCCATGCGTGGAAGGGGAACAGCGCGCTCTTGATGCACAGACCGATACACATCAGAGCCACCGAGACAATCAGGGGAATCTGGTATTCGCCGTTTGCCATAATAAGCCCTACCGACTCCTTGATATTGCTCATTAACAGATGCCCTGTCAGGTCGTACATGATACAGAGCCCGAAGAGTAAAAGACCAGAACCGAGCAGACTCATAATCATATAGCGGACGGCAGCCTCAATCGTCCGTCCCACCTGTCTTATCATAATCAGACCGCAGGCGGAGATCGTGTTAATCTCCACAAAGACATAAGCGGTGAACATATCGTTGGTGTAGACCAGCGCGAGCAGGGAGCTCAGCAGAAGGTTTACAAGGATATAGTACAAATTATGTTTGCTCTCCACCACCTCGCCGGGCAGTTTGTGGGCGCCGCCCGCCATGGACAGATACATGATGATGCAGAAGAAGAGCGCCATGCCCGCTTCCAGCACGCCGGCGCGGATCTCATTGCCCCAAGGCGCGGGGAAGTGCCCCATCCAGTAAATGAAGGATTCACCTGTGGAGAGAAGATATAGGAGCAGTACAGCTGACATCAGTCCGATGACGATGATGACCACACGGTTAACAATCTTTGCCGCCTTTGCAGGAAGCACAGAGCAGATCGTGCCCGAAAAAAGGCTCAAAAGGATAGAGAAAAAGGGAAAATTGCAGATAAAATTCATATTATTTTCCCTCCTTCTTCAGTTGCGTGGATATTTCGTCCAGATCCAGCGTGTGGTATCTCGTGTAAAGCCGGATCGTCAGGGACAGCATGAGCGCGGTCACGGAGACGGAAACCACGATACCTGTCAGCACAAGTCCGCTGGGGATCGGATTGATGTAACGCTCCGTGCTGGTGACGCCGTTTACCACAATGGGCGCAATCCGCCCGGCGATATAGCCTTTTTCCGCCAGAAAGAGGTAAATCGCGCTGTCCATGATATTTAAACCGATAATTTTCTTGATCAGATTGGTCTGCAGGAGCAGATTGGTAAAGCCGATACAGAAGAGAATCGCTGAGACGGCTTCCCCGTAGTTTGTAAATAAATTCGGACCCATCCTAAAATCCCCCTTTTCGGAACATGGCGTAAAAAGCATAAATCGTACATGCCACCACAAGCCCTACCGCGATATTCAAAGGCAGGATCAGACCACTTGACAGGATGGCGCCGGGGGTTCCCTTCGGTATCACGCTGTGAAGCTGGTTGGCACCTGTGTAGAAGGAATAGCTTTTTGCCAGACAATAAAAAGAGAGGGAGAAAAAGCACACCCACTTGTAAGTTTTTTCCGTAAAGAACCGCTCCGTCTTTTTGAAGCCGAAGGCGTTCAGGTAGAGCACCAGACCCGCGCCGATGACCGCGCCGCCCGAGAAGCCGCCGCCCGGTCCGAGGTGTCCGTTTAAGATGATATAAATGCCGAAGATAATGATAATCGGCACAAGGAATGTCGCCACAAGCTGTAAAATCGCGTCGTTTTTCGGCTCGAAACGGCGGTCGTTTACTTCCGCTTCGTCTTTTTCGGTCTTGTTCAGACGAAGCAGGATCAGAACGGTAATGGTTGCCACAAACAGCACATGGGATTCGCCCAGCGTGTCAAACGCCCTGTAGTCAAGAATCATGCCGGCAACGATATTGATTGCGCCCGTTTCCTCCAGCCCTTTTTCAATATAGCGCCCCGACACTTCGTTGTTGACCGGGCGGGTCACCGTGCCAATGGCAGGCAGATAGGAAACCGTCACCAGAAGCAGCGCGATCAGAAACAGGCAGAAGAGAATGCTTGTCGCCTGGTACAGCCGGTGAAAAAGGTGCATCCATTTATTGTGTTCCGTATCATAGACCTTGTCCATGATGGCGTCGTGTTCTTTCTCACGGCGCAAAGCCGCTTCCGGATCCGGCTGGTATTCTTTCTGGGGCTGCATCTCCACTTCCCCGCTATAAGGATCTTTTTCGCCGGAGAGCCAGCGGAAAAAACGGAAGGCAAAGGTTTTCTGGTATTCTTCTGCCGTTTTTTTCCTACTCATTTTCCTTTTCCTCCTTTGTGTCAGGCTCCGACGCGTCAATCGCGTGGATTTTTTTGAGCGTCACAAAGAAGAGGACGCTGGTGATTCCCGCGCCGACGGCAGCCTCCGTGATTGCCAGATCGGGAGACTCCAGACAGATCCACAACATGGACATAACCAGACTGAAGGACATATAAATCAGGATTGCGTTTAAAAGGTTTTTGGAAAAGCTGACGGAGACTGCGCAGACGATCAACAGTCCCATCAAAATGATCTGAAAAGCTGTCATTACACTGACTCCTCCTTTTCCTCTGTATTGCCGTTTTCAACGGTGGTGGCAAGTTCCCGCTCGAGAACTTCCACATCCTCATATAGTTCACAGTGCGCCGAAAGGTTGTCGTTGGTGGCTGCTTCCAGTCTCGAAAGCACATGGGAGGAGACGGGTGAAGCAAACCACAAAAAGACAATAATCAAAAACATTTTCAACGTCGTAAAATTCAATCCCGAAAAAATCATCAGTCCAAGCAGACATGCGCTGATGCCGAGCGTATCACCCATGGCGGCGGCGTGCATTCTGTTCAGCACATATTTAAAATGAAAGACGCCGAACAGCTCCGTGAAAAAAATGACCATTCCGGTCAAGATAAACAGACATCCAATGATAAGTCTGATCCATTCAGCCGCGTTCATCCGCATTTCCCCCTTCCGTATGTTCCTGACTGTGGTGCTGCTCCTCATAAATACCAATGTAAACCTTGGAGATCACTACCACGGATAGAAAGCTGATCATGGCATAAATCAGACAGATATCTACCAGATAACCCTCCCGCAAAAGCAGCGCCAGAACCGAAATCATAACCATGACCATCGTGCCCATCATGTTGACTGCCATCAGACGGTCGGCGACACGGGGGCCCTTTACGGCACGGATCAGGCAGACCAGCAGCATAAAGGAAAGTACAATGAGTAATAGAATAAAAAGCGGGTGGTAAATTGACTCTTTCATAGTTCCTCCATTTCAATGCTTTTGCGTGAGATTTCGTATTTTTGGCGTCCCGCATTATGAAGGGGCGTCCTTAAAAGTATTTCTCATGCTTCGATTTTAGCCAGAAGTTCTATAAACACGGAGGAGGAAATGCCCTCCGCCAGTTCCTTGTCAAGACAGTGCACCGTATATTCATTGCCCGTCAATGCGACGGTGATTGTACCGGGGGTCAGCGTGATGGAATTTGCCAGAAGCACCCGCGCAAAAGTGGATCGCAGATCGGTTTTAAAATGTACGACTGCGGGTTCCAGTTCATATTCGGCAGTGTAAATCAATTTGAAAACAGCCAGATTTGCTTTTAGAATCTCTACCACCAGTGTAAAGAAATAGTAAAGCAAAAGAGGCGCTTTCCGCCATAAAAAAAGGTCGTATCGGGGGTGGTAATTGAAAAACTGACATAGAAACCAGTACATTACCCCTGCAATGACGACGCCGAAGGCAGCGATTTCCGCTGTAAGCTGCCCGTTAAAAATCACCCAGATCAGAAAAAAAAGAATAAACATTTTTCCACTCCGTTCTTCAGAATAAATAGTTTTGTTTGTAATGGTGTTTCTACTTATTAAAAGGGAGCTTATAGGAACGGTAATATTATGTATCTAAAATGCGGAAGTGTCAAGAGGGGTCTTTTAGCGTATCGCCCTTCGCACTTGTTTTTCACATGGGAATCGGATATCATGTGATTAGTGGCAAAACAATCAGAACGGAGGCACATATGAAATATTTAGTGATTGGCGCGGGCGGCACAGGCGGCAGCATCGGCGCGTATATGACAGAAGCGGGCAAGGACGTGACCCTGATTGCGAGAGGGGAGCACCTAAAAAAGATGCAGCAACAGGGTCTTAAGATGGAAACCACGAAAAAGGGAAACTATATCGTAAATCCTGTGAAAGCAACCGACATGGCGCATTATGATGAACAGCCGGACATTATTTTTGTCTGTGTGAAAGGCTATTCGCTGGAAGAAACGATTCCTTTTATCAGGCGGGTGGCGAAAGAGACGACGATAGTGATTCCCATTTTGAATATTTACGGGACGGGTGGCAGAATGCAGGAAAAACTGCCGGAGCTTCTGGTGACTGACGGCTGTATCTATATTGCGGCGGAGATTAAAGAGCCGGGGACGATCTGGCAGAACGGAGACATTTTCCGCATCGTATACGGTGTGCGGAACAAGGAGGAACTTTGCCCCGGACTTTTTGAGGTGGCAAAGGACTTAAAGGAGAGTGGAATCGACGGCGTGCTGTCGGAGAATATTCGGAGAGACGCTCTGCAGAAGTTTGCCTATGTGTCTCCTATGGCTGCGTGCGGTCTTTACTATCATGTGAGCGCCGGGGATGTGCAGGTAACAGGAGAGCCGCGGGATACCTTTGTAAAGCTGATGCGGGAGGTGGACGCGCTGGCGGTGGCGATGGACGTACCCTTCCTGACTGATATTGTCACGACCAATTTACAGATTCTGGATGCACTTACTCCTACGGCGAGCACCTCCATGCAGCGCGACATTTACGCCGGTAAGGCGTCCGAGATTGACGGGCTGATTTATGAAGTCGTGCGGATGGGAAAGAAATACGGCGTTCCCACACCGACCTATGAGATGATTGCGGCGAAAGCGCGGGCGGACGGATTAGAATAGAGGAATAACAGGTGAAAAAGCGGCATTCTCTGTTCCGATTTGGGATGCCGCGAAACTTTGTTTATAAAAAATGGCTGGTATATGCTGACACGGGAGGAAGAGATGGCGGAAAATACGGAGAAGAAATTTAAGGAAAAATATCTGGCGGGCGAGATTGAATTTGAGGAAATCGACGACTACAGCCAGGAGTGGGGATTTTCCAACACCACGGACACCTTGCGGGAATATCTTGGCTTAAACGCTGAGGAGGAGGACGCATGGGTGAGCGTGGGAGAGGAGGCGCTGAAGGAATTGTTGGATAAACAATGCCTGACCAAATAAATTATACACTTTATAAAATATCGTACAGAAGAAATAAAGATGGTGGCGGCAATAGAGTTTATTATACAGATAGCACAGCAGGACAGAGGGCGGCAACAGATTGTTATATAATCTTGCCAATCTGTTGCCAGAATATAATGCTCATTTTACTGTAAATCCAACGTATCAGTTGGCGGCAATTTCATGCCTGCGCAGATAAAAAATGGACAGCGTAGCGAAAACGATCATATATCCGATGGAATTGACCACGAGAGTCGATATGCTGATTTCCATATTTGGATTGTTGGCGCGCATTCCCAGACAGTAAATGGAGTAGGGATAATCCATGCCGTAATCGTGGTTGGTCATATACAGCCCGAAAATACCTCCGGCAAGCGCTATGCCGATAGGAATGGAAAAGGAGCGGATCACCAGAGAGAAGAAGAGCTGCACACAGCAGACTGCCACTGCGCCCAGCGTGCCGCAGAGAAACCACTCCAGGGCTTCCCGGGGAAACGGGCTTTGGATTCCGGTGAGCGTGCCGCAGATAAAAAACAATGCGAAAATCCAGAGATTTCCGAGAACAGACACCCGTACCGCCTGCGTCAGCTTACCCAGATAAAGGCTGGAAAGCGGCAGGGGCGCGGTCAGAAAACTGTTCCAGTTGTGGCGGGTGTGTTCCAACCGCCAGAGATAGGAGCAGTACGTGCCGATCAGTGCGGGCATGAACAGGTAGCAGAGAAAAAGCGTGTGCTGGCTCCACAGACTGTACCATTCCGATTGCAGGACTTCTATATTCAGTTTGTAGTTCATCGTGCCGAAGAAGGCAGAAATCACGGGGAGTGCGTAGAATGCCAGCCATACCGGGCTTCGTTTCAGTTTCAGGGATTCCGCTTTGACGGCTCTGATATAAGATGTATGCATGGTAGTTTCCTCCTTGTCAAATAATTATGTTTTCAGTGGCGCCGTTTTTCGGGTACAGGTTAGCGATTACTGTGCCATGTGTCAAGTGACTTTAAACTTCCTTTCTTTTAAATAATATTCGTCCCACTGTATAGAACACCACAATCCATACAAAGATCATAAAAACGGCGCACAGTTCAAGCGTCGAATATTCGCGGTAGTAAAAATGAATGACTCTTGTTTCGGGGTTCCAGTCCATACGCACCTGTGCCGAGGACAGAAATCCACCCCAGGGGAGGAAAGAGTACATTTTGATATACATTAGAATCAGCCCCAGCATGGAGCCCCCAATCCCCACCACCAGAGGAATCATCTGGTTAAAAAACAGCATGGATAAAAGAAGCTGTAATAAGTACAGGGACAGGCAGCAGGCAAGATTCAGCACAAAAGCTTTGGCATAATAGTTCCATTCCGGGTGCCCCGCATAATCGCGCGCGTACCCTAGGACAATGACAAAAATAAACTGTGCGGCTGAGATCGCAAGAATAAAGCAAAGACCACAGATTACCTTTGCATGGTAAAGCTCACCCGGTCGGCGCAGTGTGTTTAACAGTTTATAGGTATTGCCCTTGTGCTCCACATCGGCGAGCCGCGAGGCAAGCACGGACATAATGGTGGGCATCATAATCACGCTCACCAGAGGAAGGGAGTGGAGCATTTCAATCCAACCTTGCAACCGCCCGCTCTCGTCGGGATGACTGCCGGACCAGAGCAGCCATGCAAACTGGACGCAGATCAGGGCGCACATGGTCAGCGCGATCTTTTTCCGTCTTATTTTCTGAAATTCCATCCGCAGAGTAATCATAAGCTGCTCTCCTTTCCTGTCAGAGATAAGAATATATCTTCCAGACTTTTCTCCCGCTTTTCAATGCGGTAGAGGGATATATTCTGTGCGATAAGCAGCCGGCAAAGGTTTGCTACATAGGCGTCTTCCGCCATGGGCAGCAGGAGATAGCCGCTTTCCACCGTGGCTTCGATACCGTCCTGCCGGAGCAGGTCGAGGGCAATCGCCGTGTGGTTGACGCGTAGCGCAATCTGTTCTTTGGAATGGGCATGCAGGGACTCCAGCGTGTTTTGATAAACCAGCTCACCCTTTCGGATGATGCCCACATGGTCAGCCATCTGGTCGATCTCGCTGAGCAGATGAGAGGAGACAATGACTGTAATGCCATATCTGGGAGGGAGCGTGCAGATCAATTCACGCATTTCCTGAATGCCTGCCGGATCAAGCCCGTTTGTAGGTTCATCCAGGATTAAAAGTTTTGGAAAACCAAGCAGCGCGGCGGCAAGCCCGAGACGCTGTTTCATGCCCAGGGAGTAGTGGTTGACCAGCTTTTTTCGTGCTTCGCTCAGACGTACAATTTTTAACACCTCGTCGATATCCTTTTCGGCACAGTTTTTAAGCGTCTGGATAATACGCAGATTTTCTTCCCCTGTCAAATGACCGTAGTAACTGGGCGACTCGATTAATGAGCCAGTCTGTGTGAGGAGTCTCATGCGGTTTTTCCCGATGACCGGCGTGCCAAAGAGCGTGATACTGCCTTCCGTGGGTCTGGCAAGTCCGAGAATCATTTTTAAGGTGGTGGACTTGCCCGCGCCGTTCGGCCCGAGAAAGCCGTAGATCGCACCCGTCGGCACCTGCATGTTGACGGCGTTCACACAGTGGATTTTGCCGTACTGTTTTGTGAGGTTATGGGTTTCTACCAGATTTTTTGTTGGCATAGCTTTTTGTCCTTTCTTAAATATAGATTCAAAAAATTTATGTTGTGGCAGACGTTTCCTGCTTGCACATGAAACCGGATTTTCTGCAAGGATTACCGCTTGTTGCAGAAGGCGTATCTTTGCACACAGAGTTTGCCTGCCTGTTATAGACAGGATAATAATTCTGGCTTACCTGGGAATGAAGGGGAGATTACATTTACCTTAAGAAACGCACAGGAAGCTTTTCAGAAAATGCGGGAAGCAATATACTGATATTAGATAGAAAGAATTTCGCTGCATAACAGTGTGGCGCATGCTACATCTGAAAAATATCTTCAAGATGAGGAGTTATGTTTATGAATTTATACGACTGCAAAATCCTGCTGGTAGATGATGAGAAGGCTCTGCGTGATATGGTGAGCGGATTCCTTCGCCGTGCGGGATTTCATAACGTGACGGTGGCGGCAGACTGTATGGAAGCGGAGGAGCTGTTTGCACTGAAAGAGCCGCATCTTGTCCTTTTGGACGTTATGCTGCCAGACGGGAATGGTTTTTCTTTGCTAAAAAAGCTGCGGCAGATGTCGGAAGTTCCCGTGATCTTCCTCTCGGCACGGGATGAGGATGAAAGCCGTCTGCGGGGACTGGGGCTTGGTGCGGACGATTATATCACAAAGCCTTTTTTGCCGGAAGAATTGATCCTGCGGGTGACGGCGGTGCTCAAACGGGTGTACCGGGTAAAGAGCATGCAGGAGATGGAGAAAATCGTACTTGGCAGATGTACGGTTGATCTGGGCAGCGGAGTTGTGCATTGGAACGCGGATCTGCAGAAGGAAAAGGGCAGCGCAGACTTGCAAGATGAAGAAGCGGATGAAAAGCACAGAGCGGAGAACAGTGCGATTGATAAAAGCCCGGACGGGATGGTACACGATGGTAGCGACAGACGCAGAGCCGCTCATGATACAGAAGACAGCGCGGTAGAAAATAACAGGGAAACTACCTTGACTGCGAAAGAGTATGCCATCTTACAGAAACTGGCGCAGGAGCGGGGACGGATCGTGACCATTGACGCATTGTGTGATGCCGTCTGGCAGGAAGAAAATTATGGATACGAAAACACACTTGTCGTGCATATCCGCAGGCTGCGGGAAAAAATTGAGGAAGACCCTTCCCGCCCGAAGTATCTGCTGACGGTGAGAGGACTGGGGTACAGACTGGTATGAAAAGGGATAAAACGGAACGGATCAATTATAATTACAGAAGAGCAGCACGTCTTTTTGGCTATTGGGTGCTGGCGGTTTTGGGAGTTGCAGTTCTGACCTTGATACTCAATATGGTGTTTCTGTTTGCGGCAGCGGCTGTCTATGCGGAAACAGATAATCATTATATTTACGGGGGAAGTGTTATGGAGGCGCTTACGTTTACAGAGAACGGTTATGTACTTGACAGCGACATGGAGGAAGAACTGGAAGAGAAAAACCAGTGGGCCATGCTTCTTGATGAAAACGGGAAGGTAATCTGGAGCGTCCGGAAACCGGAGGAGCTGGAAGATACGTACAGCAGATCGGACATTGCCCGCATGAGCAAATGGTATCTGAAAGGATATCCTGTACGGATGCGTGTCTGGGATGACCGCATTATGATTGTGGGGATGCAGAAAGAAACCATGTGGAAATATACGGTAGAATTTACTATTCCGTGGATGGACTTTGTCAAACGGACGATTCTGGCATTTTTCTTTATAAATTTCGCATGGATTGTGGTTTTTGCCTTTGTTTTTACAAAGCGGTTCACGAGGAACAGGGAGCGGGCGCGCATGGAATGGATCGCTGGCATTTCCCATGATATTCGCACGCCTCTTTCTGTGGTGATGGGATATGCCGACACCTTGGAGCACAGTGAAGAACTGCCGGAGGATGCGAGGCAGCAGGCATCGGTGATCCGCCATCAAAGCGTAGTGATGAAAGAGCTGATTGCCGATTTAAATCTGACTTCACAGCTGGAGCATTCCATGCAGGCATTGCGGAAGGAAAAGGTGCGTCCGGCGGAGATTATCAGGAGTGTTGCGGTTTCTTTCCTAAATGATTCTGTGCCGGGAGAACTGGAAATTGACACACGGATTGAGCCGGCTGCGGAGCAGTTGTACATCAATGCTGACAGACAGCTTTTCATGCGGGTATTCCGAAATTTGATCAATAACAGTATGAAACACAGCGGAAAAAACGGACTGGTAGAAATTACGATTGCCATGTGGGAGGAAAAAGGGAAATGTCATATCCGTCTGGAAGATAACGGTGTGGGCTATTCCGCGGAAGTCCTGCGCCGTCTGTGCAGCAGAAAGAAAGACCTGGCAGGTGAGAATATCCGGGGCCTGGAGATCGTGAAAAAGATTATTGTGGCGCATGGCGGGAAGATCCGGTTCGGAAATGCGGAGGAAGGCGGGGGATACTGTATGATAATGCTTCCCGGCGGAAAGAGGTTATTTAGTCAAAAAAATTCGCAGAATTGAGTATTCTGCGAAATGTCTGTCGTTTCTCTTGTACAAGCGATTTTTTTCTATATCTGACCACAAAACTGGCCATAATCAGCGGAAAGTGCGTTGAGGTATTTTCTTTTGGTATCCATGCTGGGATGCACATATCTGTTCAGGGTAATCTGCACATTGGAATGTCCCAGAATTTCACTCAGACACTTAACATCCATTCCGCTGTCAATGCAGTTGGTGGCAAAAGTGTGACGCAAAATATGAAAGTTATAATTTGGCACATTGATCTCTTCCAGATATTTTTTGAAATGATTTTGATAAGTCCGCGGTTCCATGGGCTTATTTTTTTGCAGGAAGTATTCCTGCCCTTCCTGTCGAAATTCGGTGAGCATTGACAGCAGTGTATCTGAGATGGGAATGTCCCGTTTGGAAAAAACGCTTTTAGGAGGCGTTTCTAAAAGAGTGGTTTTTGCTGGTCCTTCCTTACTTTCAATCCTCTGTACGGTTCTGTTGACATGAAGCAGCCCGCTTTCCTGATCGATATCCGCCCACTTTAGCGAACATATTTCTCCTAACCGAAGACCGGTAAAAAGGCAAAGATATATTCCTGCTTTGGAATTATTCATATTATTGTAGAGAAACTGAATCAGTTTTGCCTGTTCCGTGCGATTCATAATCTCAATAGAGGATACTTTTTTCTGCAAGGAACTATTACAGTTTGTAATCGCGGGCATAGGATATCCGTATTGCTTTTCAGCATAGCGCAAAGTCTGTTTGACAGCAGCAAGCACGCTCTGCCTCGTCGAATCCGATACTTCCAGTGTCGCCAGTTGAGCCTGGATACGGCTGTTGGACATTCGGGAAAGTTTGTCAGAAGAAAAGAGGGGTTGAATATGGCGTATGCATAGTTTTTTATACTTAATATAGGTAGAGTATTTTCTATACTGTGAAACCTCTTCCAACCACTCTTCCATGAGTGTGCAAAAATTGGCATCACAAACCTGCAATCTGCCGCTGATCTGGGCAGCCGGCAGGTTGGGTGAATCTGTCCTGCTTAATACATATATTCTGGCGGCAAGTTTTTCTTTCACCTCACTGTAGGTTTTTCCATAAACCGACAGGTACCGCTTTTCTCCTTCGGCAGACATTACCGCATAGCGTCCCTCCCATCTTCCGTCTGTACGTTTTCTGATGTTGTCACCTCTTCTTGGCATATAAGATTCTCCTTTCTGACCACTTTTTTGACAACAAATATACCATTAATGACAGCCACCGTGACAATTTATGACAAAAATTTACATTTAGTTTAGTGGAAACGCTTTTTCGTGCTTGACACAGCCCAGGCGCTTTCCTATAATAATCACAAAGCATATTATTTTCTCGACAACAAATGTTCGGTGTGATCATATTTCGCGCCGGAATCAAACAAATCGATTCCGATATCGATTTCCAATCTGCGTTTCAGAATTTCTATGCTTTTAAATCAACCAACACAATTTAAGAGCAGGGGATTCAAAACGGAGTCTGGCGACCGAAATACAGACAATCCGACTCTCCTGCGGAACAGGAGGACAAGTCATGGATCATGCACAAATCAGAAAAGAGGAACTGTTTATGAAGATTAAGGGTGGAAAAGGCCATACGATTGCGGATATTGAAGCACTTCCGGATGGAGAACGCGCTGAACTGATAGACGGCGAAATGTTTATGATGTCACCGCCAATGACCGTACACCAGAGGATTCTTGTAAAACTTATTTTTGAAATTGAAACGTATATCCGAAAGAACAAGGGTAATTGCGAACTTCTTCCCGCACCCTTTGGTGTTTACATTAAGAAGGACGACCGGAACTATGTAGAACCTGACATTTCGGTGATCTGTCACGGGGATCGTCTGGATGAAAAAGGCTGTCACGGCGCGCCTGATCTGGTAATTGAAATTGTGTCGCCTTCCAGCAGAAAGATGGATTATGTACGGAAACCTGTTCTTTATCAGGAGGCAGGTGTGCGGGAATATTGGATTGTCGATCCGAAAAAAGAAACCGTTACAGTATATGAAGCGGACAAATGGGATATTCCTGTGTGCCATACTTTTTCCGAACGGATTCCGGTTGGCATTTATGAAGACATGTATCTCGAATTTACAGAATTTAGAAAATGCTAAGAGATTGCTGACAAGTTACTTTTCACACCCGCGCCATGTATTTACTGCATGGTGCCAGAGCTGGTGCCAAAACGCCTGCTTTCGGGCATTTCGTGTGTATCAGATGTTGGAATTCGCACCGAATAATTGTAAATAGATGCAAAATCTGGCGTTGGTGTGAACTGTAACGCTGCCAAAAGATGACAACATTGTCTTCTGTGACAAAATTGACAAACAGACTTATATAAAGTATAATTTATGACGATATATACCTTGCATACAAAAACGTTTGTTTTGCAGGAAAGCATATATAGGGGCGTTCCAAATTTTGCAGAACACATAAAATTTGCAAAATATTAAACGGAATGACGTCAAACACGATGCGCAGGACTGCCCACCAATATAACGGCGAATCCATCCCGGTGGTTGATATGAAAAAGTGGCAGGACATTGCAAAGGATTACAGAACGGTCAAAAATTGCGTGTATCGGCGTTATGGCGTATTAGGAGCCTGTCTAAAATATATACCGGTTATACTGTGCAGAACGAGATGACGGCAAGCAGGCTGCGGGAACAGCTTGGGTTGCTCTCGGCTTATTTTACAAAAGCAAAAACAGAGAGGATGGCAGTGGTGGAGAAATACAAAAAAACATATGCTTCAGACTGTGGACACACTGCTTCGTGCCAACGATGCTATTGTAAAAACTGTTACATCTAATCCGAAAGGGGTGGCAGAGGCGCTGGTGCAGTGTCAAGAGTCAGCGATTACCCTTGGCACTTACATAGATACCCTCGATGAAAGATTTGCGCCGCTCGTGCGCACGCTTGAGGATTATTGTGAAAATATCTATCAAATGAGCGAGAGTCTTTCTGATGAAAATGTATGCCGGAAAGTATCAAAGAAAATTCAGAAACAATTGACCGGTCTGCAAAACAGTATTAAGTACGACATGCCGGATGATAAAAAGGAAGTCGTGTTTCTTCCTTATAAAGCATCTATGTGGGATTCGCTTGAGAGCGTGTGGAAGGCAGCGGATGAAGATCCTGACTGTGACGCTTATGTAATTCCGATTCCCTACTTTGATAAAAACCCGGATGGGAGTTTTAAAGAAGAGCATTATGAGGGCGATCAGTATCCAGATTATGTGCCAGTTACCCGGTACGATGATTATGATCTGGAAGCACGTCACCCGGGCGTTATTTATATACATAATCCATATGATGAACACAATCATGTGACAAGCGTGCATCCTTATTTCTATTCTAAAAACTTGAGAGACTATACAGATAATTTGTGTATATATCTTATTTTATATTAGGAGAGACCGAACCGGATAATCAATCGGAGATTGACGACATGAAGCATTTCTGCTTTACACCGGGTAGTCGTGCAGTCTGAAAACATGCGGCAGATCTACATTAATGAGTATATGAAAGCCGCAAAGGAAATAGGACTGCCGGGGGAACATGTGGATAGGATGTTTCTGGAGAAGAAGTTTCTGGGGTTTGGGTCCCCGAAAGTTGATAAGGTATTGAATACTAGAAAGGAAGATTTGGATATTCCGGCGGAGTGGCTGAAGGTGATTGAGAAACCGGATGGGAGCTGGAAGAAGATAGTATTTTACAATACCAGTGTGGGCCCGCTTTTACATCATGAAAAGAAGATGCTTCAAAAGATGGAGTCGGTGTTTGATGTTTTTAAGGAGAATCGGGATGAGGTAGCGTTGCTGTGGAGACCGCATCCATTGATACAGGCGACAATTGAGAGTATGCGGCCGCAGCTTTGGGAAGCATATAAAGAGATTAGGGATCGGTATATTGAGGAAGGGTGGGGGATTTATGACGATACGGCGGATGTGGACCGGGCTGTGGTGATTAGTGATGCGTATTATGGAGATGTGGGTTCGGTGATGCAGCTGTATAAGAAGGCTGGAAAGGTATCCATGGTACAGGATGTAGAGTATGCGGGATCTTGTTGGTTTTAAAGGAATAGTAAATGAAAAATAAAAATGAAGAGTTTATATGGAGTGATAATTGGTGGATTGAAGAAGATGATGTATGGTCTGTTGGAGGCATGAGTAATATCCTGTTTCACGCAAATCTGACTACAGGAAAATGCGATGAAGCTGTCGAGACTCCTGACTTGGATATATGCAAATTTCGGCTGACTCCGAGCTGCTTAAAATATGGAAAGGACATTTTCTGTATTCCGGGGTTGGGCAAGCAATATGGGTTTATAACTTGGACAGTAAGTATTTTACCAGGATTGATATTGATAAACCCGAACGTCTTCAGATCAAGGTACAGTTGTGGGTGAAGGAAGATGCATTATATTCTGTGCCATGGCAGTTACCAAGCCAGGGGCGATTCCGGTGTTAGCTGACAGTGATATACGTACCTGGAACATGAAGGTGGAAGAGATTGAGGCAAAGATAACGCCGAAAACAAAAGCGATCATGATAGTTCACCTATATGGACTTCCAGTAGAAATGGATCAAATTCTTGCGCCGGCGAAAAAGTATAATTTAAAAATTATAGAAGATGCGGCGGAGATGCACGGTCAGATTTACCGGGGAAAACCTTGCGGAAGTTTCGGTGATATCAGTGTATTTAGCTTTTATCCAAATAAACATATTACTACAGGTGAAGGCGGCATGGTGGTGACGGATGATGAAGAGCTGGCGGAACGGTGCCGGATGCTTCGCAATCTCTGTTTCAAAAAAGATGTCCGTTATGTACATGATGAGATTAGCGGTAATTATCGGTTCACTAATTTACAGGCGGCAGTCGGTCTTGCGCAGCTTGAGCGTCTGGATGAGTTTGTGGAGCGAAAACGGGCGATGGGTAAATACTATACGGAATGATTACAGGATATAGAGGGAGTGCTTTTGCCAATTCCCGAGACGGACTATGCGGATAATATTTATTGGGTATATGGTATTGTGCTAGACAGACAAATTCACGTTGACAATAGAACAGTCCAGAAACTTTTGGCGGATGAGGGTATCGGCAGCAGAACATTTTTCTGGTGTATGCATGAACAGCCGGTATGTCAGAGGGAGGGATTATTTGAAAATGAAACATATCCTAATGCGGAGTACCTTGCTAGAAAAGGACTTTATATCCCCAGTGGACTTGTACTGACTATAGAACAAATGGAACGAGTCGTGACAGGGGCTAGAAAGATAATGATGCAAGTATAGTAATACAATGCACATTGTCAATTTAGACAGAGGAGATGTTGGAATGGGAAAGATTGAAGAAGTAAAAAAGAAGAGCAAAGTATTGGCGATGATTATTCGCAATGATTATTCCTGTGCCGGTGTAGATTTTATTACACCCAATGTCTATTCCCAACAGGTGGCATATATGCATCATCCGGTTGGAAAGGTGATAGATGCTCATGTACACAATTTGGTTCATCGAAATGTGGTAATGACGCAGGAGGTGCTATTTATTAAGAAGGGTATACTGCGGGTAGATTTTTATGATGAATATGAGGATTATCTGGAAAGCAAAGAGTTATATGCGGGAGACGCTATTTTACTAGTGTCAGGAGGGCATGGCTTTTGTGTGGTGGAAGAGGTAGAAATGATAGAGGTGAAGCAGGGACCATATGCAGGAGACGAGGACAAAAAGCGTTTTGCAGGCATTAATGCAGATGAAGTGGTGTACAAGGAGCGAAAAATGCTTCCAGGCTATTGAGTTAAAAAGGAGAATATTACATTGAAAAAAGAATTTTTTGTTTTGGTTTGGGAAAAATTTATCGGTGTTTTTTGAATCTATACGACGATTCAAAAGCAGAAATTGTAGCATTAAGTGATAATGATTCTGCAAAGTGGTCCTTACCGGAAGTGACAGATCCTGATAAATTAAGGGAGCTGGAATTTGATTATATTGTTATTATTTCGATGCACTTTGCAGCGATTAGGGATCAATTGTGTGATACTTGATATTCTAAAGAGTAATATCCCTTTTTCAAATGGATACGAAAAAGATATAAAAAAATTAGGGTACACACTACAAAAGGATCTCTTTATAAATGCCAGGGTTTTGGCAAATGCGGTGCGGGACAAGAAATGGTACTCATTGGAAGAGGTAGAGTTTCAAGTATATTCGCAGTTCGGGGAAGATGGGATTCTTCAGTGGCTGATCCATAATATTGATATTGAAAGTAAGACATTTATTGAATTTGGAGTGGAAGATTATTCAGAGACCAATACAAGATTTTTATTGCTGAATGATAATTGGAGTGGATTGGTAATGGATGGCAGTGAGGAAAATATAAAACAACTTAATAGCTGGGAAGATTTGTGGAGGTATGATCTAAAAACTGTTGCACCGTTTATCACAAGGGATAATATTAATCAGCTTATTGCCTAAGTAGGCTTTCGAGGGGATGTCGGTATATTAAGCATAGTTCTGGATGGCAACGACTGGTGGATATTAAATGCTATTGATTGTGTATCTCCGCATATTTTAATCTGTGAATATAATAATATATTTGGAGCTGAGAAAAAAGTTACGGTGCCATATGATGCAGAATTTACCCGTACCAAAAAGCATTACAGCAATTTGTATTGGGGATGCTCTATTGCGGCTTTTTGTGGCTAGGCAGAAGAGTACGGATATTATTATATGGGAAGTAATTCTGCTGGCAATAATGCGTTCTTTGTCAGAAAAGATTGTATGACACAAGATAAGTTGTCTGCAAATGCGGAAAAGTTTGTTGAAAGCAAATACAGGGAGAGCAGAGATCAGGCAGGAAACCTTACATATCTAAAAGGAAGTGACAGGCTGGAATGCATACGGCCGATGGAATTGCTTGATATAGAAACGGGATGCACGGATACAATAGAAAATATTTATAATTTATAGTGCTTGAAATGAGGAGATGAGCATGGAAGTTTTTCGGGATTATGCATACTATTACAATGCATTTTATCAGAATAAGGATTATGAGGCGGAAAGTCGGCAGGTAGATAAGCTGCTGAAAAGGTATGGTTGTGACATTAAAAGAATCATCAATTATGGGTGTGGTACTGGTAGGCATGATCTTGCACTCTCACGGCTGGGTTATCGGTGCACAGGGGTAGATATGAGTTCTCTTATGATTAAAATTGCACGGGAGAATGCGGCGACTGAGAACACGGAAATAGATTTCCAGGTGGCAGATGTAAGAACATATGAGTCAAATGAAAAATATGATGCTGTGATATCTCTGTTCCATGTCATGAGCTATCAGAATAGCAATAGAGATATCCTGTCGGCATTCCAAGCAGCCAGAAATGTGCTGGAAGTGGGCGGAGTCTTTCTTTTTGATGTCTGGTATGGCCCGGGTGTATTGAGTGATAGACCAATGGTAAGAGTGAAGGAAATAGAAGATGGGATAAACCGGCTGGTGAGGATAGCGAGGCCAGTTATGCATGACAAAGAGAATATAGTAGATGTCTGTTATGAAGTATTTGTAATGGACAAAGAAACAGGCAATACAAAGACAATCAATGAAACACACAATATGCGGTATTTCTTTAGACCGGAATTAGAGTTTTATTTACAGCAGACAGGTTTTGAACTATTGGATAATGTTGACTGTCAGACGCTTGGTGAGACAGGCTACGATTCCTGGACAAGTTATTTTATAGCAAGGGCTATTTGAGGGGAATGCATTTATTGCCTGGAAGGAGCGGAGACGTATGAGTAAGAAAATAGTAATAATACTTGGCAGTGAGCCGGAATGGGGAGGAGAGCATAAATATGCTACAACTTTAATGGAATGTGTAGAGACTTCAGACAGCAATGTAGAATATATGGCAGTTTGTGGTAACTGGCATTGAAGAAAGTGATGTTGTCAGCATAAAATAAAAATTCAAACATAGCATGGCCATCTTTTACGGTAAAGCAACAGAAATGTCATCTTAATCATCCTTTATGGTCACGGTTCTATGTTATGTATAGAACTGAGTTTGGTAAATTTCTTCGTAAAGAAAAAATAGATGCTGTTTTGTGCACTACGCAGGGAACATTTATTCCCAATTTAAATAGGAAGGTAATAGTATCTGTGCATGATTTAATGTATCGTTATGAGGGAAGGTTTCCTGAAGTTAGAAAAGGATATGAAGAACGTGAAGTATTTTTTCTTCTAAAGCAAAGTACGCATGGTGTGTTTTAGTAGATTCCCATACGGGAAAGAGACAATTTATAGAATGCTATTCAAGTTATATGCGAAAAAAATTGCCACATATCATTAGTCTGCCGTTCGTAATTCCTAACTATATTATGGAATGTGAGGAAGAGTTTATAGATACGCCGAGGAAGTATGTGTTTTATCCAGCGCAATTTTGGAAACACAAAAACCATATAAATTTAGTTCAGGCGATAAATTTATTGAAAGAGGACATTCCAGATATCCATCTTATTTTGGTGGGGTCTGAAAAAAATAGTGGAAAGGAAATAAAACAGTATACCGCTGCTTGAAGCGATGGCATTGGGATGCCCGGTTGCCGTATCAAACAAATATGCGATGCATGAGCAGGTGGGAGGTGCCGGGCTCTTATTTAATCCGGATTCGCCGAGTGAGACAGCAGAGTGTGTGAGAAAATTATGGACTGATGAAGGCTTAAGGCAGGAGATGATTAGAAAAGGGTATCGACAAGTTAGAGGATGGACGGGAAATTCATTTAATAATAAATTTCAACGAATAGTAAAAAGGGTTTTAGCCTAGTCATATTAAAGGGTAATTAGAGAAAAAGTGAAAGAAGAATTCAGATGGCGGGATTGAGTATCTCTATTTTGCGGATATATGTGGTTACATTCCAGTGATCCATTCCGGACCGGATTTTCCATATCAGGAGAAAGGGAAAGTGAATGGAACCAATAACCCATTTGAATATTATTTTAATCAGCCAGCATCGGTGAGCGTTCAAAATGCTAAGATCAGCAGAAACGTGGTTAATGCTGATGCTGTTCACAGGCAAATGGTCGAATTGATACTCACAGGTAAACACAGCAATTATAAGGTTAATAAAAGATATATGAGTATGATGGCATATATCGTGAATAAATATATTCGATTCAATGAAAAGACTTTGGAATATGTATTAAATGGCATGAAAGAATTAAATATTGCGGGAGAAAAGATATTAGGGGTTCATATAAGAGGAACGGACTTTCGCTCCGGATATTATAATCATCCAGTATATGTAAAAGAGCAGGAGTATTTTAGGGAAATAGATGCATTGCTTGACAGAAAACTATACAGCAAAATATTTGTTGCAACAGATGATATACGAATATTAAATAATTTTAGGCAAAAATATGGAGATCGAATTTGTTTCTATGATGATATAAAGAGGAGTAATAAAAATCAATCCGTTGCGTTTAGCAACGACGAAAGAAGTAATCATAATTATCTGCTGGGACTAGAAGTGATAAGGGATATGTATACATTGTCTATGTGTTTGGGGTTAGTGGCAGGAGTATCTCGAGTAGCTATTTGTGCCCGGATAAATAAAATGGCGCGGAAAGAATATTATAAAGATTTGAAGATTATTGATAATGGACTGAACGAGAACAATCATATTTTTATGAGATATTAGGGGAAGATATTATGTGTAATTTATTGGTCTGAGGAACGGGAAATTTGGCAAAAAGATTTATAGATAATCAGTATAATGGTGAAATTATTGACTTTATCGAAACAAATAAATCCACAGACACCTATATGGACAGATATGTATATGACAGCCGTGAATTGCCGGAAAAATATGACTATATTGTTATTGCGAGTTCTTATATTGCACTGAGTTTGGCTTGATACAAAATACTTTTATTAAGTCAGACATGAAGCTTTATACACAATTAAACAAAAGGTCGAATTTTGCAATTCGGAAACAGGATATTTGGCCAATAATAGCAGACAAGTATGCAGAAGCGGGAACAGTTGTTAATTATTTTTGGCAGGACTTGTGGGCAGCACATTTAATTATTGCGCAGAGTGTAAAAAAACATTTTGATATTGGTTCCAGGATGGATGGGTTTATCGCACATTTGTTAGCGCTTATATTGATGTAACTATGATTGATGTTCGAGAGTTTCCTTCAGAAATTCCACGTTTACATACAAGTGTAGATGATGCGACAAGTCTGCATCAGATAGAGGATGAGAGTATAGATAGTATGTCTGCCTTGTGTTCGATAGAACATTTCGGGCTGGGAAGATATGGTGATCCAATAGATCCGGAGGCATGTTTTAAATGTTATTCCGGGCTTTGTCTGTTAGAACTTTCCTGTAGGACAGAAAAAGGAATTGAGTACAATGCAGATATTCATGCCTATGACAATGACGGACATAATGGTGAATATCGTTATGGATTATTTCATTTTATAAAGTAGAGATGTGACTAAACAAGTATCTGTATTTGATTTTATATAAACCAATAAAAGCGGAGAAAAATTATGAAACAGAGAAAAATGTGTGTGCATTTATACGTATCACTAATTGTATTATTGTCAGTAATAGTTTCGGGGTGTGGAAAAGCTTCTGATACTGCATCAGATAAAAACGAAAATATAGAACTATTGAATGTTTCTTACGATCCTACCAGAGAGTTTTATGCAGCGTATAACGAATTGTTTTGTAAATACTGGAAAGAGAAAAGTGGGAAGGACGTTACGATAACCCAGTCACATGGAGGCTCTGGTTCACAAGCGCGATCGGTGATAGAAGGTAATGAGGCCGATGTAGTAACATTAGCACTCGCCCATGACATTACTGCAATTGAAGAAAGCGGTATGATTGACAGAGGATGGTTAAGCGAATTTGATGGTAATAGTTCACCATATACGTCTACAATTGTATTTTTGGTTCGGAAAGGAAATGAAAAAAATATACATGATTGGAATGATTTGGTAAAAGACGGAGTTGAAGTTATTACACCAAATCCAAAGACGTCAGGTGGAGCATGTTGGAATTTTCTGGCTGCATGGGCTTACCAACAAGCGCAGGATGGTGCTGATGAAGAATTAACCAAAGCGTTTATGAAAAACTTGTATCAGAATGTGTTGGTTTTGGATACTGGCGCCAGAGGAGCAACCAATACTTTTGTGGAGAATGGGCAGGGTGATGTGTTGATTGCTTGGGAGAATGAGGCATATCTTTCAATAAAAGAGTATCCTGATGATTATGAGATTATAACTCCAAGTATCAGTATTTTGGCACAACCATCTGTTGCGATAGTGGATAGTAATGTAGAAGAACACGGTACTAGAGAAACAGCGGAGGCTTATCTGGAATATTTATATAGTGATGAGGCTCAGAGACTGGCGGGCAATCATTATTACCGTCCATCTAAGGAAAATATTTTGAAGGAATTTTCAGAACAGTTTGATCTTAATATGAATCTTGTTACAATTGAAGATTTTGGCGGATGGGATGAGGCATATCGGATTTACTTTGATGATGGGGCAATTTTTGATCAGATATATGAGGATTAGGGAACAACTTTGTTTAACATGAATTTGTTGTCGATTCAAATTTTATTAAGGAGACAGTCTGGAAAGGAATATTTCACTTTATGGAGCAGCAAATTATAAAAGTAAAAAATAAGAAAGGCGTTAAAGTGATTCCGGGATTTGGACTTTCTTTAGGGATAACATTTTTTATGCTGAGTGCCCTTATATTAATTCCACTAGTATCTATTTTTATTAGTGCCAGTCAACTTAGTTTTCAGGAATTTGTAAACGTTATTACATCCCGTCAGATTGTATCTGGTTATGTTGTCAGCTTGTCTTGTGCGTTTTTTGCCGCCTTAATAAATGCAGTGTTTGGTTTAATGCTTGCGTGGGTTTTGGTACGGTATAATTTTCCAGGGAAGCGATTGGCGGATGGTTTGATTGAGTTACCGTTTGCACTGCCTACTGCTGTAGCTGGCATTTCTCTTACATATCTTTATTCAGATAAGGGGTGGATTGGTTCTCTTTTTGGTAAAGCGGGTATTAAGATTGCATATACACGAATCGGCATCACATTAGCCATGATTTTTGTGGGAATTCCTTTTGTTGTAAGGGCGGTACAGCCCGTTTTGGAAAAATTGGACAGACAGTATGAGGAAGCTGCAATGATGCTTGGAGCGAGTAGGACATATACTTTTTTTCGGGTAGTTTTACCGGAATTGTTTCCGGCGTTGCTTGCCGGCTTCGGACTTGCATTTGCGAGAGGCATTGGTGAGTATGGAAGTGTAGTGTTTATTGCCGGGAATCTTCCATATAAGACGCAGATCGCACCGCTTCTGATTATAAGTAAGCTGGAACAATACAAATATGCGGATGCAACTGCAATTGCGCTAGTATTACTGCTGATTTCCTTTTTGTTGATGCTTTTTATAAATTCTTTACAGATTTATATGCAGAAATTTATTGGAACATAACGTGTTTGGTGAAATGGAGTATTACATAATGAAAGAGAAAAAAAGGAATTATGACCAGGATGTTGTGGGTGACGGAATAAATACGATACAGAAAGTATTGGAACCTGTTAACGGCACTTCAAATAATATAGTGAAATATATGTTGATAGGTGTCTGCATGTTATTTTTGTTTTTAATGCTGGTCCTGCCATTAATCGTGGTAATTGTAAATGCATTAAAAGATGGATGGACGGTTTATAGAAAAGCTGTGCAAAATGAATACACAATTAAGGCATTGCAGCTTACATTATTAGCGACAGTGTCTGCAGTAGGCATAAATACAATATTCGGTTTATTTGCCTCTTTTCTCTTATCAAAATTTTATTTTAAGGGGCGTCAACTGTTAGCTACATTAATTGATATTCCTTTTTCCATATCTCCGGTAGTTGCAGGACTGGCATTCATTTTAACTTTTGGAAATATTGGATGGATGGGAGATTTTTTGAAGAATCATAGTATAAAAATTGTATTTGCAGTACCGGGAATTATTCTGGCAACTATATTTGTTACATTTCCATTTGTTTTTCGTGAATTATTTCCGGTGATGAACGCACAGGGAAAAGATGAGGAAGAAGCTGCGGCACTTATGGGTGCCAATGGATTTACCATTTTTCGTAGAATAACATTTCCTCATATTAAATGGGCGCTGCTATACGGTATTATACTGTGTGCTGCCAGAGCAATGGGAGAATTTGGCGCAGTATCAGTAATCTCCGGACATTTAAGAGGTAAGACGAATACATTGCCTCTTCATGTGGAGATTCTTTATAACGAGTTCAATACTACAGAAGCATTTGCGGTATCATCAGTATTGGTAATACTGGCGGTACTAATATTGATAGCCAAAAATTTCGTAGAATGGAAGAAAAGGTGAGGAATAGAGCTGATATGTATGTAGAAATGAAGGGCATTAATAAGACTTTTGATGGTTTTCATGCCTCGAATAATGTGAGTTTTGGCGTTGAAAAAGGCTGTCTGGCAGCTCTGCTTGGTCCCAGTGGAAGCGGGAAAACCACTATTTTAAGAATGATTGCCGGATTAGATAAACCAGATTCGGGAGATATAATGATAAACAACATAAAAGTAAATGATATGCCGGGCAGTAAGAGAGGGATCGGATTTGTGTTTCAAAATTATGCATTGTTTCGATATATGACTGTAGCTGCCAATATTGCCTTTGGGCTTGAAGTACAGAAGAAAAGTAAGACGGAAATCAAGAATCGTGTAGATGAACTTTTACAATTAATTTCTATGGAGGAATTAGGCAGCCGTTATCCCCACCAGCTATCAGGAGGGCAACGCCAACGCGTGGCATTTGCACGAGCATTGGCGCCAAATCCTCAGCTTCTTTTGTTGGACGAGCCGTTTGCCGCGATTGACGCCAAGGTGCGCAGAGAGCTTCGTGTCTGGCTTAAAGGAATGATTGAAAAGGTGGGTATAACTAGTATTTTTGTTACACATGACCAGGAGGAAGCTATGGAAGTAGCAGATACGGTTATCATTACTAATCAAGGGAACGTAGAGCAGGTTGGTACACCAGAGGAAATCTGTATGCATCCCCAGACAGATTTTGTGGCGGATTTTATTGATATTACACGGTGCGAAACTATTATTGCAGCAAGATAACCTTTCTGTAATGAGATAAGTTAGTATAATGACTTTTTAGTATTGATTGCACACAAAATAAGATGAAATGGTGAGGACGTAAAGGGAAAACATGAGAGAGTTAACTAATTTGGAGCAATTAGAAGCAGAGGCTATATATATTATGAGAGAAGTTGCTGCTGAATGTGAGAAATCAGTTATGCTTTATTCAATTTGGAAAAGATAGTTCCGTGATGCTCCATTTGGCAATAAAGGCATTTTATCCGGAAAAGCCTCCGTTTCCTTTCTTACATATTGATACCACTTGGAAATTTAAGGAAATGATAGCGTATCGGGATGAAACAGCTAAAAAACTTGGTATAAAAATGCTGATATATACGAATATGGAGGGTGTAAAACAAGGGATAAATCCTTTTGAACATGGTTCGGCATATACGGATATTATGAAAACACAGGCTTTAAGATTATAGGAACAAAATTTTTATCGGAACAAATGGAAAGAATCCTTGAAAAACTTAAGAATGCAATGGCAAAATGTTCCGATAAAAATCTGCCCATAACAAAGGATTACTTATAGCCGGAAATGTTGAGGTCGAAAAAAGTTCCTATAAAAATTGGCAGGGCATTAATAGTCCGATATGCTATAGGAAGTAGGGATAACCCTGACTACTACAGCAGGAGGAATATTATTATGCCAGTAAAAGAGAATTTACCGATCAAAGGGTTGCTGGAAAACTATGAAGCAGCCCTGTCATAGACAGGGTACAGCATCACTACAAAGTTATTATTGGTAAGGAGGGCGGAACTTATAGTCCGTCAGCACCTAAATGCAGGCTTGGCATATTTTGACCAGGCTGCCGTTAACCGCTATATAGGTGAAATTGACGACAGATATTTCAAGGGGAACATGCAGAAGAAGTATTATGAACGGACTAAGCGTGAGATCGACCGTTCAAAAGTCAAAGAAAAACGTGACTATGCGGTCATGATGCTGGGAACGGTACTTGGGCTGCGGGCCTGTGATATAGTAACCCTGAAGCTGACAGACATTGACTGGCTCCGTGGTGAAATCCGTATTGTACAGTCCAAGACTTCCAATCCGGTCATTCTGCCATTGACACAGGATGTAGGGGAAGCCCTGGAAGATTACATCCTCAATGCCCGGCCAAGTACGGCAGATGATGAGATCTTTCTCCGTATCAAAGCGCCACACACGAAACTTGCTGCTGCGGTGACAGTTGGAGAAATCTACAGGGACTGCTGTGTTGCTGCCGGTCTGCCAGCAAGTACGCGGTTCCACGATCTGCGCCGTGCACTTGGGACATCCATGGTGACAAACGGAGTATCTGCCTATGATGTTGCGCAGGTATTCGGGGATAAAAATGTCAATTCTACAAAACCCTACCTTGCAACAGATATGGAACACCTCAAAATGTGCACGTTATCCTTCGCGGGGATCGCGCCGGGAGGTGGTTCCCAATGACAGAGTTTTCAAGCCTCTTCGGGGAACGCTTCTCCAACTTCCTGGACTACCGCACAGCCCGTGGTTTTAAGCGTGAAACTTACCTCCGGAATTTCATAAAATTTGACCGCTGGTGTATAGAAAACCATCCCACACAAACGGGACTGTCCCGTGAACTTGTTCTTGACTGGATCAACGATGACACGGTTTCCGGTTATAACGCCGTACAGCGGGTTGTGTCAATGCGGCAGTTCGCAAGATATTTCTGCGCTGCCGGGGAGGATGCGTATATCCTGCCGGAGAGATATACGCCGCTTATCTTTTTACCGACATGGAACTGACTGCTCTTTTTAGTTCTATTGACCGACTGCCGCCCACAAAAAAAGAACCATTCCTGAATGAGATCGCACCTACTCTGTACTGTCTGATCTATACCTGTGGTCTGCGCTCAAATGAAGGGAGGGAGCTGTTAGCGGAAAACATTCATTTAGAAACGGGTGAGCTCCTCATTACCCATACCAAACGGAACAAAGAACGCTTTGTTGTCATATCCGATGATATGCTTGCTCTTGCCCGCAGATATGAACAACGGCGGAGATTTTTCAGTTTTGGGAATCCATACTTCTTTCCCTCTGTAAATGGCGGGGCATTGACAACGGAGAAAACCTGATGGCGATGCTCCCATTCCTCCGAGAGTACATGGGACACAGCGCCTGTCTGAAACGGCATACTATGTCCATATCCTGCCGGAAAACAGTATAAAGTCCTCTGCCGTTGATTGGGGAAAATTTAACGCCATGTTCCTGGAGGTGACAGACTGATGAAAACCAGAGATATTTCGCTATTCCCCCTTATACATGATTATTTGAAGGTCTATCTGCCTGAGCAGCGTAACGTCAGCCCCAATACGGTCCTTTCATACCGGAAAACCCTGGAAGAACTCCTGGACTATGTGAAAGTGCGTGAGGAGATACCGCTTGGCAGCATATCCTTTGAGCACCTAAAAGCAGATACAATCTTCTCATTTCTTGAATACCTCGAATCAGGGAAGGGGTATTCCATTTCCACGCGCAATGCCCGGTTTGCCGCGATCCGTGCTTTTATGGACTATGCGGCTGACCATGATGTTGCACTGGTTGCCAATCTCAATAAACTGAAAAAAGTTCCATTCAAAAAAGCCGCCAGCACCGTTATGGTAGACTATATGAGTATGGCGGCAGTTACTGCAATCATTGAACAACCAGATGCCAATACACAAAAAGGTCTGCGTGACAGACCTTTTATTATGCTCCTGCATGATACCGGCGCACGGGTTCAGGAAGCCCTCAATATAAACCTGAACGATTTACGGTTAGACCGTCTGCCAAAAGTTACACTGTTTGGAAAAGGACGCAAAACACATGTTGTCCCATTGCTGGGCAAAACTGCCCGACACTTAAAAAAATATCTGTCTGTGTTCCATGTGGATACTCCGCAGGATGGTGACGTGCCGTTATTTTATTCAGTGACCCATGGCAAAAAACAACGCCTTTCTGACAGACGGGTTCGATATATACTCCAGAAATATGGTGAACAGGCCAGACGTGCATGCTCTGAAGTGCCAGAAAATGTATATCCGTATCTGTTTCGCCACAGCCGGGCGATGCACTTGTATCAGGAAGGAATGGATTTAACGCTTGTATCCCAATGGCTTTGGCACTCACAACTGGAAACTACCCAAATTTATGCCCATGCGGATACGGAGCATAAGCGCAAAGCTATCGAAGCCTCTACGCCACAGGACAACCCGCTCTACTCCAAGTTAAATTCTGCGAGATATACCGTAACTGACGAAGAAACTGACTGGATTAAAATAGCCGTATTTTTACAGGAACTTTTGGGGAATTTGAAATTATTCCTGTACAAAGTTTTCTGGCATAGACGAATTTTTATCGTAACATTCCTTAAACTTAGACAAGAAATGAATAGCAGTATAATTTTCCGGGACTATTATATCCTTGTGACAATGCTGACGGCGCCCATGCCTTCGCTTAAAGAGTTTGACGCAAACGGCAATCCAGTGTATGCGGAGGAAACCCGTGGGGAAAGCGATATCAGATGCTTTCAAGAAGCGCAGGAAGGGGTTAGGGCATATTTTATATTGGGATAAGATAGCCAACACGCTGACCTCATCGGGAAGAAAGGCTAGTGGGCCGCTTTCCCCACCAACCTATCCACACCTCCTCACACCTGCAGTCCCCTTCTCGGATGCTTCGTCCTTAAAATATCCCGCTGTTTTCCAACCGCCACATGGGTATAAATCTCTGTTACATTGATTGAACTGTGCCCCAGTATTTCCTGGATAAACCGGATATCCACATCGGCTTCCAGAAGGCTGGTGGCAAAGGTGTGCCGGAACATATGAGGCGTGATGTGCATTTCTATGGAAGCAAGTGAACTGTATTTGCATATCATCCTCCGGACTGCCTGATCGGAGAACGCCTTGCCGGACTGGCTGGCAAAAAAGTGCTGGCATGACTGGATTTCTTTGCAGAAGTCTTTTTTATAATCTGCCAGAATGTGAACCACTTCATCACTCCCGATCTGAATCCGTCGTTCTTTCCTTCCCTTGCCGTAAATGAGAACTGTGGCATCGTACAGATCTACGTCGCATTCCTTGAGAGAGCAGAGTTCCGATATCCGCATACCAGTGGCAAACAAAAGTTCTATGGCGGCGGCATCCCGCAGCGCATTTCTTTTCTGGTAGGCTGTCTGACCGTTTAGCCGCTGCTTATAGATGGCGGACAGGAACGCCTCGACTGTGTATAGCGGTATGGTTTTGGGCAATAGAACAGGTTCGCGAAAGCGTATCTGGATTTTACTAAACGGGTTTCGGTCAATTATTTCTTTATATTCCAGATAATGGAAGAATGCTTTTGCGGAGGCTATTTTTCTCTTGGCGGTTTTAGGCTTATATTGCTGATGAAGCTTTGCGATATATTTTTCCAATTCTGCAGGGGTTATTTGGGAAGGTGCGGAAGTGGGAAGGTAGTCCGCGAGTTGACGCAGATCAATCCGATATGCTTTCAGTGTTTTCTCATCCAGGCATTTCTGTGTGTGGCAAAAGCTCAGATAATTTGATATTAGTGTTTGTAGTTCATTCATGATAAGTTTTCTCCTTTGTAAGTTTTTAAAATAATTATTACACAGAATCATAAAAAATCTATTGGAAGCCACGCCCTGTCATGTTAAACTTAGAACATAACGGGTGCGGCTGCTTTAGGTTGAGAAGGTGCAGGAGCCGTCCCGTCAAATGTGTGCAGCTTCAAAAGCGGACTGCAGAATGGAGGATAGCATGACAGCAGAAAAAATCAAGGAGATCGTTTCACAGATGACGCTGGAGGAAAAAGCATCCATGTGTTCGGGTGCGGATTTCTGGCACACCGAGGCGGTGGAGCGGTTGGGGATTCCCGCCAGCATGGTGTCGGACGGACCGCATGGTCTGCGCAAGCAGGATCAGGAGGGAGACCATTTAGGGGTTAACGACAGTATCAAAGCGGTATGTTTTCCTGCCGGTTGTGGTACGGCAGCTTCTTTTAACAAGGAGTTGATCCGGCAGATGGGGGAGACATTGGGAGAAGAGTGTCAGGCGGAAGGCGTGAGCGTGATTCTCGGTCCGGCGGTGAATATTAAGAGATCCCCTCTATGCGGACGTAATTTTGAATATTATTCCGAAGATCCGCTTGTGGCGAGTGAGATGGCGGGTGCGCTGATTCACGGGGTACAGAGTAAAAATGTGGGTACGAGTATAAAGCATTTTCTGGGGAACAATCAGGAGACGAGAAGGATGACATCCGATTCCCAGATTGGACCCAGATCCCTGCATGAGATATATCTGGCGGCTTTTGAGGGAGCGGTGAAGAAGGAAAAACCTTGGACAGTGATGTGCTCCTACAATAAAATTAACGGCACCTATGCGGCGGAGAACCACAAATATCTGACCGAGGTGCTTCGTGACGAGTGGGGGTTTGACGGCTATGTGATGAGCGACTGGGGCGCGGTCAACAGCCGTGTGAAGGATTTGCAGGCAGGGCTGGATCTGGAGATGCCGTCCTCCAACGGGTATAACGACAGGCTGATTGTGGGCGCGGTGCAGAGCGGTGAGCTTCCCGAAAAAGTTCTGGACGCAGCGGTGGCGCGTATCTTGAACATTGTTTTCCGATATGAGGAAAACCGGGATAAAAATGCGGTGTTTGACAGAGACAAGGATCACGAGATGGCACGGAAGGTTGCGCAGGAGACGATTGTGCTTCTGAAAAATGAGGGTGTGCTGCCTTTGTCCGAGCAGGATGAGATTGCCTTTATCGGAAAGTACGCGAAGACGCCCCGTTATCAGGGCGGCGGTAGTTCCCACATCAACAGTCACAAGGTCACCTCGGCGTTAGATGCGGTCAATGGCATGGCAAATGTGACTTATGCGCAGGGTTTTGATGATAAAGAGGACAAAACGGATGAAAAGCTTCTGGCGGAGGCGGTTGAGGCGGCGAAAAAGGCTAAGATAGCGGTTATTTTTGCCGGGCTTCCGGACGCTTTTGAGTCGGAAGGCTTTGATCGCGAGCATATGCGGATGCCCGACTGCCAGAATGAGCTGATCTCCAAGGTGGCGGAGGTTCAGCCGAACACGGTGGTGGTACTGCACAACGGTTCTCCCATAGAGATGCCCTGGGTGAAGGAAGTCAAGGGCATTGTGGAGGCGTATCTGGGCGGCCAGGCAGTGGGCGGCGCGGTCTGCGACATTCTCTTCGGAAGGGTGAATCCCAGCGCGAAGCTGCCGGAAAGCTTCCCGCTTAAGCTGGAGGATAACCCGTCCTATCTTTTCTACCCGGGAGAAAAGGATAAGGTGGAGTACCGGGAGGGTATTTTTGTAGGATACCGCTATTATGATTCAAAGAAGATGGAGGTGCTGTTCCCCTTTGGGCACGGGCTTTCCTACACGACATTTGCGTATTCCAATCTGGCGGTAGACAAGGAGCTGATGAAGGATACGGATGTTATGACAGTATCTGTAGACGTGACGAATACAGGCAATATGACGGGAAAAGAAATTGTGCAGCTCTATGTGGCGGATAAGGAGAGCACGGTCATTCGTCCGGTGAAGGAGCTGAAAGGCTTTGAAAAAGTGGAGCTTGCGCCGGGAGAGACAAAGACGGTGACGTTTACTTTGGATAAGCGGGCGTTTGCCTACTACAGCGTGAAGCTTCAGGACTGGCATGTGGAGACGGGCGCGTTCGACATTTTGATCGGCAGATCATCCCGCGATATCGTTCTGACAAAAGAAGTTACAGTGGAATCCACAGTAAAGATTCCGTTTGTGTACACAACGGACACGGCCATGGGCGATGTGCTTAAGGACCCGCGTGCAAGAGAGATTGTGAAAGACCTTCTCAAACTTGACATATTTGGCGGCGAACAGGGTAAGGCGGAGAGCGATGTTGCCAATGAAGCGATATCTGAGGGAATGAGCGCTGCTATGGCTGGGTTTACGCCTCTTCGGGGTGCACTCAGTTTTGGCGGTGATATGAATATGGCGGACATTCAGGAGATTGTGGATAAGCTGAATTTGCTGGAGGAAAGTTGAGAAAAGAAGTGGCTGTGAATCCAGTTACTGAAATGAGCAATGGCATAACCAAAGCGGATGCGATGGTTATGCCATTTGTGTATTCTCAACTGTTTTTAAATTGTAGCGCTGCTTCCACAAACCCCTTAAAGAGCGGATGCGGTCTGTTCGGACGGGATTTCAGCTCCGGGTGCGCCTGCGTCGCAACAAAGAAGGGATGATCTGTCAGTTCACACATTTCCACGATGCGCCCATCGGGGGAAAGGCCGGAAAGCAGCATACCCTTTTCGGTGAGCACAGCGCGGAAGTCATTATTGACTTCATAACGATGTCTGTGCCGTTCGTGGATGGTTTCCTCGCCGTACAGCGTATACGCTTTTGATGCCTTGTCCAAAACGCAGGGATAGGAGCCGAGCCGCAGGGTGCCGCCGATATCCTCCACGCCGTTCTGATCGGGCATCAGCGCGATGACGGGGTGGGTGGTGGACGGAGCCAGTTCAATGCTGTGGGCATCGTTGTAGCCGATCACATTTCTGGCAAACTCCACGATAGCTAACTGCATACCCAGACAAAGTCCGAGGAAAGGAATCTGATGTTCTCTCGCATAAGTGATGGCTTCAATCTTGCCTTCAATTCCACGGTCGCCAAAGCCGCCGGGTACCAGTATACCGTTTACATCGTGAAGGATGGAATCCACATTATCCCGTGTGACAGTCTCAGAATCCACCCACTTAATATCTACTACGCAGCGGTGAGAAATACCGCCATGTTTTAATGCCTCCACCACACTGATATACGCGTCATGGAGCTGTGTGTATTTGCCGACAAGGGCAACCGTTACGGAGTCGGTAGGAGTCCGAAGGGATTCCACCATAGCCTTCCAGTCGGCCAGATCGGGTTCCGGGCAGTCCAGTTTCAGACATTCACATGCCACCTGCGCCAGATGTTCCTTTTCCATAGCGAGGGGCGCCTCATATAAATGTTCCACATCAAGATTCTGCAGAACGCAGTTGTTCGGTACATTACAGAACAGGGCAATCTTGTCTTTTATGCCCTGATCCAACGGATGTTCGCTGCGGCAGACGATGATGTCGGGCTGGATACCCATACCCTGCAGATCCTTGACGCTTGCCTGGGTCGGCTTGGTCTTTAATTCCTGAGAAGCGCTTAAGTACGGGATCAGCGTCACATGAATCAGAATCGCGTTCTCCCTGCCAACCTCGTGCTGGAACTGCCGGATGGACTCCAGGAAGGGCTGGCTCTCGATATCGCCCACGGTGCCGCCCACCTCAATAATGGCGATGCGGGTCTCCTGGTCTGTGAAATTACGATAAAATCTACTTTTTATTTCGTTTGTAATATGGGGGATGACTTGCACGGTGCCGCCGCCGTAATCGCCCCGCCGCTCCTTCTGTAAAACGGACCAATATACTTTTCCTGTGGTCACGTTGGAATTCTTGTCCAGATTTTCATCGATGAAACGCTCATAATGTCCCAGATCCAGATCTGTCTCGGTACCGTCCTCGGTGACGAATACTTCGCCGTGCTGAATCGGGTTCATGGTGCCCGGGTCGATATTGATGTAGGGGTCAAATTTCTGCATGGTTACCTTGTAGCCGCGCGCCTTTAAGAGTCTTCCCAGAGATGCTGCCGTGATGCCCTTTCCAAGTCCCGAAACAACGCCCCCTGTGACGAATACGTATTTTACTGCCATCTGTCTGATCCTTTCTAAAAATATGAAAAGGCAACTGTTCAGCCGTAAAATGCATCGACCTGTACTGAATAGTTACCGTCAAAAATAATACACTGTCTATTATACAATGAAAAGACAGGAAAAATCTACTCCAAAGGTCAAAATTTGTAAAAAAATTTATAATTCTTTTACACATGTGATCAGAATTTCATAATTCCCTCATTGATTTATAATTTTTACTGGCATATAATAATATGATGAGCAAAGTAGAACTGAGCTGTGCATGGCAGAATGTGAACGGAGAAAGACGAAAGTGAGGATGCCTCTTTTATGGCAAATACGGATAATGTAAATCAATATGACAACGGCGGCGGTTCCGGCCCCGGCGGACCTGGAAACGGCGGCGGACCGAATGGCCCCGGCGGTCCGGGAGGAAGCGGCGGTGACCCGCGCAAGCAGAGTCTGATCATGCTTGTGGTGGCGGCGCTGATCACCCTCCTTTGCGTCAGCGTTTTTATGAAGATGCTGACGGGAGCCACCAATCAGGAGATCTCCTACAACGAATTTGTGAATAAGGTGGAGAATGGAGAGGTAAAGAGTGTGCAGGTCGGTTCTGACCGTATCACGATCTACCCGAAAGCGGGGGAGAAGGATTCCGCTTTCCTCTATGCTTACGGTATGGGTGCGAGCACTTATTACACCGGCAAGATGGAGGATGATGACAAGCTGGCGGAGCGGCTTTTAAAGCACAATGTGGAGATGAAAAAGGAAGTTTCCGACAGTTCCAGCGTGATCATGACAGTGCTTCTGTATTACATTCTTCCGGTGCTTTTAATGTGGGGACTTTTGAGCCTTCTTTTCCGTCGCATGGGCGGCAAAGGCGGACCAATGGGCGTGGGAAAGAGTACGGCGAAGGCTTATGTGCAGAAGGAGACGGGCATCACCTTTCAGGATGTGGCAGGAGAGGACGAGGCGAAAGAGTCTCTGGTGGAAGTGGTAGATTTTCTTCATAACCCCGGTAAATACTCCAAGATCGGCGCCAGACTTCCGAAAGGTGCACTTTTGGTGGGACCTCCCGGTACAGGTAAGACGCTACTGGCGAAGGCAGTGGCGGGCGAGGCGCATGTGCCTTTCTTTTCCCTGTCCGGTTCAGACTTTATCGAATTGTATGTGGGTGTGGGCGCGTCCCGTGTCCGCGACCTCTTTAAGGAGGCGGAGAAGAACGCCCCCTGTATCGTGTTTATCGACGAGATCGACGCCATCGGCAGAAGCCGTGACTCCAAGTACGGAGGCGGCAACGAGGAGCGGGAGCAGACACTCAACCAGCTTCTCTCCGAGATGGACGGTTTCGACGGAAAGAAGGGCATCATCATTCTGGCTGCGACCAACAGACCGGAAATTCTGGATAAGGCATTGCTTCGTCCGGGACGTTTCGACAGACGGATCATTGTGGATAAGCCTGATTTAAAGGGGCGTGTTGAGATTTTAAAAGTGCACTCCAAGGATGTGCTGATGGATGATTCCGTAGATTTGAATGAGATTGCGCTGGCGACTTCCGGCGCGGTCGGTTCCGATCTGGCAAATATGATCAACGAGGCGGCGATCAACGCCGTGAAGCTTGGCAGGGAATATGTGAGCCAGAAAGACCTGTTTGACGCAGTGGAGCAGGTGCTTGTCGGTAAGGAGAAGAAAGACCGCGTGATGAGCAAGGAGGAGCGAAAGATTGTCTCTTATCACGAGGTAGGTCATGCGCTTCTGAGCGCACTGCAGAAAAATTCGGAGCCGGTGCAGAAGATCACGATTGTGCCGCGTACTATGGGCGCGCTCGGCTATGTTATGCATGTGCCGGAGGAGGAAAAGTATCTGGACACCGAGGCTGAGCTTCGCGACAGGCTTGTGAGCCTTCTTGGCGGGCGCGCTGCGGAGGAGATTGTTTTCGACACGGTTACCACGGGCGCTGCGAACGATATTGAGCAGGCGACGAGCATTGCAAGGAATATGATTACCCGGTTCGGCATGAGCAAAAAGTTCGGGCTGATGGGTCTTGCCACGGTGGAAAGCCAGTATCTGGACGGCAGGGCATCGCTGACCTGCTCGGATGTGACGGCGGCGGATATTGACTCTGAGGTGATGAAGCTGCTTCATGAGAGTTATAAGAGGGCGAAGAAGCTTCTGAAAGAAAACCGTGAGATCATGGATAAGCTGGCTGCACATCTGATTGAGAAAGAGACGATCACGGGTAAGGAGTTTATGAAGATATACCGCAAGGAGAAGGGCATCCCGGAACCTGCGGAGGTGGAAGATGCCACGGCGGATAAGGCGGAAAAAGCGCCACAGGAGAATGCCGTGAAGCCGGAAGCACAGAGTCAGCCTGCAGCGCAGCCACAGGGGATGGTGAATCCTATGGGCCAGCCACAGGGTCAGCCTGCCGCCAATTTTCAGATGCCGCCGATGACAGGTGCGGGGCAGCAGGGTATGACGAATCCCGCGGGGCAGCCGCTGAACACGGCTGATACTTCGGGGCAGAACGAAAGAACGGACGGCACACAGCCGCAGAGTCAGCAGCCGGCAGGTCCCCGGGGCTTGTTTTCACAGGCACCCGACCCTGGGCATTCTTCGGAAGAAAAGTAGTGTGTGTTTGGAGATGGGCAGGCATTAGTTTGCGCGTTTTGTATGCACCAGATATGTTGGTGGGGTTTTGGAATAATTATTGTGATAAGGCAGGGTCTGGAAAAGACTTTGCCTTGTTTTCTTTATCCGCCTCCTGTACAATAATGGGAGAAAACCTTCGGGAATGAAGAAAATGGCGAGGATTTTTGAATGTTTGATTTCGACGAGGAATTAAAAAAGCTGCCCAATTCTCCGGGCGTATATCTGATGCATGACGGCAATGACACGATTATCTATGTGGGCAAGGCGGTAAATCTCCACAACCGTGTGCGTTCCTACTTCCGGAAGATTGTGGGGCGGGGACCGCAGATTGACCGGATGGTGGAGCAGATTGCGCGGTTTGAGTATATCGTGACGGATTCTGAGCTGGAGGCCCTTGTCTTAGAGAACAATCTGATTAAGGAATACAGTCCGAAATATAACACGATGCTAAAGGACGACAAGACTTATCCTTATATCAAGGTGACGGTTGGAGAGGAATATCCGCGCATTTTTATTTCCCGGGAGATGAAGAAGGACAAGTCGAGATATTTCGGTCCCTATACAAGTGCGGCGGCGGTGAAGGACACGATAGACCTGATGAATAAGCTGTATCAGCTTAAGACCTGTAACCGCAAACTGCCCCGGGACATCGGACTGGAACGCCCCTGCCTGAATTATCATATCAAACAGTGTGCGGCTCCCTGTCAGGGTTATATCAGCAAGGAGGAGTACCGGGCGCGGATTGACCAGGCGCTCGATTTTCTGAACGGCAATTATAAACCTATGCTCCGTGAACTGGAACAGAAAATGACAGAAGCGTCAGAAAAAATGGAATTTGAGGAGGCAGCGGGATACCGGGATTTATATAACAGCGTAAAGAGTGTGGCGCAGAAACAGAAGATTACGGATTCCAACGGTGAGGACAAAGATATCATTGCGCTGGCGCTGGAGGAGCATGACGCTGTGGTGCAGGTGTTCTTTGTGCGTGACGGCAAGCTGATTGGCAGGGATCATTTTTACATGACTCATGTGGAGGACTGCGACAGCGCACAGATTCTTCTTGACTTTGTGAAACAGTTTTATGCGGGAACGCCTTATATTCCGAAAGAGCTGATGCTGCAGGAGGAGATTGCGGACACGGAGATTCTGGAAAAGTGGCTCAGCTCAAGGAAGGGCGGCAGAGTCTACATCCGTGTGCCGAAAAAGGGCGCAAAGGAAAAACTGGTGGAGCTTGCCGCGCAGAACGCGAGGCTGATTTTAAGCCAGGACAAGGAGCGCATCCGCCGGGAGGAAGGGCGGACCATCGGTGCCATGAAGGAGATTGCGGCGCTTCTTGATCTGGAAGACGTGAGCCGTATGGAGGCTTTTGATATTTCCAATATAAGCGGCTTTGCCAATGTGGGCTCCATGGTGGTTTTTGAGAAGGGCAAAGCGAAGCGCAGCGATTACCGTAAGTTCCGCATCCAGTCCGTGTCCGGACCGGATGATTATGCCTGCATGAAGGAAGTGCTGACCAGACGTTTCATTCACGGTATGGAGGAGAAGGAGGATCTAGACCGCAGGCAGATGGATCACACTTTCGGAAGTTTTACCAGGTTTCCCGATCTGCTTTTGATGGACGGCGGCAGGGGACAGGTAAATATCGCGCTGCAGGTGCTTGACGAGCTGCATCTGGATATTCCTGTCTGCGGTATGGTCAAGGACGATAACCACCGGACAAGGGGGCTGTATTATCACAATGTGGAGATTCCCATAGACACGCGCTCGGAAGGGTTTAAGCTGATTACCAGAATCCAGGACGAGGCGCACCGTTTCGCCATCGAGTATCATCGGTCACTGAGATCCAAGGCACAGGTAAAGTCGGTTCTTGACGAAATTCCCGGCGTGGGCCCCGCGAGGAGAAAGGCGCTGATGCGGCATTTCGGTTCCATCAATGAGATTAAGGAGGCGCCGGTGGAGAAACTGTGCGAGGTGCCCGAGATCCCGGAACACATCGGAAAGCAAATTTATGAGTTTTTCCGGACGGAGGAAAAATAGGTGAGGACTTTGGGCGTACAGTGTGGTAATATAAATTACAGCAATACATAACGTGAAAGCGCATGGACAGCGCGGAAATGAGGGAGCTATGGCGAGCATCAATTTAACAAAAGTAATTGAGAAATTTAAGTGGGAGAATCTGACGCCGGAAATCGACATCTCAAAGGTGAAGGTGACGCAGCCGGATATCAACAGACCGGCGCTGCAGCTTGCAGGGTATTTTGAACATTTTGAGACAACGCGTCTGCAGATCGTCGGATTTGTGGAATACTCTTACATGAACGGTCTGGATGAGGACAGACAGAGGGAGATTTTTGAGAAGCTTCTGAATAACCCTCTGCCGGGCATTCTGTTCTGCCGGGAGCTGTATCCGAATGAAATTTTCAGGGAGGTTGCGGTCAGACATGGCGTGCCGCTTCTGATGAGCAAGAAGGCGACGTCGGCTTGTATGGCGGAAGTGATCCGCTGGCTGAACGTAAAACTTGCCCCCTGCATTTCCGTGCACGGCGTACTGGTGGACGTTTACGGCGAGGGCGTCCTGATTACGGGTGAGAGCGGCATCGGTAAATCTGAGGCAGCGCTTGAGCTGATTAAGAGAGGACACCGTCTGGTGACGGATGATGTGGTGGAGATCAGACGTGTCAGCGAGGATACGCTGATCGGCTCCGCACCGGATATCACAAAGCACTTTATTGAGCTGCGCGGTATCGGTATTGTTGATGTAAAGGCGTTGTTCGGTGCGTCCAGCGTAAGGGATACACAGAACATAGATCTGGTTATCCGTCTGGAAGACTGGGACAAAGATAAAGAGTACGACCGTCTGGGTCTGGAGGAGGAGTACACGGAGTATCTGGGCAACCGCGTGGTCTGCCACAGCATTCCGATCAGACCTGGCCGTAATCTGGCGATTATCTGCGAGTCTGCGGCGGTTAACCACCGTCAGAAGAAGATGGGTTACAATGCGGCGCAGGAGCTGTATAAACGTGTGCAGAATTCTCTTGCCCACGGCAGAGAGGATGAGGATTAAACGAAAAGAACCTGATTTGAGATTAGGAGGGAAACCGTATGGCAAATTATATATTTGGAGTAGACGTAGGCGGGACATCCGTCAAGATGGGATTATTTGATACAGAGGGTAACGTTTTGGATAAGTGGGAGATTCCCACAAGAACGGAAAACCACGGGGAGAAGATTCTTCCCGATATCGCGGCAAGCATTCAGGAAAAGATGGCGCAGAAGTCTATTGCAAAAGAGGATGTGGCAGGCGTCGGTATCGGTGCTCCGGGTCCTGTGGAGAAAAGCGGGATTGTGCACAAAGCCGTTAATCTCGGCTGGGAAGAGATGAATATGAAGGAAGAGCTTACCAGGCTGCTTGGTGGGATGCGTGTGGAGGGCGGTAACGACGCCAACGTGGCGGCGCTCGGTGAGATGTGGAAGGGCGGTGGCCAGGGACATAAAAACCTGGTGGCAGTTACACTGGGCACAGGCGTAGGCGGTGGCATTATCATAAACGGCGAGATTATGACGGGTTCGACGGGCGCGGGCGGTGAGATCGGCCATATTCATGTGGAGGATAACGAGACGGAAGCCTGTGGCTGCGGGAATTTTGGATGTCTGGAGGAGTACGCTTCCGCTACGGGAATCACCAGACTTGCAAACCGTGCGCTGAAAGCAAGCGACAAGGACAGTGTTCTGAGGAAGGGCGAGGTGTCTGCGAAAGCTGTGTTTGACGCGGTTAAGGAAGGCGATGAACTGGCGATAGAGGTGGCAAAACAGTTCGGAGAGTATCTGGGCAAGGGTCTGGGTGTGATTGCGGGCATTATTAATCCGGAGATTTTTGTGATTGGCGGCGGCGTGTCCAAGGCGGGAGAAGTGTTGTTTGACTATATCAGACCTTCCTTCGAGAGAACAGCGTTTCATGGCAGCCAGAATGTGATTTTCGCCCTGGCGACCCTGGGCAATGATGCGGGCATCTACGGCGCGGCACGGCTGCTTTTATAAAGTCCGTAGAGGAGCTGACTTAGCTTTGTCCCATCTGGGGAAGCTGCAAAACAGCGGTTATGAGAATAGTAGTACTGGCATGTTTCTTGTTTGGCTGGATATATTATATAAGTAAATATAAAAAAGGTAACTGTAAAAGTACGAAACAGTTACTGGAGCGGGAGTAAATTTTGAGTACATCAATGTATGAGCATATCAAAACGATTGTGCCTGAAGGGAGGCTTCTGTTTCACGAGCCCATGAGCAGGCACACCACTTTCCGGGTGGGCGGCGAGGCGGAATGCATGGCCGTCGTGGAGACGAAGGAGGAACTGTCGAAGCTGATTTCCTATCTGGGACGGATTGAGCAGGATTATTTTGTTTTGGGTAACGGCAGCAATCTTCTGGTAGGAGATAAGGGCTACCGTGGGATCATCGTAAAACTGGGTTCTCGGCTGAGCGCAATCGGTGTGGATAAAAATCATATCGCGACGGGTGCGGGCGCGCTGCTTTCCCGGGTGGCATATGTGGCCAGGGATGCGGGCTTAAGCGGTCTGGAGTTTGCGGCGGGGATTCCCGGCAGCATCGGTGGCGGCATTGTGATGAATGCCGGCGCTTACGGCGGGGAGATGAAACAGGTCGTGCAGATGGTTCGTGTGATGGACAAAGAGGGAGAAATTCTGACGCTGGACAATGACACCATGGAGTTTGGTTACCGTACCAGTATCATCAAGGACAGACCGTTTATCGTGTTGGGGGTAGTTCTCAGACTGACACCCGGCGATAAGGCAGAAATCAGCGCGAAGATGGAAGAACTGATGAGACAGCGCAAGGGCAAGCAGCCTCTTGAATATCCCAGTGCGGGAAGTACCTTTAAGCGGCCGGAAGGATATTATGCAGGCAAGCTTATTATGGACGCGGGACTTAGAGGCTACCGCATCGGCGGCGCGCAGGTGTCCGAGAAACATTGTGGCTTTGTGATTAACGCAGGCGGCGCGACGGCAGCGGATATTAGGGAAGTGATCGAGGAAGTGCAGGAGCGCGTGTTGGACCGATTTCATGTGCGGCTCGAACGGGAGGTCATTTTTTTGGGAGATTTTTAGTATGAGATTTGTAATAGTGACAGGGATGAGCGGTTCGGGAAAACGAACCGCCATGAAAATGTTGGAAGATCTGGGCTTTTACTGTGTGGACAATCTGCCGGTAGCGCTGATTGAGAAGTTTGCGGAGCTGATTACGACGCCCGCAAGCGAGGTCAATAAGGTGGCGCTTGGGCTGGATGTGCGCGCGGACCAGTCTTTTAGCGGTGTGCGCCGCATTCTGGATCAACTGAAAGAAAATGGCTACCTGTTTGAAATGCTTTTTCTGGAGGCGGGTGATGATGTTCTTCTAAAGCGTTACAAGGAGACGAGAAGGCTGCATCCGCTTTCCCCGGAGGGCAGGGTGGAAGAGGGAATCCATAGGGAGAGGGAAATCCTGAAGGAGATCCGGGAAAAGGCGGATTACATCATTGACACTTCCTATTTGCTTACAAGAGAGCTGAAAGAAGAAATTGATGATATTTTTGTGAGGAATAAGGAATATAATTCATTGATTGTGACAATCCTGTCCTTCGGCTTTAAGAAGGGCATTCCGGCAGACGCTGATCTGGTGTTTGATGTGCGTTTTCTTCCGAATCCCTTCTATATAGACGAGCTGAAATATAAGACGGGCAATGACAAAGAGGTGCAGGACTATGTGATGTCCTACCCGGAGGCGGGCGCTTTTCTGCAAAAACTGACGGACATGCTGGATTTTCTGATTCCCAACTATGTGAAGGAGGGCAAACACCAGCTTGTAATTGGTATCGGCTGCACCGGAGGAAAACACAGGAGCGTGACGCTTGCCAATGCTCTTTGCGCAGGACTTAAGGATCACGGAACCTACGGTGTGAAACTGTACCACAGGGATGTGGATAAATAAGTAACCAGTCGTACACTATTTTGCGGGCAAAAACGCTTTGCATGGGATTTTGGAGAATTTTGTGTGCATCATGTGTGACAGGGAAGCCGAAGGCTGAATTGTTACATAAATAGAGGATGAAATATGTCTTTTTCGGGAACGGTAAAAGAAGAACTTTCGGGCCATGTAAGTTCTGCCAGACATTGCCAGCTTGCGGAACTTGCCGCGCTTCTGCAGTATAATGGCGGCGTCTGCGATGGCGGGAAACACCTTTGTCTGGATATGGAAAATGAGACAGTTGCGAGAAAATGCTTTACATTACTAAAAAAAACATTTAATATAGATACTGTTATGCGGAGCAGGCAGCGGCTGATTCCCGACGACACTACAGAGTGCAGGGTGATAGAGGCGCTGTATCTTGCAAAGGAAGAGAATGGAAGGATTGCATTAACCAAGACGGTCAATTCTCTCCTGATAAAACATTCCTGCTGTGCAAGAGCCTGGCTGCGCGGCGCTTTTTTGAGTGTGGGTTCTATGAGCGATCCGAGGAAAAGCTATCATCTGGAGTTTGTCTGTGATGAGAAGGCACAGGCAGTACAGCTTCAGGAGGTTCTTTCGGAATTTCAGATTGAGGCAAGAATCATAGGACGAAAGAAATATCAGGTGGTCTATCTGAAAGAGGGCGCGGGTATTGTAGATCTCTTAAACGTAATGGGAGCGCATGTATCTCTGATGGAATTGGAAAATATGAGAATCTTGAAAGAGATGCGAAACTCGATCAACAGGAGGGTGAACTGTGAGACCGCCAACATTTCCAAGACAGTGACGGCGGCAGGCAGACAGATTGAGGATATCCTTTTGATCAGAGACAAGTACGGGTTTGAAAATCTGCCAGATAATCTGCGGCAGATGGCGGAAGTCAGATTGGAATATCCGGATGCCGCATTGAAAGAGCTTGGCGGGTATCTGGAGCCGGTTGTGGGGAAATCAGGGGTGAATCACAGGTTACGCAGGCTGAGTGAAATTGCTGAAAAGATCAGATCATAACTGTTCAGTACCTTCACAGATGAATTATATGCTTACGGTCTCAGCAGCAAATGCTTCGACCTGTGCTGGATAGTTACATTAGATCATAATAAATAAGAGGCGGAGTGCCTCGAAAAGAAAAAGAGGAGGAAAATATTATGATTCAGAAGTCAATCCAGATCAAACTGGAGACGGGTCTTGAAGCGCGCCCGGTAGCCATGCTCGTGCAGGTGGCAAGTCAGTTTGAGAGCACCGTTTATCTTGGTTCCGACAACAAGAAAGTAAACGCGAAGAGTATTATGGGCATGATGAGCATGGGACTCGAGAGCGGGGCTGAGGTGATGGTTACTGCGGATGGAGCCGACGAGGAGACGGCTGTTGCGGAAATCGAGAAATTCCTGACCACCAGATAAGGACGGGTGTGACAGGATTGACATTTGATAAGGCATAATGTGTGGGCTGTTCAGAATCCTGTGACGCGATACGCGGATGAGATTCTGGGCAGCTTCTTATTATGTAGGCAGGAAAGGCAATAAAACTATAATCAGGAGGGAACTTATGGCGAAACAGATGCTTTTTGTCTATAATCCCAGAGCGGGCAAGGCGCAGATCAGAAGTAATTTATTGGATATCATTGATACGTTTGTAAAGGCAGGCTATGAGGTGACGGCTTATCCGACGCAGGCGGCGGGCGATGCGGTGAAGGCTGTACAGGAAAGACGTGCAGGTTACGATATGGTTGTGTGCAGCGGCGGGGACGGCACCCTCGATGAGGTAGTGACAGGCATGATGAAATCAAAGGAGCGGCTTCCGATTGGCTATGTTCCGGCGGGCAGCACCAACGATTTTGCGAACAGCCTGAAAATTCCGAAGAGCATGCTGCAGGCCGCGGACGTGGTGGTAAATGGCAGGACTTTTGCCTGTGACGTGGGAAAGTTCAATTACAATATATTTATCTATGTGGCGGCGTTCGGTATTTTTACGGACGTGTCTTATGGGACGCCGCAGGACACAAAAAATGTATTGGGACATGCGGCTTATCTCATAGAGGGCGTTAAACGACTGCCGTCCGTGCGCTCTTATCCGTTAAAGATTACCTGCAACGATGAGGTGATTGAGGGAGAATTTCTCTACGGCATGGTTACCAATTCCCATTCCGTGGGCGGCTTCCGCGGCATTACGGGACAGAATGTGGCGTTGGATGACGGGCTTTTCGAGGTGACACTGATTCGCAAGCCGACCAATCCTCTGGATATCAACAATATCATCCGTGCGCTTGTGGATAAGCGCGTGAAGTCGGAACACATTTATACGTTCACGACCGAAAAGCTGAAAGTGGAGTCGGAGGATCCTGTGGCGTGGACATTGGACGGAGAGTTCGGAGGGGAACATCGGGCGGTGGTGATTGAAAGCTGGCATCAGGCGTTGGAGATCAGAGTGCCAAAGGAGTGACGGAGTGCGGCGAAACACCTTGACCGGATTTTCCGTGGTGACTATAATTGTGCTAAGGGCAAATTAGCGACAGCGCAGATGCTTCACATTGACTTTCTGAGGACTGGCTGTTAAAATAAAAATGGATTCCAGATGATGGAAAGGCAATAAAAATTAAAAATAGAAAGGAAGAAAACACTATGGCATTAGTAACTACCAAGGAAATGTTTAAGAAAGCCTATGACGGCGGTTATGCAGTCGGCGCTTTCAACGTAAACAACATGGAGATTGTCCAGGGTATCACCGAGGCGGCTGGCGAGCTGAAGAGCCCCGTTATCCTGCAGGTTTCCAAGGGTGCGCGTGCATATGCGAACCACACCTATCTGGTGAAGCTGGTTGAGGCGGCTGTGGCGGAGAATCCGGAGATCCCGATCGCGCTTCACCTGGATCACGGCGACACCTTCGAGCTTTGTAAGTCCTGTATCGACGGTGGCTTTACCTCCGTTATGATCGACGCTTCTTCTAAGTCTTTCGAGGACAACATCGCACTGACCAAGCAGGTAGTTGAGTATGCGCATGACAAGGGCGTAGTGGTTGAGGCTGAGCTTGGTACACTGGCAGGCGTTGAGGATGAGGTTGTTGTAGAGGCAGGAAAAGAGTCCTACACCCGTCCCGAGGAAGTGGAAGAGTTCGTAGAGAAGACAGGCTGTGATTCCCTCGCTATCGCGATCGGTACTTCCCACGGCGCATACAAGTTCACGGCTGCACAGTGCACAAGAAATGAGGAAGGCATCCTTGTTCCCCCGCCGCTTCGTTTTGACGTGCTTGAGGAGTGCATCAAGAGACTTCCTGGCTTCCCGATCGTGCTTCACGGTTCTTCTTCCGTTCCGCAGGAGTTCGTTAAGATGGTGAACCAGTATGGCGGAAACATGCCCGACGCAGTAGGTATTCCGGAAGAGCAGCTTCGTAAGGCAGCAGAGCTTGCCGTATGTAAGATCAATATCGACTCCGATATCCGTCTGGCTATGACCGGTAATATCCGTCAGTACTTTGCGGAGCATCCCGATCACTTCGATCCCAGACAGTATCTGAAGCCCGCAAGACAGGCTGTGAAAGATATGGTAGCACACAAAATTAAGAATGTGCTCGGCTCCGACGGCAAGGCTTAAATCGCGCAGGCAGAATACGGAACCATTCTTATGAATTGAGCATAAAAATCCCGGCGTTACTGTAAAAGTATGCCGGGATTTTTTTAGTTGGCTATTCAGTATAAGTACCGCTGTACAATTAGCAGGCAATCCGGCAGTTCCAAAGCGTTGTTCTAGACTGTGCTGGTTTGCGCGGGAACAGGGAATGCCTGCTCATATTGTCCGGTATTACTTACGATACATTTCTTTCAGCTCCTCCGCGTGCGTATCCTCAATATCCGGGAAGGCGGAGAGCATCGGCTTCACATCCTCTTTTTTCAGCACCCTCGCTATATAGTTTCTTGTAATCTTCATAACGACAGGTGATAAACTCAATACGCCGATCAGGTTCGGGATCGCCATCAGACCGTTGAAGGTGTCGGAGAGATCCCAGGCAAGTCCCAGATTCATTGTCGCGCCCACGTAGATCATCAGGACAAACACAATCTTGTAAGCAATCATGGACTTTGTGCCGAACAGATACTCCCATGCCTTAGAGCCGTAATGGCTCCAGCCGAGCACTGTGGAGAAGGCGAACAGCAGGATTGCGATGGCAATAAACATAGGACCTGCGCTGCCGAACCTGGTGGCAAAAGCCTCGCCCACAAGAGCGGAACCCTCTGACGCGCTCAACACCGCGCCGGTTTCCAGATCAACCAGTCCCGAGGAGAGCACCGCGAAGGCGGTCAGCGTGCAGACAATCATGGTGTCCGCACACACTTCAAAGATACCCCACATACCCTGACGGACAGGCTCTTTCACGTTGGAGCTGGAATGTACCATAACGGAGGAACCGAGTCCCGCCTCATTGGAGAACACGCCCCGCTTCATACCCCATGTGATTGCCATTTTCACGCCGCTGCCGACGATACCGCCGCCCACTGCGCGCAGGCCGAAAGCGCCCTTGAAAATAGCGGAGAAAACTGCGCCGCACTGATCAATATTCATAATGAAGAGCGCCACAGCGCCTGCTACATAGATGATAGCCATGAAGGGCACCAGCTTTTCGGTAACGGATGCGATACGCTTAAGCCCGCCCACGATAACGAGAGCCGCGAGAATCAGAAGTGCAATACCCGTTATATATGTAGGGATGCCAAAGGCGGACTTCATGTTGCCGGAAATGGAATTAATCTGGCTCATGTTGCCGATCCCAAAGGATGCCAGCACACAGAAAATGGAGAACAGGACAGCAAGCACCGCGCCGATCTGCTTAAAGCCCTTGTAGGAGCCAAGCCCGTCCTTTAAATAATACATTGCGCCGCCGGACCACTCGTTCCGCTCATTTTTGCGGCGATAGTAGATACCCAGCACATTTTCGGAATAGTTGGTCATCATACCGAAAAATGCCACAACCCACATCCAGAAGATGGCGCCTGGGCCACCAGAGATCAGCGCGCTTGCCACGCCTACGATATTACCTGTACCGATCGTAGCGGCCAGCGCTGTACATAATGACTGGAACTGTGAAATGGACTGGTCTTCTTTGTCCGTGTGTTTCGTGATATGCTTGTCATGAAAAATACCGCCGATGGTATTTTTAAACCAGTGCCCAATATGGGACAGCTGGAAGAATTTGGTAAGGACAGTCATCAGTATGCCCGTACCAACGAGCAGCACCAGCATGGGAATACCCCAGACAAAGCTGTTGACGGCGCTGTTCACATTTGTGATCATTTCTACCATGATACATTTCCTCCTCATTTTCTACACATATGCATGTTCTTTGCACCCGATAAGAAACGGCAGACGCCGCGATATCTTATCTATAGACCAAAAGACTGTAAGCAAAAAGGCGCAGACATCCGAACCAAATGTCTACGTCGACAGTTATGGAAAAGTGTAAAACTGTAAAGGTGCTTACGGTATTCAAGTATACCATATGGAAAAGTATCTGACAAGGGGGAATTGTATACATGCATAACGTCGTAATCTGGCACAAATATATCAACATATGGATGCGAATAAATGGTGGGAAATAGAAATCTACCCCAGAAAAGGGAGGATGCCAAGTAGAGTTTCCCCTACTTGGCATTTATTATGAAAAAGTTTTAAATTAATCAGCTAACTTCGTTATCAGCTCGCTGTGTTGTATCTTATGGTCTTAGTATACGTTGCGGAAATGTCTTAATCATGATTGTAAAATGAAATTTATTAAAATTAATTATGAACATATTATGAACGAGGAGCAGGTCACTTGGAAAGACGAATTACGTTCCAGCTTGCCTTTCCCAAAACAGTGAGCAGTATCCCGCCGTCCACTTTAGCGTTTCCAATTGCTTTCGGAATGACGGTATCCGGGGCTGCTTCCGTATTGACTGCTTTCAGATCATCGCTGTGCATAACGATATGTTCCTTTACTTGATAGTCTGTGTACTGGCGCAGATCCAGACTTACTTCCATATCCTCGGACAGATCTTTGTTTACCGCAAAGACAACCAGCTCTTCTTTTTCCGGGTTCTCCACGACCACACAGTCAAGGAAGGATGTTTCGCCATACTGCTTTGCCTCATAAACAGGGGATTTTACGATCGTGTTCAGAACAGTTCCCTGTCCCAGTGTAGCAGCGTGCATATAAGGGTAGAAGATCGTCTGTCTCCATGCACCGGTATCGGAGGTCATGATCGGTGCGATCACATTTACAAGCTGTGCGAGACAGCCGATTTTTACGCGGTCTGCATGGCGCAGCATCGTAATCAGCATACTGCCCACTAACAGCGCATCCTCAAAATTATAAATATCCTCAAGCTGGTGAGGTTTCTGCACCCACTTCTCAAGCTGCTTATCTGCCTCCTCGGAATGGAACCACACATTCCACTCATCCAGGGAAATGTTGATCTTCTTCTTGCTGTGATGCTTGCCCTTAACGTAGTCACAGATGGAAACGACTGTGGAGATAAACTGGTCTAAGTCAACGTTGCTTGCAAGGAAATTAGCAGAATCGTTATCTCGGTTTCCGTAGTACTGGTGCATGGAAACGTAATCAACCGTGTCGTAACATTCGTCCAACACAGTTGCTTCCCACTCGCCAAAGGTAGGCATTTGAGAGTTGGAGCTGCCGCATGCCACTAATTCAATGGAAGGATCTAAGATTTTCATGGCTTTTCCGGTTTCATTTGCGATTCGGGCGTACTCTGCAGCCGTTTTATGTCCGGTCTGCCATGGACCGTCCATCTCGTTGCCGAGACACCATGTTTTGATGTTATGGGGCTGTTCATAGCCGTGGGATTTTCGCAGATCACTCATCAGGGTGCCGCCTTTAAAATTGCAGTACTCCAGCAGCTCCTTCGCTTCCTGCAGTCCCCTCGTCCCCAGATTGACAGCCATCATAATATCGCTTCCGGACTTTTTCGACCAGTCAGCAAACTCATTGAGACCAAACTCGTTGGACTCCACGACCTGCCATGCGAGGTCAACCTGCGCGGGGCGCTTTTCCTTCGGTCCAACGCCGTCCTCCCAGCGATAACCGGACACAAAGTTCCCGCCCGGGTAACGTACGATCGGCACTTGGCACTCTTTCACCAGCTTAAGCGTATCCTTACGGAATCCCTGCTCGTCCGCAAACGAGCTCTCCGGCTGATAGATTCCCTCATAAACTGCCCGTCCCAGATGCTCGATAAAGGATCCGTAGATTCTTCTGTCGATCTCGCTTACAATAAACTCTTTGTCGATGATAACCTGCGCTTTCTTCATATTTTCTGTACCTCTTCCTTTCCTGTCAGACTGTTTTACAGGCAATTACAAAACGCTTCTTTCCTGTTTGTATTGTAACTATTGCTATCATTTTAAACAAAGGGTACAAAAATAACCATAACTTTTCTTGCGCCATATTTGACTTTTTTTCCGATGTTAGAATAAAATGTATTTGATCCCCGGGGCATGTGCCGATTACATATGCAATGCCACTGGGAATAAAATGTGACAGAAAAGGAGTATTTTCATGTTTCACACAGGCTATTGCGATTACAATCGTTTCAATCCGGACGGCGATATCATCAACCGCCCCAAGGGAAGCGAAGACTATCTCTTCCTTTATTTTATGACGCCCATGAAAGTGCAGCTGGGAGGTAGGGCACAGACGGCGAGGGAGGGCGCGTTTCTCCTATATACGCCTGGGGAAGCACAGATTTATCAGGCAATCGGGCGGTTTAAAAACAGTTTCGTGCATTTTACATGTGATGATGACAGTTTTGTGACAGCGTACGACATTCCTGCCAACCAGATTGTTTATCCTGCCTATCCGGATACTATGAATGCCCTGTTCAAGTCCATCTATGTGGAGAGTGTGACAAAACAGGAATATTACCAGGAGCAGATCGACAAGCTGATGCACCAGCTTTTTATTCTTTTTTCCAGACAGCTTCACACATTTCCGGAGGGGAAGGAGATTCAGGCAGATCTTTTTGAGCAGTTTCGGAAGGCGAGAATTGAGATTTTGACCCATATTGACGAAAAGTGGGATGCGGACAGTATGGCGGCGCTGACGAACCTGGGGACAAGCCAGTTTTACAGCTACTACAAACTGTTTTTCAACCGGTCGCCCAAGTCAGAGCTGCTGGATGCCCGCATGGAGCGTTCCAAGTATTTGCTTCGGGTAGAGAAACTGCCTGTAGGACAGGCGGCCGCGCAAGCAGGGTTTGACAGTCTGCCGCACTTTACCCGCTATTTTAAAAAAGTGTGCGGGATGACGCCCTCGGCGTACGGGCGTCTGGACTCTGGGGAAGCGGGGAGCTGACATGGCAGGCGCTGACGAAAGGAGTACGCCTGTCACAGCTTTTCTCAACCATATGCCAGCAGGGGAATGCAGATGGTAAACGTAGTTCCAGCCCCCTCTTTGGAGACTGCCTCGATCTGCCCGGCGTGTTCCAAAACTATGGCGCGAGTAATGGCGAGCCCCAGGCCTTGCCCGCCCTTGTCACTGCGGGTTGTGTAGGAGCGGCGGAAAATATTGGGCAGATCCTTTTCCGGGATACCGCAGCCCGTGTCCGAGACAGCGATATAGGCGGAAGTTTCATCCGTTGTGAGGGAAAGTGTTATTTTTCCGTCCGGCGGCGTAAAGTCGGCGGCATTGTATAACAGGTTTTCCAGCGCACGGAAAAGCTGCTCGCGGTTTGCCATGATGTGACAGGGGCGAGGGGTAATGTCCTCGAAAAAATTTGGCCCGTAAAGCTCTATAATAGGCCGGCAGTTGTGATAGAAGTCTGACAGGAAGCTGTTTAGCAGCAAGGGTTCCATTCTGACCGGGGCACTTGTATGGGCAGCTATTTCCTGAATGGATTTCAGGCGGTCAGATAAAATATTACACTGTTCTTCTATGTGAATCATTCTTTTGTGCGTTTCCTCATCCAGCATAATATCATTCAGCCTTATAATCTGCGCCATGTTTGAGAGAGATGTCAGAGGGGATTTCATGTCATGCCCAAGCTCTGCGATTAATTGTCCCCTCTCCGTGAGGAGTCTGCGCAGATGCCCGGTTTTTTCTTCGACCTCCTCCTGCAAATGGAGATTTAGCTTCCTGTTTTCTTCTGCCATTTCCCAATTGCGCTGTACCATGAGGAAGGCGAAGGCGATCACCATGCAGAAGGATCCATACTCTTCAGGATAAGCGCCGATAAACGGTTCATAGTAGCCGATGGAAAGGACACTGTAAATCAGACAGATGCCGTTTGCGACAGCGGCGGCAAGGATGACTTTAATGTGAAGCAGTCCCATGAAACCGCCGTAGACGGTTAGGCTGATCAGAAAGAATGCCATGACTGCTTTGTACCATGAAACGAGTGGCCCGTACCATAACACAAGACCGGGAGCCAGAGGACATACAAATAAAGGAACGGCGACAACAACAGCGCAGGCTCCCAGGGAAAGCGTGCGGAGTGCTTTTTTCAGACGATATGAAATTGTGCCGGCACTCGATTCCGGCAGAAATAGCAGAAGGATAATCTGCATAGAAAAGTAAATACCGGATACAGCGGCCACATCTTCTACCGCATAAAGCGTGCGCACGAACGGCACGCCAAACAGCCGTAAGAAAGGATAACAGATCCGCAGCGCAAAGGACAGGCTCAGCATACCGAAGTAGAAGGTGGCGGTGCGGCCTTTGTCCTCCTTGCGCATCCACAGTACAATACAAAACAGAGAGAGCGTGAGTGAGGAAAAGAATAACAGTCCGTAGAGGAACATGCGGGAGGCAATGAGGCGGCTGACACTGTCCGCGTCGCCTATGACTGGCGCATACCAGATTCCCCCGTAATAATGGGAATAGTTGGCGGTCTGGATAATCAGTTCCGCTTCCCCTTCAAGGGAAAATGCGTAAGTGTTATCTTTGATCAGGGGGGTATAACTGTCGGGGGAGACATTGCCGGTTTCTCCAAGGCATAGTCCGTCGACGTAGACCTTGGCAGCGCAGAGAGGCTCCTGCAGATAGAGAAGGAAACTGCCGCTGCCCTGCAAATGTAACCGCCAGGTGGATACTCCGTAAGGATTGCCGTCTTCATGAAAGAGGGAAAGATTGGGGTATTCGCCTGCCCATGTGTTATAATAAGAAAGCGTCTCGGAAGAAAAATCGCCCGGGAGGAGTAGGTCATCCGGGTAAAATGCCCAGCCGTCGACAAGCGAGCAATATCCTTTTTCTGGAATCGTGCAAAGATGCCCTTGTGCAGAAACCGCCTTTGCTATATATTTATTATCATACTGTGTCATTGCGGACAAACCAAGCAGGCATAAAATAGTGGTGCCTGCGATAACCAGTATTGTCTGCAGCGCAGATTTTGTAAACAGGGTCTGTTTCATGTCAATTGTTGCTCCTTCTGAAAACAATGGGAAACCAGATCGCAGCCGATAAGCCGGGATTTCCGGTATATGTCATCGCAGCTATTGCGCTGACATGGAGGAGTTGTATGAAAAATAAGCGTATTATATTATTTCTATCGATGTTAATACTTGTGCTTTCTTTTTACAAGGGCGGCGCAGCCGTTGTAAAGGCCACGCAGCAGAATGTGGGGCAGGACGATGGCGCAGCCGATGCTATAGAAGCAGACCAGGGCGGTGCTTCCGGACAGGGGACAGAACCCGGGGATTCCTGCGTCGCCGATTCGGTGACCGTATCGTGTAATGATGTAACCGGTGCTGCGGAACCAGAGCCGGACGGCGAATCAACTGACACTCCGGAAGGGGACATGCAGCCGGAGCAGACCACAGAGCCCGCCGCTGAAATGGATGCAGGCCAGACCATGGAGTCGTCTGCCGGACTGGATGCGGGGCAGACGACGGAAAGCGCCACGTTGCCGGATACGGAAGAAAGCGTATCCACCGGATCAGCTCTGATTGCGTGGCTGGAATCACACAAGAACACAGGGGGGACGGTGCGGCTGACCGATCATGTGACCCTTGACGGGGAATACAGCTACTGTCCTGGCGGGATGAATAAGCCCTCAGTTTTGGTCGATACGGATCAGTATACCATCACGGTCGCCGGGGAGATCGAATTCCTGAGCGATAATCATCTTACCTTTTCGGGAACGCCGGACGGCAAAGGCGTCTTTTGCGTGGCCCCAAAGGGGATGCTTTCCATGCAGGGTATTGTGGTGGAGAGCAGCCAGTGCGCGCTATGGCAGGAGGAAGGCGCGGGTCTGATGGTCTCTTCTGACTGCCGCATATCCGGCAGTGTCCATTATGCGGATACGCCTTATGTGACAGACGCAGCACCCGTCTATGTTGTCGTAGAAAAAGATCAGACGCTAAACGATTTACTTCCCGCGGAGATAAAATGCGACGTCAACCGGCAGGGCAAGGTCAGTAAAGGCGAGCAGCTTTCGGTCTCATGGCATCTGGAAGGAACCGAAAAGCAGCAGGAGCAGAGACGGCGCTTTCGACTGCAGGGCTCCTTTTTACAGGCAGAGTGGGCGAAACCGATACAGTGCACGGTTATTTATAACGACTATCCGCTGACCTTCAGGGAGGTAAACGCATCGGTCAATGGGAACGGGTATATCTTTCGGGGCCGGTACATAAAGTCGAAGGGGGCATCCGTGCCCACCTTAATATCGGAATACTCTTTCGATGGAATAAACTGGTTTGTATACGATGAATTCACCGTGGAGGGCACATACGAAGGCTTTATCATCATCGTTGATGGGGGAGAGCCTGACAGGGCGGCTCATCCCGATATATATATCCGCCTGCATTACAGAAACAATGGAACCAGATACTTTTCCAATGTGCTCTGCTATGACTCCGGCAATCTGGAAAACGTGGAGGACATAGGCGGCAGCAGGGGCGGCGGAACTTCTATTATAAATCCGCCGGATGATCCACAGGAAAACACAGGCGCCGGGACATCGGGGGAGAATGCGCCGGAAAATGATGCAAATACCGATGTGGGCAACAATAGCGCGGAAACTCCGGCAGGCACAGACCAGGCGGAAGCGAAGGAGAGCAATACCGGCGCTGCTTCCACTTCCAATGCGGAGGCAGTGCTGCCGCAACAGGCAGGCGGCAGTGCGAAGCAGCCGGCCCTTGTACTGCAGCCCAATATCTATATGGTGCCGCGCGTATTTGCAAAGTCCCCGGAGCACCGTGAAAAACAGCCAATATCCGCAGAGGCGGATTCAGAAAGTGGAAAAAACGATAAAGCCGGTGACCCGGATGCCGTTGCGCCTGCCAAAGAGGAGACGGCCGCCGCGTTAGCTGCGTATGAGGAAAACATTGCCGTTCTTCCGCAGACGGGCGAGACGATGAGGCGCCCTGACAGCCCTCCGGTCAGTTATATGATTATTGTGGCAGGGTTTGTCCTGTTGGCAGTGTTTGCGGGAATTGCGGGCTTTTATGTTCATTCTTCCCAGTCGGGAACGAAGAGATAGCCTTTGTAGCGCTTGGTCTGGATGTAGTCGTGGCCAGGGCAGATGTCGTAGAGTTTTTTCCGGATGCGTCCCATAATGACCTGCAGTGACTTCTGCCCTTTGTTTACAGGTGCTTTCCATACGGAGTCGTAAATCTGATCCGGCGTATAGATTTCATTGGGATGTTTTGCAAGGAAATACAACACATCAAATTCGTAGGATGAAAAATCTACGGAGGATGTTCTATAACTTACACTGCAGGAGGAGGGACAGATGGAGAGCGGACCGTAGGTAAGGGTTCGCGGCGGTTCAGCGGCTCTGCCGGAGCGGATGCGCGCCTGCACCCGCAGCTCCAGCTCCTTTAAGCTGTAAGGTTTGCATACATAATCATCACCGCCGATTGACAGACCGCGAATACGGCTCTCCTCCTCGGTGTAGCCAGAGAGAAAAATTATGGGAAGCCCTGTCTTTGCTCGTATTTTTTCGCATAAGGTAAAACCGCTCATATCGGGTAGGTCGACGTCCAGAATAACGCAGTCAAGCGCATTGGAGAGTATGATTTTCTCGGCTGTCTCTGCGGTACTCGCGCAGACCACAGTATATCCCATAACACTAAAATACGTCTTATTATTTTCTAATATCATTGGATCGTCATCCACCATCAGAATATTATACATAGCTTTCCCCATATCTCTGATTTTTCTTTAGTATAGCATAAATATATTTTCCGGACACAGTTTTTCCTGTCAAAAAAGAATGCGAAAATAAACGTCAGGTAACAATTGAGCCCTGACGCTTTTTTATGTGAAAAAATATTGTAGAATAATGCTATGAGAACTGAGAATTTGCGTTAAATAAGTCGGACAGGAAAAGAGGAATTAACATGTTAGGCGGTTCCATATACATAGCATTCATTCGATTTGCGGTCAGTCTTGCGGGGACAATCCTCCTGTTTTCCCTGTTGGCAAGATCCCGGTTTGAAAAGAAAAAGACGATTCTTTATTATAGCTGCTTTTCGGTGGCTTTGATTTTTCTGGCATGTGTCTGGTATGTGGTGGATTGGGAAAGCTGCGCGCGGATGGTAGCTTTTACCATGTACCTGTGTTTTGCCATTCTGGCTGTGTTTATGAGCAGTGATTCTGTTTATCTGACGGTTTATAAGCTGGCGCTGGTGTTTTATCTGATGTCTGTGTTTGTGATTGGCGGGTTGGAGATTTCCATTCTGTTTTTTGACCGCAATCTATGGGCGGATATCGTCGGCCGCATTATGCTGATTCTGCTGATTGCGTTTCTGATCGACAGATATGTCAAGGAATCCATAAAAGGCTTTGGTGATTATGTGGAGAATGAAGCGGACAAGTTCAGTGTGGTGGTGATGATCATCTGTGTTCTTCTCGGTATCGGTTATATTTTAAATCCAAGCTTGAACAGGGAGATGACACCACAGAGAATCTATCAGGTGCTGACAAACTTTTTCCTTACGGGAACTTTACAGCTTCTCATATTCCGATTTTATCTGCATGTCGGGAGGGAAAAAGAATATGAGAGGGAGAACCAGTTGATCCAGATGAACTATAGGCTTTTGGAACGGCAGCTGGAGATCCTGGAGGAATCCCTGGAAGCGGGCAGGCGGTTGCGGCATGATATCAGACACCATAATGCGGTTATGGCGGAGTGCCTGCGCAGGGGTGAGACAAAAGAGCTTTTACAGTATCTGCAGGAGTATGACAGGGAGACCGATCAGGGAATACCAAAGACAATATGTGCGAATACCGCAGTCAACAATATTCTTTCAGCCTATACCCGGAAAGCGGAGAACGAACAGATCAAGGTGACGCTGGAAGTGGAGCTCGGAAAAAATCTGGCGATACCGAGTATTGATCTGGTGGCAATCCTCGCCAATGCCTACGAAAACGCAATTTATGCATGTATGGAAGTAAAAAAATACCAGAGGGCGCAGGAGTGCTTTATTTATCTGCTGCTCAAGAAAAGAAAGAACAAACTGATTATTTCCTGCAGCAATACATGCAGAAAGGAAACTACACTGAAGGATGGAAAGCCTCAGAATGAATTTACGGGAGGCGTCGGGGTTTCCAGCATTATCAGAACAGCGAAAAAGTATAGCGGAGACTACGATTTTAGGAATGATGATGGGGTGTTTACATTCAGACTGATTATGAATATAGAATCTGGGAACGCAGGAAAAGAACAGATTGGGGCGGAGGAAAGATGACTTATCTGATAGCGCTTTGCGATGACGAGACGATAGAACTTAACAAGACAGAAAAAATACTGGATGCTTATGAACAGGAACATAGTGGGACGGATTTTGTAATTGAGCGGTTTGAGAGCGCGGATGATCTGCTCCACAGGATTGAGGATAAGAACTATGTGCCGGACTTGATTTTTATGGATATCTTTATGCCGGGAGAAGAGGGCGAACAGGTATCCTGTGGAATGCAGACAGCCAAAAAGCTGCGCAATATGGGAAACCAGGCCAAGCTGTTTTTCCTTACTACATCCAAAGAATATGCGTTGGAAGCTTTTGATGTGGAGGCGTCGCATTATCTCCTAAAGCCGGTAACGCAGGAGAAAATATTTGACGTGCTGGACAAACTTCTGAAAGAAAAGGAAGCGGAACGGAAGAGATACCTTTTACTCAAGCTCGAAGGAAGAATTGCGAGGGTGGCGGTAGATGATATCGTATACTGCGAAGCGCAGGGGAAAACGCAGCGCCTGCAGCTTCTGGATGGCGGGGAATGCATGGCGCGTATGACCATGACCGACCTTTTTGGGCAGCTATTACCTTTCCAGAAATTTGTGCGGATTGGCGCAGCTTTTATTGTGAATCTGGAATATATTGACAGCCTGAACACGCATGATATCTGTCTGACAGGAGGAAGAAAGATCTATCTGCCAAGAGGTGCATATAAGGGACTGAAGGAGCAATATTTTAATTACTACTGTCAGATTCCGTGAGGCGATCAGCCTTTATCATAGGACAATTCCTATGATGCAATTGTTCAAACTGCAAACGTTACATCCGGCACAAAATATCCATCCTGGACATGGTATTTCATTTGTCCGTCTCTGCACTCGGCCGCCTGTACTCCTGCATCGTTAAGCAAAAGTGTAAGGAATCCCCCACTCTCAATGCTCTTGAAAAATACCAAACAGTCGTTTCCGATAGCTTTCCTTTGCGCATGACGCATAGGTGCGTGAAATGGGAATCGGGATATTGCCGATATGGAATCCCTCCCGTGACAGTTTGCCCACATGGATGAGGTTGACTATAAAGCTCTTGTGGCAGCGTACAAACAGCTCGGAGGCGAGCTGAGTCTGGATCTCATCCAGCTTTCCATAGGATGTATACTCCTGCCCGTCCTGCATGTGAAAGTGCAGGATGTGGTTGGAGCTGTCTATATAGGTAATGTCTGCATGGCGGAGCATGATATTCTGTCCTCGGGACATGATGTGCAGCGATTCCTCCGGGGCGGAAATATGGTCTGCGGCCCTTGTCAGGACTTCTGTCAGGCTGTCAAGGTGTATGGGCTTAATCAGATAGTGGAACGCATAGAGGTCAAATGCCTCCCGATAAAAGTCTTCGCTGGATGTCAGAAAGACCAAAAGCGCATTTTTGTCCAACCCGCGAATGCGGCGTGCAGTGTCTACACCGTTCTGACCGGGCAGATATATATCAAGCAGAAATATATCAAACTGCTTCTGCCCGTTTTCCATATCGAGCAGCAGCGGTTCCGCGCTGGTATTTGTTGTTTAGGTAAAGTCCGGTTTTGGAGGGCGGTTTTATGGTACAAAAATTTTATTAGAGTATGCATGCGGGAATATCATCTGGGGAGGCGGGCGGATGCGATGACAATACTTCGGGATAAATCCATATTCTGGGGAATGTTCCATGTGATCCTTCTCTTTATTATGCTGTTCCGATCACGATTTACCAGAAAAAAGACAATGATGGCAGCAGCCATAGGCATGGGGATTCTGATGGTGGCAAACGGAGCCGGATTGTACCGCGGCAGGCAAAGAGACAGCGGTGCGGGCGGCGGTAACAGTGCAGGAAATTCCGGCGGAACAGGCGCGGGCACATCCAAGGCGCCCGGCACGGGAAAGCCGAAAGTAAAGCAGGAGAAAAAGGGAAACATCCAGAAGGAAGTGAGAGTCGAAGGCACAGATACATTGGACGCGGCAGTGGAGACACCCCTTTCGGAACTGGCGGATATGGTCCTGACGAAGGAGGAAAAACAGAAGGCGGCAGGCGGGACGGATGTGAAGATCGTCCTTGAAGTGAAGGACGCCTCCGCAGTTGTCAGTGCGGCAGATAAAGTCCTCGTGGAAAAGGCATTGAACGGTTCGCAGGCACGGCATGACAGAAGAGACGAAAAAGGAGCTTGTCTATGCAATCATCGCCTGGGCGAAGCAGGGAGGGAAGATCAGAAGACTAATGGCACTTGCGGCGATTTTTGTGCTGCTGGTGTATTACCACAGCATCGGTAAGAAGATGTGTGGGGAGTGGAACGGGTTGATTAAAGTCTGATGATAGTTTGATACAACAGATTTACAAGGGAAAAAGAGATAGCCGCCACTATTTGACAGTGGCGGCTGAATCGATTTACAGTTTCTCCGGTTCCGGGTAATCCACCCCGAATGTCTCAACGGTTACCGTCTGCATCACCTGAGCTTCCAGCGGCCTGTCCTCATAATCGGTGGCTGTCTCAGCGATGCGGTTCACCACATCCATACCTTCTGTCACTTTCCCAAACGCCGCGTAAGCGCCGTCTAAGTGGGGGCTTGTCTTGTGCATAATGAAGAACTGGCTGCCGGCGGAATCAGGCTGCATGCTTCTCGCCATGGAGAGAACGCCCTCCGTATGCTTTAGGTCATTTTCAAAGCCGTTCTGCTTAAATTCCCCTTTGATGGAATAGCCGGGACCGCCCATGCCCGTGCCTTCCGGGTCGCCGCCCTGAATCATAAAGCCCTTGATAACCCGGTGGAAGATCAGACCGTCGTAGAAATTCTTCTGAATCAGACTGATAAAGTTGTTGACGGAAACAGGCGCGATCTCAGGATATAATTCCGCCTTGATGATGTCGCCGCCTGCCATGGTAAAAGTTACGATTGGATTCTGTGCCATATAAAAATTCCTTTCCTCTTTTCTGATTGCCTAATTAATAGTAAACTTAAATTCTACTATATAAAATACCATAGAAATTCAGACAAGTCAAAATTTTGCCATAGGCGGCAGGGACGCAGAACGGGGCGGGAAAGGGCGCTTTATGTTGAAGGAAATCTGTTTTCGGCTATACGAGGAGACCGAAAAGGCATTGCAGGAAAAAACGCAGCTACTGTTGCAGGATCTGTCGGCACACGGTATACAAGTGCGCGGTCTTAAAACGGTCGGAGAGCATGCGGTGGTTGCTGTCAGAGCAGAAGAGACCATGTACCTTACGGATCAGGAAAAAGTCTACGCTGCCTTGCGGGAGGAAGGCTGCCTTGTACTGCCATATTTGCATGAAAACAACCGGCAGGAATCCTTTCCGGGCGCGATCTACGCAGTTGAAAAACTGGAGGAGATAGATGCGGAGTCCTTTGATCTGGCGTACCGCCGCCTTGCAGGGCTGCCGTGGGAAATTCTCACCACGCAGCGTTGTAGCGTGAGGGAGACAACGGTGGAGGATGTAGATAGCTTTTATCGGATTTATGCAGAACCGTCAGTCACAGAATATACGGAAGACCTCTTTGCGGACAGGGAAGAGGAGATCGCCTATATCAAGGATTATATGGAGAAGGTGTATGCCTTTTACGGGTACGGCATGTGGACAGTACTGGAAAAGGAGAGCGGCGAGGTGATCGGCAGGGCGGGTATCGGCTGGCGGGAAGGGTATGAACTGCCGGAGCTTGGCTTTGTATTTGGTGTGCCGTGGCAGGGACGGGGATACGCATACGAGGTGTGCAGCGCGATTCTGACGTATGCGCGGGAAGAGCTTTTGATGGAGCGGGCGCAGGCTCTCGTGCAGCCAGGAAATGAGAGGTCGCTGGGACTTTGTGAAAAGCTGGGATTTGTGCGCTGCGGGGAGACGGTGCTTGAGGGGGAAAGTCATGTGCTTCTGGTGAAGGAGCTGTGATTTTGGAGGCGGCTTCTGAAAAGTCTGTATTGACGGGAGTCTTTCGGAAGGGGTAAACTGTTCTGGATGCCCGCAAAGCATAAAAATGAAGTCTGCGGGTCTGAATCACATGTTGTGGAAATGGAGAGTGTCATGAAAAAACAAGCGATAAGTTTAAAAGCCCGCAATTCCATGCTCCTGCTTCTCACAGCCCTTGTCTGGGGGGTAGCTTTTGTGGCACAGAGGCAGGGCGGGGCTTCGGCGGGTCCCTATACTTTTAACTGTATCCGTTCCTTTCTGGGCGGGCTGGTGCTTCTGCCAGTGATTCCCTTCCTGGACAGGTATACGGAAGGCAGGAAACCGCAGACGGCGGAGGAAAGGCGCAGGCTGTCGGTTGGCGGCACTCTCTGCGGCCTGGTATTGTTTGTGGCAAGCACCTGTCAGCAGATGGGCATGTATTACGGCACCACGGCAGGCAAGGCAGGATTTCTGACGGCATGCTATATCCTTCTGGTGCCGGTGTTCGGTATTTTTTTCGGGAAAAAATGCGGCTGGAATGTCTGGGTCAGCATTCTTGTGGCTGTTGTGGGGCTTTATTTTCTCTGCATGACCGGAGGGCTGTCCTTTCAGTTCAGCGACGTGCTGGTGCTTCTGTGTGCGGTCTGCTTTTCTGTACATATTATGGTGGTGGATCATTTTTCCCCGCTGGTGGACGGGGTTCGCATGGCGTGTATCCAGTTCTTTATCTGCGGGACATGGGGAATGATTCCGATGTTTGGCGTGGAGATGCAGCAGATGGGAGCTACGGCGTGGCTGCAGTCACTGGGGAGCATTGATGTGTGGATTCCGATTTTGTATGCGGGCGTGATATCCTGCGGGGTGGGCTACACGCTGCAGATCGTGGGGCAGAACGGGATCAATCCGGCGATTGCCTCCCTGCTGATGAGTCTGGAGTCGGTTTTTTCCGTGCTGGCGGGCATGCTTTTTCTGCACGAGACTATGACAGGACGGGAGATTCTGGGGTGCGTACTGGTGTTTTCGGCGGTGGTTTTTGCACAGATGAATTTGGGGAAACGTCGGACGACATAATGGATCAGATATTAAAATTGGGAAATGGTATACAAAAATACATTTATACAAAAATGCTTGACATTGAAAAAAGACAGTGCTACAATGCAAGACGTAAGGCAAAGGCGCTTTGAGGAAACTCAAGGCGCCTTTCTTAGTATTTATAACGAGGAGGCGTGATTGAAAAATTACCTTGCAAGGATGATTTTTTAATAAATTGATCTAAGGAGGAGAAAATTATGGAAGAGATGATGGAGGTTTTAAACGGACGGATTTTCGGCGTCTGGTTTTTGATTGGCGCGGCTCTGGTGTTCTGGATGCAGGCGGGCTTTGCAATGGTCGAGACGGGATTTACCAGAGCGAAGAATGCGGGTAACATCATTATGAAAAACCTGATGGATTTCTGCATCGGCACAGTGGTGTTTATCTTGATCGGTTTTGGCCTTCTGCTTGGCGAGGATATGGCTGGTCTGATCGGAAAGCCAGGGTTTGACATTTTTACTGCTTATGAGAGCTTTGACTGGTCAAACTTTGTATTTAATCTGGTGTTCTGCGCGACCACGGCGACGATCGTTTCCGGCGCGATGGCGGAGCGGACGAAGTTTTTGAGTTACTGCATTTATTCCGGCGTGATTTCGGCGCTGATCTATCCCATCGAGGCGCACTGGATCTGGGGTGGCGGCTGGCTTTCCCAGATCGGATTCCACGATTTCGCAGGATCCTGCGCGATCCATATGGTGGGCGGTATTTCCGCACTGATCGGCGCGAAGATCTTAGGACCCCGTATCGGCAAGTTCAATACGGATAAGAATGGAAAGGTAACCAGGGTCAATGCCTTTCCCGGACACAGCATTCCGCTTGGCGCGTTGGGCGTGTTTATCCTCTGGCTCGGCTGGTATGGTTTTAACGGCGCGGCGGCGACGAGCGTGGAACAGCTCGGTTCCATCTTTGTGACAACGACAATCGCGCCTGCGGTGGCAACGGTAGTGTGTATGATTTTTACCTGGATCAAGTACGGGAAGCCGGATGTGTCCATGTGTCTGAATGCGTCCCTGGCGGGTCTGGTGGCGATCACCGCGCCCTGTGATGTGACGGACGCTTTCGGTGCGATTGTGATTGGTGCGGTAGCGGGGCTGCTGGTGGTGTTTGCGGTCTGGTTTCTGGATTACAGGCTGCGTATTGACGATCCTGTGGGCGCGGTGGCAGTACATATGATGAACGGTATCTGGGGAACCATTGCGGTAGGTCTTTTTGCGACAAATGCCGCGCCGGGATACTCTGTTGCGGACGCTTCGGGAACGGAGCTTACGGGATTGTTTTATGGCGGCGGCATTAAGCTTCTGGGGCTGCAGTTAATCGGTTTTGCATCGGTGGCGGCATGGACAGCGGTGACGATTACCATAGTATTTCTGGTAATCAAGGCGACGGTGGGGCTGCGTGCCTCGCAGGAGGAGGAGATCGTCGGTCTGGATGCGACAGAGCACGGCCTGGCTTCCGCGTACTCGGGATTCAGCATTATGGATGTATCGGGCGCAATGGTGATGGATGTGAATGAAAATACCAGTCTCGGCGTGGAGGATTACGACGCGGCTTCGACGGTACAGAAAGATGCGGCGGTGAAGGTGGCGCAGGTGCCTGTGGCTTCCGCTACGGGGATGTATAAGGTGGCGATCATTGCCAAATTGTCCAGATACGATAAGCTGCGCAAGGCAATGAACGATCTGGGCGTGACCGGCATGACGGTGACACAGGTTATGGGCTGCGGCATTCAGAAGGGTGCGGGCGAGAAATACCGCGGCGTTGAGATGGATGCAACGCTTCTGCCGAAAGTGAAGGTGGAAGTGGTAGTCAGCAAGATCCCGGTGGACACGGTGGTTGAGGCGGCGAAGAAAGCGCTCTTTACCGGGCATATCGGAGACGGCAAGATTTTTGTCTACAACGTGGATAAGGTTGTGAAGGTCCGCACAGGCGAAGAAGATTTTGACGCGCTGCAGGATGTGGAATGATTGAGAAAATGGGTATGAAACCGCAAAAGTGAGGCTGCGCCAGATTGTGTTTCCCGCTGATATAGGGTATGATATAAAAAAGGCCGAAAAATTGTAGTACTGAGAAAAGGCAGATAGGATTGAGCGGGGGAAGATTACATATGGCAGCAAAGAAGAAGCAGGAAATTGAATTTCGTTACTATGAGATTCCCCAGAACGAACCATGCATTGCCCTTCTTGGTGAGGCGTGGATCCGCCCTTACGGTGAGGACATAGATTCTCTGCACTTTCACAATTATATGGAGATAGGCTTCTGCTATGACGGAGTCGGTGAAGTGGTGCTGGATGAGCAGACCGTCGTTTACAAGCCGGGTATGTTTACGCTGATTCCGAAAAACTTCCCGCACAATACGAACAGTGATCATTTATCCTTAAGCCGCTGGGAATATCTCTTCATTGACGTGGAGGCGTTCCTGCGGGAGGTTTACGGAGAGGATTCCTTCTATGCGGAAGATATAGGTGCGATTATCAATAACCGTGCATGGGCGGTGGATGCTTCGCGCTACCCGGAGACGGCGGCGCTGATTAAAAATATTATGGATGAGATGCGATATAAAAAGGAGTTTTATGCGGAGAGCGTGAAAGGGCTGCAATTGTCGCTTCTCATGAATATTGCACGGATGAACCAGGGGAACTCGGAAAAAATCAGAAAGCAGAGCAGGGGTGTTTCCCAGATTTCTTTCGCACTGCACTATATCGGTGTGCACTATGCGGAGGAGCTGACAATCGGAGATCTGGCGGAGGTCAGTCATATGTCGGAGACGCATTTCAGGAGGGTGTTCCAGAAGATCATGAACATGACACCCTCCGATTACCTGAATCTGGTGCGGGTGCAGATGGCGTGCGAATATATGAAGAAGCATACGGACAGCATGGAGCTGGTAGCTGAAAGGTGCGGCTTCCAGTCGGTTTCTACATTTAACAGAAATTTTAAAAAGGTGCTTAATATTACGCCTTATCAGTGGAAGATCCATCCGGAAAATTATGAGGCGAAACTGCTTGATTATAAAATTTCCGCTTATAAGGGATGGTAAGTCGAATTATGAATAATAAAGAAGCTTAAACGATTAAGATGCAAATTGATGGTCGAATTTGCATCTTTTTTGTTTTTTAACGATAACACATATTGTCTTTGCGGAGTTATAATGCATATACAATCAGTCTAAAAGAACGTTTTGCATGTACAAAATGACGGAATGTTTTTCGAGACTGATGTAAAGTGAAAAAGTATAGTGCACAAAATGCACAAAAAGAAAGAATGGGAGGAAATGAAAATGAAAAGAAAGATTTTAGCAGCTTTACTTGCATCTACCATGGTTCTTTCACTGGCTGGATGCGGCGGCGGTTCTGCTGAGACGCCTGCGGCGGACAACGGAGCGGCAGCTACGGAGGAAGCACCCGCGGCGGAGGAAGCTCCTGCAGCAGAGGAAGCTCCTGCGGCAGAAGAGGCACCCGCAGCAGACGCGTCAGCAGGCGGCGAAGAGACATTGACAGTATGGTGTTGGGATCCGGCATTTAACCTGAACGCTATGTATGAGGCGGAGAAGGTTTACCAGAAGGATCATCCGAACTTCAAGCTGAACGTGGTTGAGACTCCTTGGGACGACATCCAGACGAAACTTACCACAGCAGCTACTTCCGGCGATCTGAGCACACTGCCCGACATCTTCCTGATGCAGGATAATGCGTTCCAGAAAAACGTGCTTGCATTCCCCGATGTATGTATGGATCTGACAAGCAGCGGAATTGATTATTCCCAGTTTGCAGCAGGTAAGACAGCTTACTCTGTAATCGACGGCAAGAATTACGGCGTACCTTTCGATAACGGCGCTGTAGTGGCATGCTACCGTACAGATATTCTTGAGCAGGCAGGTCTGACCATTGACGATTTCACAGACATTACTTTCGACCAGTATCTTGAGAACGGTAAGAAGGTTCTGGAAGCAACAGGCAAGCCCCTCATCTCCATGCAGGCAGGCGAGTGTGACCTGATTATGATGATGCTTCAGTCCGCAGGCGCTTCTCTTTTCAACGAGGATGGCACAGCGAACATCGTGAACAATGAAACAGTAAAGATTGTTATGGAGACCTACAAGGGCCTTAAGGACGCAGGCGTACTTACCGAGGTTAACAGCTGGGATGAGTATGTAGGCGATTTCGTAAGCGGCAACGTTGCTGGCACGATCAATGGATGCTGGATCATGGCTTCCATTCAGACAGCAGAGGATCAGAAGGGTAATTGGGCAATCACCAATATGCCTAGTCTGGTAGGTGCGGCAAACGCAACCAACTACTCCAACAACGGCGGTTCTTCCTGGGCAGTAACCACAAAGTGTGCAAATCCTGATCTGGCATGTGACTTCCTTGCAAGCACATTTGCAGGCAGCAACGAGCTGTATGACAACATCCTTCCCAGCGGCGCTCTTGCAACATGGGCACCTGCAGGTGATTCCAGCGCATACGGCGAGCCTAACGAGTTCTTCGGCGGCGATGCAGTTTCCGCTAAGATCGTAGACTTTGCAACCAAGGTTCCTACCAATATCACAGGCGCTTACTACTACGAAGCTCGTAACGCAGTTGCAACCGCTATCACGAACTACATCAACGGCGCTGACCTCGCAACAGAGCTCCAGACCGCAGAGCAGACCGTGAACTTCAACATGGGTCAGTAACGAGCAGTGCAGCTTTGTGGCAGAACAGACAGACGAAAGCTTGCTTTCGGATGAATGGTCTGACAAAAAGCTATAGGGCGACAGCCCGCACGAGCGAAAGACTGCGAAGCAGGATTTCGTGAGTGGCACGGCGAGACTCAAAGGGGGCGAATGCCCGTCAGCCGACGAAGCCGCGAAGCGGGTTTGGCGGCTGGCATGGCGGAAGCGGCCAAAGATACATGGCAGAGTAAACCATAAGTAATAATAAGCAACAAGTAACACAGGGGAATAGTTTCTGTAAGCTGTTCCCCTTTTTTACTCCAACGGTAGAGAAGGAGGGGGTTTTTTGAACAAGTCAAAAAAAATGACGCTTAGCAAAAAACAGAATCTGACGGGGTGGGTATTTCTTGCTCCCGGTGCTTTTTTGATATTCATTATGAGCTTTGTGCCAATGTTCAGAGCCTTGCTTTTGTCATTTAAGTCGGGTATTGGCGCGAATATGAAATGGAGCGGCATTTCAAATTACGTTAGAATGTTCCAGGATACGGTGTTTGTCCAATCCATTAAAAATACATTTTTCTACCTGATTATTCAGGTGCCCGTAATGTTGATTTTTGCATTGATTCTGGCGTCTATACTGAATAATAAGGATCTGAGGTTCAAAGGTCTTTTCCGGACGATGATATTCCTGCCCTGTGCGACTTCACTGGTGGCATACGCAATCATTTTCCGGTCCCTGTTTGCCAACAACGGCTTGGTGAATCTGGCTCTGGTGAATCTGGGTATTTTAGATCAGCCTTACGCGTTTCTGACGAACACGACAAGCGCGCGTATCGTCATTATCATTGCGCTGCTCTGGCGATGGACGGGATACAATATGGTATTCTACCTGTCGGGTCTGCAGAACATTGAGTATTCTGTCTATGAGGCAGCCAAGATTGACGGTGCGTCAGCGGTGCAGTCTTTCTTTAAGATTACGGTGCCGCTTTTGAAGCCCACAATTCTGCTGACGGCGATCATGTCCACGAACGGAACGCTGCAGCTCTTCGACGAGTCAGTCAACCTGACAAGCGGCGGTCCGGCGAATACATCAATCACCATGTCGCATTACATATATGATATGTCCTTTAAATATGTGCCGAACTTCGGCTATGCGGCTGCAATGTCCTTCTTAATTTTGGTTCTGGTTGCTGTCCTGGCATTCCTGCAGATGAAAGTAGGTGATAAGCGTGACTAAAATGAGAAAAATTGGTATGTATGTATTTTTGTGTATCGTATCCTTTATCTCTGTGTTCCCGCTGTACTGGATGGTAAGCGCGGCGACAAATAAGAGTGCGGACGTTATCTCCGGGCGGCTGATTCCGGGCGGCTATTTTATGGAAAACTTAAATAATCTGCTGGCGACGCAGAACATTGGAAGAGCTTTTGGAAACTCCTTTAAGTATGCGGCTATTCTGACGATTGTGTCACTATTAGTCAGCTCTCTGGCAGGTTATGGATTCGAGATTTTCCATGACAAGGGCAAGGATCTGCTGATGAGCATTATTCTTCTGGCGATGATGGTGCCTTTTGTGGCGACAATGATTCCCCTGTTCCAGATGTGCTCGAAGGCGGGCTGGTTAAACACGACAATCGGATTTATCCTGCCGACGGTCTCCACACCGTTTTTGATTATGATGTTCCGGCAGAGCGCGAGATCGTTCCCACATGACATTATGGAGGCGGCGAGAATCGACGGTCTGTCTGAAATCCGCATTTTCTTCCAGATGTTCATTCCGACCATGCGTTCCACCTACGCGGCGGCGATGACGATTACTTTCATGAATGCATGGAACAGTTACCTCTGGCCGAAGGTTATTATGACAGACGCGACCAGCCAGACAATGCCTATGGTGGTGGCAAACCTGACGGAAGGTTATGTGACAGACTACGGTATGCTGATGTTAGCGGTGCTGATCTGTACACTGCCCACTGCAGTCGTATTCTTCTGCTTACAGAACGCGTTCGCGGAAGGCATCACCGGCGCAGTGAAGTGACGTAGGCATTGAGCCGTGCAGATTTACGGTGAGGAAGACGGGAGAAAGCTTGCTTTCGGACGGATGCATCAGCGGAAATCTATAGGGCGAAAGCCCGAACATGAGCAAAAGAAAAGCTGCGGAGCAGCGATTTTGCGAATGCCCACGGCGGAGAGCCGTGCAGATTAACGATGAGGAAGACGGGAGAAAGCTTGCTTTCGGACGGATGCATCAGCGGAAATCTATAGGGCGAAAGCCCGAACATGAGCAAAAGAAAAGCTGCGGAGCAGCGATTTTGCGAATGCCCACGGCGGAGAGCCGTGCAGATTTACGGTGAGGAAGACGGGAGAAAGCTTGCTTTCTAAATAATAAGGTGTCAAAAACATCTGGATAATTTGGGTGCTTTTGGCACCTTTGTTATAACAGATCGAGCGGGGTTGACCGGGCGATCCGTTTCGCGTAACCGAATATGATGAAAAAAGAAAGGAGTGTTGCTGCAATATGACGCAATCAGATTACAACAAGGTGAAAGATCCGGAATTTTTTAAGCAAAATGTACTGCCTGCACATGCGGCACTGAATTTGTACGCAAGTGAAAAGGAGGCGGCGCGGGGAGAGAGCAGCCTGCTGCATTCTCTGGATGGCATCTGGAAGTTTTCTTACGCGGTCAATATCGATTCCGCGGTGAAGGGATTTGAGCAGGAGAGCTACGACTGCAGACCGTGGGCGGATATCCGGGTGCCGGCGCATATCCAGATGGAGGGGTATGACATTCCTCAGTATGTCAATACACAGTACCCATGGGACGGCAGGGAAGAAATTTTACCGGGGGAGATTCCGGAGCGGTTCAATCCCGTGGCAAGCTACGTGAAGTATTTTGAGGTTCCGGCGTGTATGCGGGGACAGGAAATTCGTATTGTGTTTGAGGGCGTGGAGAGCGGGATGGCGCTTTGGTGCAACGGCGCTTATGTGGGTTACAGCGAGGACAGCTTTACCCCCTCTGAATTTGATCTCACGCCGTATCTGAAAGACGGGGAAAATAAACTGGCGGTGCAGGTTTACAAATGGACATCCTCAAGCTGGTGCGAGGACCAGGATTTTTACCGTTTTTCCGGTATTTATCGAAGTGTATATCTGTATGCGGTTCCTTCCGCGCATGTGGAGGACCTGACGGTGAAGACACTTTTCGAGGATGGAAGCTTTGACCGGGCGAAGCTGTCTGTTTGCGGTAAGGTAAAAGGAAACGGTGTTTACAAATTCTGCTTAAAGGACGGTGATACGGTACTGCTTGAGAAAGAGCAGAATGTGGAATCGGGAGCGGATGGCACTTTCGCTTTTGAGGAAGTGGTTGAGAAGCCCGAACTCTGGAGCGCGGAGAATCCGTACTTATATCAATTGGAGATCCGGTGCTGCAAGGAGAACGGCGAGACGGCAGAGTATATTTCACAGCCGGTAGGTTTCCGCAAATTTGAGATGAAGGACAGCCGTATGCTGCTGAACGGAAAGCGCATTGTATTCAAAGGGGCAAACCGTCACGATTTCAGTTCTGTAGAGGGGAGACATGTCTCCTATGATGAGCTGATAAAGGATGTTGTGACCATGAAGCGCAACAACATTAACGCGATCCGCACTTCCCACTATCCCGATGACGAAAGGCTCTATGAACTTTGCGACCGCTACGGGCTGTATCTGATCGCAGAGAACAATCTGGAATCCCACGGCACATGGGACGCTTATCTGAAAGGGAAAAAGGATATGTCTTTTGTACTGCCCGATGATAAGGCGCCGTGGAAGGAAATGATGTACGACCGTATCCGCTCCTGCTACCACCGCGACAAAAACCATCCGGCGGTTCTGATCTGGTCGGTTGGAAACGAGTCCTACGGCGGTGAGACGATTTTTGAGATGTCCGAACTTTTCCGCAAGCTGGATGATACGAGACTGGTGCATTATGAGGGCGTGTTCAACGATAGACGCTACAACGATTCCTCCGATATGGAGAGCCGTATGTACGCTAAAGTGGCAGATATAGAAGAGTATCTGGCAAATGGAGACGGCAAGCCTTTTATCTGCTGTGAGTACACCCACGCCATGGGTAATTCCTGCGGTGCGATGCATAAGTACACGGATCTGGCGGACAAAGAAAATTCTGCTTATCAGGGCGGTTTTATCTGGGACTACATCGACCAGAGCATATACAAAAAAGACCGTTACGGAAAGTGGTTTCAGGCTTACGGCGGCGATTTCGGAGAGCGCCCCACGGACTACAATTTCAGCGGCAACGGCATTGCCTATGGCGGAGAGCGGGAAGCGTCACCCAAGATGCAGTCGGTGAAATTTAACTACCAGAATATTTCAGTGACTGTAGAAAAGGATGGTTTTGAGGTGTGGAATAAAAACCTCTTCGTTTCTACGGATAGCTTCCGGTGTATGGCGGAGCTTCTGCGGGATGGTGTCAGCGTGAAACGCAGGGAACTGACAGGGATTTCTGTGGCGCCGGAGAGCAGACAGAATTACCCCGCGCCTTTTGCTTTGCCGGAGGATGCGGGCGAGTATGCGGTGACGGTTTCTTTCCTCTTAAAGGAAGATACGTTGTGGGCAAAGGCGGGACATGAAGTGGCTTTTGGGCAGGCGGTGGTCGGAAAAGTGGATGCGCCTGCGGAGAACAAGAAGAGACCGCTTACTATTATACGGGGAAATGACAATATCGGCGTCCGGGGAGAGCATTTTGACGTGCTGTTCTCAGAGCCTGCAGGTGCGATTTTTGCTTTTGGCATGGTTTCTTACCGCTATGCGGGCAAGGAACTGATCGAGGAGATTCCCAGACCGAATTTCTGGCGCGCACCTACGGATAACGATACGGGCAACCATATGATGGCAAGGCAGGGACAGTGGAAATTGGCGAGCCTTTACGCATCCTGCAGAAAGCCTGGAGGGAGATTGAATAAAGAAGGGGAAGATTTTGAAAATCCGCAAGTCAGAGAGGAAGCGGATCATGTCAGTGTGTCTTATCTGTATGATCTCAATACGACACCGGCGGCGACCTGTCGTCTGACTTATTGCGTGTACGGGGACGGCAGCGTGCAGACCACGCTCACCTATGATCCGGTGGAGGGACTGACGGACATGCCGGAGTTTGGCGTGCTGTTTAAACTGAACGCGGATTACGATCGTCTGGAGTGGTACGGCAACGGCCCGGAGGAGACATACGCGGACAGAGACCAGGGTGCGAAGCTGGGCGTCTATCGCAATCTGGTAGCGGATAATATGGCGGCTTACCTTGTGCCGCAGGAATGTGGAAATAAGACAAAGGTGCGTTGGGCGAAGGTGACGGACAGACGGGGACGCGGCATGCTCTTTAGCGGGGAGAACCTGAACTTTTCTGCGCTGCCCTACACGCCCCACGAGGTTGAGAACGCGAGACATCCCTATGAACTGCCGCCTGTGCATTACACGGTGGTGCGTGTGGCGGGCGGACAGCTTGGCGTCGGCGGTGACGATAGCTGGGGCGCGCCGGTGCATCCGGAGTACCATCTGGATGTGAGCGGGAAGATGGAGTTTAGCTTTACGTTCCGGGGGATCTGAGAGAGATAGCAATATCGTGCTGGCCGTCCACCCATTTTCGGGTGGGCGGCTGTCTTTATATTATAAAACATGAATTTTCCTGTAGATTTTGCCCCTCTTTCTGGGCTATAATGTGCATAAAGGGTAAATTGGGAATTCACGGGGTGCATGAACCTGGGGGTGTGGGAAGTGAAGTATAAAAAGTGTAAGGGAATCATAAACAGAGCGCTTGCCGGGATACTGGTCGTGGGAATGGTGTTGACCGGGATGCCGGCATCTGTCGTGGAGGCCGCGAATGAGCTTCCGGGAGAGACGCAGCCGGGGCAGGAGATCAGTGTGCCCGGGAATCCAGGAGACAATCCAGGCGAGGAAGGGATGCAGCCGGGCGAAGGGAACAACGGGCCGGGCGAAACAGAACCGGGCAGCGAAGAAAGTATGCCGGGGGAAAATCAGCCGAGCAGCGGAACGGATGAGCCGGGAGATACACAACCGGGTGGCGGTGAAACCATGCCAGGGGAAGAGCAGCCGGGCGGTGGAACGGATGAGCCGGGAGATACAGAACCGGGTGGTGGTGAAACCATGCCAGGGGAAGAGCAGCCGGGCGGTGGAACGGAAGAGCCGGGTG
>CASWVG010000010.1 GCA_949472775.1 uncultured Lachnospiraceae bacterium
TAGTGTGGTGCTGGCGGTCTATCTCTTGTTTTCGGTTGCTTGCTTCTTTACCGTATATGAGCATTCTCTCAAGGCTTCTTGTATAGTGGATCTGGTTGTCCAGCCCCGTAAACAGGCTGTCAAAATCATCGATATAGATATCCAGCGTTATGGGATCAGGGGCATCCAGTATTTTCGTGAAAGCACACTTATCCGACAGTTGAAATCCCACCGCAAAATTTGGTTTCAAGGAAAGCGCCGCCGTCGTGATCACCGCACAGTCTTCCTCTGTGTCCCTGAATTTACCGTAACCGATCGTCCAGTCCTTACTGCCGTTCACATGAAACATCTTAAAGAATGCCTCCAACTGGTCGTGTCTGGCGAAGCCATCATCAAAAAGCTGCTCGAAGCCTTTGATGTAGATCGTCGGAAAGGTCTCGCCTTTCGCGGCACTTATCTGCGTACACACGCTTTTCTTCCAGGATTGTTCTGTCACTGCCGGTTCCTGTACGTCAGTTATATTTCCGGTTATGGTAATATAAAAGTCATTCTTGACGGCGTAGGTGACAGGATCCTTAGAAAAAAAGACTTTCTCTGGCATACTAACGCAAATTTCTTCGTGTGCCGACGTATGATCAGACATCTGTACATACCCTGTCGTTTCCTCCTGATTATTTATCTCCACCTGCTTTCCTCCTCTCCGCAAGCATGCCATCTACAATTATTGATTCTGCCCCGCTGCGCTCTCCCATCGATATCGCGTTGTTTACAATTGTCAGCTCTTCATATTGCATCTTTTCGCATATTCTTCTGTCATCCTTCCTTAATCCGGAAGTGGCTGTGGGGTAGAAAAGGCTGTACTCCGTACCCTTTGCAAATTCGGGAAGCTCCGCTTGCGTCTGTTGCGCGAGCACCGCATTGAGTTCAGCGGCACACAACTGATATTGCGAAAAATCGACATGCTCCCCGCAGATCTCCGCCTGTTTTACCGGTAGAATCCCTGTAGTGACCGTGACTTTCAGCATCGGATCAAACAACAGCGGTACATATACTGCGCCTCCCGTTCCCCTCACGGTGACAGCCGGCGCATTTAGGTAAGCCGCCTCTTCCTGCTCCACCCCGAAAGCGGCAAACCCCCGTGCAAAATCCTGTGTGAAGCCGCAGCATACCCCGTCCGTGCTCCTGTTCCTGTCCCCGAACATAACGGGAAATTCCTGCGCCGCAAGCCCGACATCATCAAAACTGCCGATATCTTCGTCCCGCTTCGACCACTGGGGCGCACCGTAATATTCCAGCTCAACCGCCAGTTCCGCCAGCACCAGCACCCGCCCGAATACAAAATGATTCTGGGCAAGGGGGAGTGTGCCATTCAGCTTGATGTCTATGGTCTCCATCACTTCGGCAAAGGCAGACGTATCCTGCGCCAGGACATCAATCAGCTTCCTAAGCCGCGGATCTGCCGTCTCCGGCGCGTCAGGCGCCGGAAGGAACCTGCCCACCGCCAGTTTCTTTCCGCCGCTCCTCCTGTATGCCGTCTTCAGCACACCAATCCTTTCACCCGAACCTGAAAACACATTCAGATTCCGGTTCAGCAGATCGGGCAGGAAAATACCGATCACCGGCGAATGCCCGGGAAAAGGTGATGCGAAAACAGCCCGGTTTCCTGCCGAAACAAAATCTACAGTCAGTCTGGCAGCAGAAGTCAGCGCCAGTGGCAGGAAGCAGAGTCCGTCATGTACCGGCTGCAGGTTCTCCGAGATATATCTTTTGCCCCGGAAGGCAAGTTCGTCATCTAAAAGCCGCCTCTGTTCTCCGAAAGAGGATACCATGGCAAGCTTCGACAGCCCGAAATATCCTTCCCTAAGCGGAAAAATCCGCGCGTTGTCACGCACTGCAAGCCTTTCCGCTTCCGGCTCATAAAAAGTCCGCTCTTCCGGCAAAATACAGGCAGCCGTTTCCCGTGAAAAGGCATCTTCCGGGTCAATATCAACGGGAAACTGAAAGGCGTGGGCAAGCCCGCACAGATCAATGGCAAAACCGCCCAGGCTCTGGGATACTGCCGCCAGATCTCTGATCTTTCCGGCCAGCGCAGCAATCTCAGGATCATCTGAATGGCTGGTCAGATATTTTTCCAACTGCTCCTGCAGATGATATACACCGTGGGGCGTAAGCACGGTAACGCCCTCGCTGTGTATGCCATGCTGCGATCTCCCGCCCTGGTATATATAATCCGTTTCCCCGTACTGCAGTACGCTTTCTGCCGGAACTGCATCCGTATAATCTGGATAAAACACGGACTCCCACTGCATCAGAAGCATAACCTGTTCCATCGGCTTCCCATTATAGACCACCGGAGAAACCTTCTCCCGGATCATCGGAAATAACCCCAGCCCCGGCAGCAGATTCCTCTGATCCAGCAGAACCGCCGATACCAGGTAATCCGCAGCGTCCGCATAATACGGTTTTGCAAAACAGGATAAAATCTCTTCCCGCGGAATATCCGCCGTCAGCGGCCCGTTCAGGCACAGAAGCGTGCCATCCTCCTCAAAACGCCCGTCCTCCCCGAAGGCATAGGTTCTGTTCATACCCTCGCCAAAGAGCATCACCGCCGGATCCCCCTGCCGGAAGAAGGGTTCACAGGCCTCCGTCTCCAGAGTGCCGCCTTTTTGTACAAGAAGCGACGCCAGCGCATTTTTCTTTGTCTCTGCCTCTTTCAGTCTTGCATCTATTGCGCTTCTCTGTTTTCCAATTTTCTCCGCCAGCGGTTCCATACAGCTCCTGATCTGTTCTGCCCGTTTTGAACCTGCTCCCTCGTAAAGCTCCCACAGACAGTAGAGGGAGTCCTTCTGGTATTCCAGCATACGGCGCATTTTACCGATCTCCCGTTCCAGAGCCGTCAGATCCGCATACTGCCTTTCCGCTTCCGCAAAATCCGGTTTATCCTCTATCCTTTCTCTCTTTCCCTGATCTGCAGAAGCCGGTTTATTTCTTCTGTCTTCCTGTTTCTCCTGTGCGTCTTTCGGCAGTTTTACACTGTAGGCCCTCTCTACGGGATCCAGTCTGGAAAATCCCCGGTAATGAATGTCATCGTCAATCTTAAAATCGCCGTCCGGCAAAGCCACCTCGTCCGCCGTATCATACTGAACCGATGTCAGGAAGCGCTCCATCCCCTGCCTGTCCTTGAAATGCTTCTCACTGATGATCGCCGACAACGCCTCGGCGGAGCTTTTCCCTATGCCGATATTGATCTCTCCCACGGGCACCGGCCAGTCTCCTGAAAGATCGATAGCTCCCGCCACACCAAAGACCATACTGGATTTACAGACGATCCCTTCCCCCTCAAGGGACAGATCATAATCCGCCAGAACCTTCTCCATATCGTCAACATTTTGCACTTGATGAAACAGATCGTTGGCCGGATTGGAATAAATCCCCGTCACGCAATAAGTGAGCACCGCATCCGCCGGGACGCCCTCCAGACTGTCATAGAATCCGAACACACTCGAACACCCCGGATAATATGCCGAAAACATCGGATTCCCGGCGCCCAGAGCTGTGATCCTGTCAAAATACCCGCACTCCCCCACCGGTTCGGGTGCAGGCCTGTCTGCCGAATAAGTCCGCCCCATATACCGGAAACGGTGTCTCGGACGCAGGTCATCAAATTTCGGAATCGTTATGCTGTCACTGTAGGTATCGTCGAGAGAATAAAAATTGCTTTCCACGATATGACTGTCTGTCTCGATCTTATGATTTTTTATGTACATTCTCGTGACTACATACCGGTCCGGTACCGCCGGATATTCCATTGTCTTTTCCCCGTTTGCTGCTGTCACTTCCCTCCCTTTCTTCAACGCCGAAGGAAGAACGAAATGCAGATGTACGCCGCGTTTGAGCAGAAGATTTGTGTTGAACGCAGCAGGTGTCGCATCCTTGCCCAGATAGGAGCGGAGCGCGGTCTTATAATCAGGGTCAAGCGCTGGCACAGGAAGTGGATTTTTCAGGTAACGCGCCAGCACGATCATCGGAATCACTATTCTCTCAGCCATGTTCTGCCTCCTCCTATCTTTCCTCCGCAGTAAACTTTGCCCGATGCGCTGCCGCTATCATCTCAAAGGCAAACCGTGCCGGCGTGATCTGTTCCGCTCCCAGCGCACCCTTTGCGCGCAGTTCTTTTCCCACGGCATCCGCCAGCCGCCCGGCATGCAGCCTGCCGTTATCGTCCGTGAAACCGTCGATGCAGAAGCTCCCCATTCTCTTTCCCAGCTCCGCGCTGTCCTGCGCGGAACGCAGATCTATACTGCGGGTAATCCGTCCCGCGGATACATCCACAGTGGATACGCCAAACCGTAGTCCGGTCTTCGGCTCCTCGATCATGATCTGGTACACTTCCCCGTGGAACAGTGCCAGAAGCAGGTTGTCCGCGATCGTCTCCATGCGCAGAATCGGAAGCGGTGTGCCATCATCCATAAGATCCTTCGGCGCACCTGTCCTGTCATAACCGTACAGGTGCAGTCCTTTCTTTTCACCCACAAGCCGGGAACGCAAGAGAAAACCGCTCACCAGCCGGTAGTCCTCCGGCACACCGCCGGCCGCCTCCCTCTTTAATACATGTTCTTTGTGATTCGCATGCATCCGCCTTATTCTGGGCATATCCGCATAATGTCTGTTCTCGCCCGCCCTCTTTAGCGTTGTCTTGTCCCACACAGCATCCCTCGCACACACCCTCCCGATGGAAAACGCACCGTCCAGAAGCGCGTCCGTCCAGTTGATATCCAGATGGAAAAAACGGATACACTCCTTAGGCAGATCCGATGCTTCCGTCAGCAGATAGGTGAGCGGAACCCCCTTCAGCAGACGCAGCTCATCGGCATACTCTTTAAGACTGTCCGGCATGTTTATCGGGATATAGCGATTTGCTGTTATTCTGCTCCTGTCCCCGCCGTCGATTATACCGGCTGCCTTAAAATCTCTCTCACCACTGTCGCGGCATCCTGCCATTAATTGCTCCTCTGCCGCCTGTTCTGCCACAATTCTACGTTTCATAGCGCTGCCACATCCTCCCGATTCCTTATGACTATCTTTATATCAGTTCCCGCTTCGCAAAAGTTATGTAAACTTATTCCGCTCACAACGTCCCATCGCCCTCCGACAGTTTTTCGCATATCTCACACAGCTCTGTCACCGACACACCAATCGCCTGATCAAGCATGCGAAGATGTTCGCTCAGAGCCTGCTCCTTCCTCCACGCCACGATCTTCTCCGCCTCCGTTCGCCTGCTTAAACTGATCATTCTGCCCAGATTAAAGGCCGCGGAATAACTGATATCCAGAATCCCGTTCTGTGCGTCATAGATCAGCCTGCCGTCTGCGGTATATCTCTCTTCTCCGCCCAGATTATCATACCGTTCGGCGTGATATGGTATAAGCGGCGAATGATACCGGGAATATGTCTTTTCGCCGGTCCGCAGATAATGTAGTTTTAAAGACTGGTCTTTCACGACACGGGAATCCCTGGCGATTCCGTCCATCAGTGCAACAAAAGACTGATCCTGCGTCTTCTCAGAATAAACGCTCCAGTGATAAAGCGAAATAAACCGTACCCTGTCACAGTCAGCCGGTATATTCCCGTCCAGATAACCGTCAACAGCGATCAGATGCACCGTACTTTTCACACATCTTCCTTCATAAGAAGGCACAAACCGGTTGGCTATGACAGTAGAAAACCACCCGTCCCGCTCCGCGACAGGATCCTCCGCAGCCGACAGATCCACGAATTTTACATGGGTCAGCCATGGCAGATCTGCTGCCTCCGGCATTATATTCTGATAAGTCTGCTTCGGCACCGTAAGGATATGTATATTGTCATCGTCCCGGCAAAACGTCACTTCTCCTTCTTTTGGTGGGAAAAATACGCCCCGTTCTTTTAAAGCCGGCAGCTCCGAATTCTTCACATCCGTCTCCTCCGCTCCCTCCTCCCCGGATACCACAATCAGGGCCAGCCACGGAACCGGCCAGCCATCGATATCATCCCGCCAGTGACGAATCCATGGATATACCTGATCACTCAGTACGAGAAAAGGCAGTGTGCCCGCGAAATCTCCCTGCTGCTCCGGTGACGGATATACGCTGAACACGTCCTGATCCGCCAGTGTTCTCATATTTGCCGCAACGCAGATCTCTTTTTGTATCTGAAAGGCATCCGGCACCGGCAGCGTGACGGTCTGCTTGCCGGTGATGTTATATCTGCCTTCCTCGATAGCCGGTTTCATATAATCGGCCAGTTTAAAATCCTGATCTTGAAAATTCATAGTAACCTCCGAGTACCCAGTTCCCAAACCAATCGTTCTCCTTTATGTTCTGATCAACAGTTCCTCTGCCAACCAGTTCTCAGCCTCCTTTGCAAACCGTGCAAACGACACCTGCTCTGTTATACCGTTGTCAGCCAGATATTTCTGCCGCCTCTCTCTTGTCTCCTCGCTGTCCGCGCTCTGGGAAAACCTGCGGATCGAATCTTCATCGGACAGCTGCAGGCACTGTTCCGGAACAAACCGGAAACAATCCTTATACGCAAGCGTATTATTCCGGTATAGTTCTTCCAGTGAGATAAAACGGGTTTGGGGAAAAAGCTCCTGTTTCTTCACCTCGCTTAGCAATATGTAGGACACTCCGCACCGGGCATCCTTTATCATGCTCTCTTCCCGCAGCCTGTCCTGCGGCGCAGGCGCGCCCTTCCATAAAGCCGACGGCATATTCCTAACCACACTGTCCTGCCGGAATCTGTCATTTATTGTTCTTCCCTGCCCGTCTTCCACGGTAAGCACTATCGACGACTTGAGCTCTGCGCTATTGACCGGCCGTACCTTTCCCTGTTCCGGTATTTTGGAAACCAGCGTGATTCCAAATCCGTTGGGATCGATAATTTCCGTTCCATCGGGCGCCTGCCCGCGGACGCCCGTTACTATGACCGCAAGGATATCCGTATCCCCGGCAGGCGTCCTTTTGCAATCTGATGTATTATGTCCGTTCAGTATTCCCTGACTGTCAGGCCCTTTACTGCCATTCTCTATGCCTGTCCTCATTCTTCGGCTCTGTCCGCTATCCTGCAGGAATGATTCCTTGAATGCCTTCCAGTCCAGCGTTTCCCCTGAATGGTCCGCTCCCTTGGAGAAAGAAATCGTGAAGGAAATGATGAACCATGTGATATGCAGCCGTCCCTGCACCTCCGGCCCCCAGAGGGCAAGATCTGCCGCCAGCTCAATGGAAAAGGTCTTATGGATAAACCATATGTCAACACGATAGGAAGCACCCAGAGACACCCCGATCCTTGCCTGGTAATAAAAAGGTTTCCACGACACGATAAAATCCGCATAGGCAATAAACCACGCGCGCAGTTTACCCTGCGTATAGACCGCGCTCAGCTTACCGCCTGCCATAACCGCGCTGGGTGTAAGCGCAAAATAAATCTCACCGGATATATTGATATTGGAGTTCACATTCCAGTTTAATCCCAGCCGCGGCACATCCGGATAGTGCGCAGGCTTCTTATATGCCGGATGGTATCCGCCCAGCGTGATCACAAAGTCTCCGCTGTGCTCACTGCCGTCAAACCAGAAAAACGCCGCAAATCCGCCCGTCAGTTTACAATCCCGGGACAGGATAAAAGATTCGGAAGTAAGCCGCGCCTCCGCGCAAAACACCCCGACCGACGGATCATATTCCGCTCTTATGGCTAACTGTGCCTTTGCCACAGGATTGGCCGACGTTTTAGGAGGCATTGCTATATCCGCAATTCCGAGTACGCCGATCTGGAATTTCTTCCCAAAGGAAACTGACAGAAGCAGAAAACCATCCACAATTTGAAACGAAGTAAACCTTACGCCCGCCGCCAGGAAATTCTGCCTGTTCTCCTCCGTGATATATCTGTTCATCTCCTCCAGTGTCTGCGCGTCAAATCCCTTCTTCACCGCTTTAACCAGCGGATACGCCGGCACCTGCTCTACGGACGGCAGAGCCAGTCTTCTGTTATATCCGAAACCCAGCGCGAGCCCGGTCACAAAGAACGCCGGTGGCCCTCCGATGGATGCCGAGAGCGCCATATAAGCAAACAGCGATCCGGAAGAATACTCTCCCACTGCCGTTACCGTAACTGTCTTACACTTCACCAGAAGGGAACCGGCGTAAGCCTCCTTCCCCTCTCCGCGCTTTCTGGAAAAGCTTCCGCTGATCGCCAATACGCCGTTATCAAACGACACTCCGAAACATGACAGATAGAATGCCACATCCGACAGTCTGGAAACATTGATTCCCACTCCTGCCTCCGCCAGACTGAAGGTAAACGGCGAAACTGTCAGAGATGCATCTAAAAGCAGCACCACCCTGCTTCCGTCCAGACCAATTCCGGCCTTGGCAATCGTCAGGATGGCAAATGTCTTGTTCAGGTTGATCCACTTTACCGTTTCCGGCACAAAGTTCCCTGTGGTTCTTGCAGACCGTCCCTCCATACTGCCCTGAAATTCTTTGGCCGGATATTCTGATTTACCGCTTTGACCCGGCATATCATATTGCAGCGCATCTTCGCCCAACATGACGGAATGATCCGAAGCCGGCTTACTGAGTTCCAACGTACATGCGCTGCCGAACGCCGTACACCGGAATATCACACCCTCTTTTGATGAAGCTGACAGCGCAAAGTCCTTTACTGACAGCCCGGTGGTTCCTGGCGCTGCCTTCTGTACCAGTTCTCCCACTAAGGGCATCTGCAGCATATCCACGGAAACCTTCGGATCCGCCTCATAGCTGATGCGCCATCCCGCCTGCTCTCCCGCATTTATTTCCGCGGAGATTTTCCCGGCGCTTGTGGTTACACACAGCGTAAAGCTTTTTGTGGTAAATTTGTATTTTACTTCCAGATTCGTAACGGCAAACTCCGATATAAAATCAGGAAGGCGCTCCCCATCCATTCCGAACTCTTTGGCAATTCTGCCAAACGTCAGATTTTTAAACACCGCCCCGCCGGACAGTATAAATCCTTCCTGTCCCTTTGACACGGTAAGCCCTACTTCCGTTCCGCATATATGGATACGGGCAATCACCTGAAATGCCACTGGTACTTCCTGTTCGGACGAAATCTCAAGCGCAATCTCCCTAATGGCAAAATCTTCTGAGATCACCAACACATTTTCCAGATCAACATAGCCATGAAACGTTTTCTTGTCTGACTCATAGGAAGCCGAAAGCATACGTATATTCACGCCAAGCAATGTATCCGGCACCGAATCCCTGTCAAAAACCTGTCCGAGCTCCAATGCGGCCTGCACAATAAATTCCCCTAAGCTGTAATCTTCCTCCGAATAGGCCATCGCCTCAAAGGTAAGTCCGGTTTCCGCACCATAGCTGCCGTTCAATACCAGCGGGACACCGCCAAGCACAAAAGATCCGCCAAGCTTAAGCGCACTGAACTTACCATCCAAAAAGTCAAGCGCAAGCGACAGCCCCTCAATGCCAAATTTTCCCTTCCCCACTCCAAATTCCAACACATGCTCCGCCGACAGGTATAGGGCATAATCGCCCGAAGCCACATCCGCTCTAAACTCCATACCCGTCAATTCCACGGGCGGGAAACTGACGCCTTCAGCAAACAGTCCTGCAATCTCTGCAAACTGTAGCGTGGAACCTTCCGCCAGACCCGCATAAATCGTCTTGTCCGAACGGTACATCATATCGAAAACCGTGCTTCCGATGTGCCATTTGCCAAGTACACTGTAATCAGCCTTTCTTCTCTCACTGTCAAAAGGATGTTCTATCTTCATCTCGAAGTATGGCTGCAGCGTGATTTTATCGTCAAAAATATACCATGGCCTTTCCGCCGTCACCGTAAACCCGATCTGTGTGATCCCCTTCTCTGACCCGGTATCCACGATAATCGAGACACTTCGAAGCCCGAGAGAACCAAATATACCCTCCTCATCGGGCAACAGTTCTGAACCCCGAACCACTTCGTCAAGCCCGAAAAGAGACAGCAGCCTGGCAATTGTAAGAACTCTGCCCTCCTCATATTCCCCGCTGATATAAAGCATGTCACCGTCCGGCGATGCAACGAGTGTCAGTTCAAACTGTTCCGCAATCTCAGCCGTGATACGTATACACGGAAAACAGACTGCGGCATCCAACCCACTTTCTATGGCCACCCGCCGTACGGCAAGGGATAACTTATCTGTCACCCGGTATACGCATTCTACACTGATCTCACCTGCAAAATGCAGCCCGCACGAAGTCTCCGTGACCGTACAGAATATTTCCTCCGAATCCGCCAGCGGTACAATATCTTTGACACTTTTCCAGAACGCCGCATCTGTCCTGACCTCTGCCCTGTATGTAAATGCCTTCTCAGCCGGACTGCATTCCCGGATATCAGAAAAACATAGTGCCGCAAGAAAAGGTGATCTTATCATATCAATATAACATTCGGGCAGTTTAGGAAAATCGTCTGCGAACCGATAGCTCTTCCCGGACGCTGCGCAGGCGCATATCTTGTCGTAAAGAGGTCTGCGTACAGCATCTGACATTGACAATACGAAGTCTTCGCTCCTTATCAGTCGAAGCAGTTTCTGCTGCTCAAACACCTTAACATCTAATCTCTGGAAAATACGTATCTGCAGGCCATCGAGACCGGCTCCGCCCGCGCTTCCCGCAATGCTGCCATTGCTAAGCAGCCCGCTGACCGGCTTTGACCATCTGGGCACCCCATAATGCTGATCCGTCAACCTGCCCCGCAGCTCATCTATAATGTGATCCAGTGCGTCAATCTTCGCAATTCCGCTTTCCCCCGGCTGCGTATCGTAATACTTCATCCGGACCTGCGCCATGATACGGACCGGATGCATGACACCAGTGTCGTTATAGATTTCTCCGCTCAAATCAGGAAGCAATTGGAGCGTATCAAAAACTTCCCTGTACTCGAGCATCTTTGGCGTGCGCAGCGCCACCGCCTCGGCATTGATCTGTTTACATATATAATCCAGATTTTTATACGGATCCCTGATCTTCCACACAAGAGCAAGTGCCCCTTCAAATGTCTCTGCCAACGTGTGTATTGCACAGATCCGTTTATCATAATAGAGCCGCCAGAATGTAAACATCGTTGGAAGAATGACCAGGCTGATCGGCATCGGCATTTTCTCGAAAATAAAATAATCCGCATTCAAATACATGTGATAAAAATCCAACAGCCCTGCTGAATGCCCCGACGGACCTGCCCACAGCGGCATCAGACATTTTCTGTACCCTGCAGTCACCAGATGTAATTCGTCCCGGGTCCAGTTCCATAAAAAAATGCTGGGTGGCTTATCCTTTATACTAGTCGGCCTCCTCTTCGGCAATGTAGGAATAAAATACCGATCCGGCGCATCCACAATCCCCCAGCGGCCCGTCTTTTCATCTACGATCTGTAAGGCATAGCGCTTTCCGTTAGGCGGCTTTTTAAATTTCCGTATAGCATTGATAATCATGGCCCCGCGTATGACTGGCGGAAATGTACAGTATTCCTCCACACACTCGTTGATTATTCCAGCTGTTCCTTCATCCGCCGGCCTATCACAAGGTATCGCACATCCACTCCCCAGATATGCGTTGAGCAGATATATAAATGCAATCCACTGCTCATTTTTCTCCAAGTCTGAAAGTTTGGGAAAATAGAAATAGATATAATCCGTTACTTTAATCGGATTGCTATCGCAGTGTAAAAAAAGATTTTGCAGTTTTTGGTTAACTGCAATCTTTTCTTCTGAACGTTCAATCACAACACATTTGATAAACTCTTTTTGCGCCATCAGAAATTTGTCGGAATTACACAGTTCAAGCGCATAAATTTTCTCCAGCTTCCTGGTTGCATATGTAGTGATCTCCCCTATGACTGCCCTGGCCAGCTCCGTCATATCCTTACAGCACCGCACCTGATCACGGCTTGATTTTGCGATCCTGCGCAGACCGGCAGGACTGGCTGGCTCTAGTTCCGGGTCATATAGCAGACTTTCATCAATCAATTTTTTTATCGCTGTTTTTGTATGCGCAGCCATATAATCCTCGGGAAAAAAATCCCAGTTTTTCATATATTGGTCCCCGGATGTCTGTGGTCTGATTCCGGAGCTGACCACCACATTACCGATCATCGGATGTGCCCACTGCGCAAACACATCACCGATGATATGATAAGCAGGATCATTCGGTTTATTCCATAAATCCCAAATATCAATCCCATACTGCTGCAGAAACTGATTGCCCATTTCTTTACAGACAGTCTCATCCCTTATGGCCGCATCATATACAGCCTGTTTTAGTATATCAATATGGGTTATTTGAACGGTTGTCCCGTCTTTGAGCTTATAGTCCGCCTCGTCCCACGATATAAACCAGACATTCAGTTCCGACCCTATAGCAGACTGCCCCATAGGATAATGCAAAGGAATCAGGTATCGACCCAATGTTGCTATTTCCGTCTTTTTGATTATGAAAAGTATCATTGTAAAATCCCCGCTTTTTTTTAACAACCAATTATATAAATAGTATATTACACACTTATGGTACTTTCAATATAATTGTATGAATATTCAAACATTTATTTTTTATTTGTAAAATTGTCAAAAAATTAAGGAGACCATTTTGCAGTCTCCTTGTTAAACATCATGAAATAATTATTCTTTTATAGATCAACAATAATTTTACAGCTTCTGAAACGCGCTGCTCATTGCCGATGCCGTTTGCTTGTCACACATAATGAAGAAGATCACATCGCCCCGGCTCTCGATCAGCATGGTCTCCGCACTGACACATACCCACTTATCCAGATCGGCATTGTCTTTTAATGCCTGCTTCGCACTCTCCACATCCGCCTCATCCACACGCAGGAGCACACACTGATAAGCCGTGGACGACATCATCGGCATGGACGCAACGCCCTCCGTGTAAGTAATCTGGTCTGTCCCCAAGACGGATACTTCCAGATCATCTGTCAATTCTATCGTCTCATAACTGTCCAGATTATCTCTGAAATCCTGTACAAGATCCGCATTCGCATAAAGGGATGCCATCATATCCTGCAAAGATCCTTCCAGCTTCTCCGAGTCCGCTTTGCCGCCTCCGCAGGCACTGCACATCACACCCGTAAGTAAAATCAAAAATCCTGCCACTAATATCGTTGTCTTTCCGCTTCTCATAATCGTTACGTTACCTCTTTCCTTTTATTATTCTTCGTTCTCAGAACATAACTCGCTTTGATCAATACTTCTTATTTTCCCGCCTTTTAACAGGATTATCCGCACGTTTCTCAGCTCCCCTTCTTATCCGAAAGAAGCGGCTTGATCGTCTTATAAATCTTACTTGCCCTCTTGTTATTCGCACTGGGGTATTTCTTCATCAGCGCGTTGCTGATCCCCTGCTTTGTCTTATACTGCTGGACGATCTTTAAAACCGCGTCTACGCTTACGTCCTTATCCTCCTTGAGAATCTCCTGCAGTTTTTCTGACAGTCTCTCCCGCAGTTCCTGGGTATCATGGTCGTGGCTGCGCCCTGTGATGTCGGCAATCAGTGTTACCGAAACATTTCTGCTCTTCCAATAGCCGCTCAGGATCTCAAATCCTTTGTCTTTGCTTACAATATAGTATGTGTCAGCCGACTTATTCGCAATCAGATATCCGAGCTGTGTGGCAAGTTGGAAATCCAGTGCGTTTTTGCTCCCCACATCCACTTTACAGAAATCAATTTCCGCCTTGGATTCCATAATCCTTCTGTGCTGGTCAAAGGTAATGCTGTCCGCGTTCTTGCTGTAAAAAATGCACACCATATCCCCTTCCCCCAGCTTGTGTATGCCGTCCAGTCCGTCTTTTTTTACATTCTCAAAATCTACTAAATAATAACTCATCGTTTTCCTTTCTCAGTTTTCTTATACCAGCGATGCCTCTCCCAGCTTCACTTTGAAGAAGCTGATAATCCGCTGCCAGAGTTCCTCCTGGAAGAACTGCATGTCCGCGTGATCCGCTCCCTCCAAAACGAGAAGTTTCACGTCAGCTCCCGCCGCCTCCAGTTTATCATGCAAAACCTCTCCCTGCTCGAAGGGAACCGTGTGGTCATCGTCACCGTGTATGATGAAAAACGGCGGTGCATCCTTCGTCACATAGGAAATCGGGCAGATCTTTAATGCCTCCTCCTTATGCAGCGCCACATTTTTTCCAAGCAGCAGAGATTCCATGGACGCGGCTGCCTCCACCGGCGAAGGATAGGGAAAACCCGTCACATCCGTGGGCGGATACCATGGACATGCCGCCTGCACCTTACTGGAATACTCCGTAAACGCGCCTACGTCATAGGCTTCGTCATCCACCAATGCCGCCATTGCCGCCAGATAACCGCCAGCCGACTCTCCCATCACACCGAACCGTTCCGTGTCAATATGATAGCGTTCGCTCAATGCTCTCAGATAGCGGATTCCCGCCTTTACGTCTGTAAGCTGATCCGGGAAATTCCCCTCATTAGATGTGCGGTATTCCACACTTGCCACCACAAAACCGCTTCTCGCAAGCTCTGACAGATACGCCAGATGCGCGGAACGATCCATACGCAGCCACGCGCCGCCGCAGATCCATACCACGCATGGATATTTCTTAGTCGCATCCTCCGGATAAATAATATCCATTTTCAAATCCCTTCTCGTATGTCCGAACCAGGCATCCACCTGTGCGAATGTCACACCCGTCACAGCCGAATACTGCGGCGCTGTCACATTGACTTTCCATTTTTCTCTCATGGCAGTTATTCCTTCTTTCTCTCTTTCTTTCCTTTCTTTTCATACGGAGAATGCCCGTATTTCAGGCTTTCTCCTATGTGAGACTTAGTAATTCTTAACGAAGCAGCCTCTGCTGCTGAGTTTTTAGAATTACTTCTCACATTATGTATTGCTGTGAATCTTCTCCTGCGGCATCCAGTGCATCAAAAGCCGCTCCAGCTTTGTCTGGTCGATCGGCTTCGCAAGAAAGTCATCAAAACCCGCCGCCAGATATTGCTCTTTTGCTCCCAAAATCGCATTTGCCGTCAGCATAATTACAGGCGCTTCCTTGCAGAGATTATCTTCCATCTCCTTCATTCGCTGCATGGTTTCCATACCGTCCATCTCCGGCATCATATGGTCTAAGAAAATAATGTCATAATGTTTCTGCCGGATATGGTCAAGGCACTCCTTGCCACTCCCCACATCCGTAATCTTAATCTGTGTCTGTTTCAAGAGGCCGCAGAACACCCTTCTGTTCACGCGGTTATCATCCACAAGAAGGATTTCTCCATCCGGCGACGTAAAGCTTGCATGATAATTGTGTTCTTTCGCCGCCTTTCTGGCACGCTCCTGGAAGCTGCCGATGGGCTCCTCATTCACAACGCCCTGGCGCAGCGTGAAGAAGAAACGTGTGCCCTCGCCGTAAACGCTTTCCACATGCAGGTCCGTATCCATCAGCCTGAGGAGCTGCATGGAAATATTCATTCCCAGACCCGTACCCTCAATATTGCGGTTTTTCTCCTCATCAATCCGCTCGAACGCGGAGAACAGCTTCGGAATATCCTCCTGCCTGATGCCAATGCCTGTGTCACGCACCATAAAATGCAGGATCACATCCGTGCCTTCCTGCTCCCCCGTCACCTCAAAAGTAACCGTCCCTTTGCGGGTGTATTTGACCGCATTAGTCAATAGATTCGTGAGCACCTGCCTGATACGCAGATCATCTCCATAAAGCCTGGACGGCAGCGACGGTTCCACCGACACGTCAAACCGCAGCCCTTTTTCCTGCGCCCGCAGGGAAAATATGTTATACAGATCGTTGAGCATACTGTTAAATTCATACTCAGCAGGCACAATCTCCATCTTGCCCGACTCAATCTTGGAGAAATCCAGAATATCGTTGATAATACCCAGAAGTGCGTGTGCCGAAGTTTTGATATCCATGGAGTACTTCTTCACATCCTCCTCGGAGGATTCCCGCAGCACCATCTCATTCATACCAATCACCGCGTTAATCGGCGTTCTGATTTCATGGGACATTCTCGCCAGGAACTCCGACTTGGCACGGTTCGCCTTCTCCGCGTTCGCCTTGAGAAGCTTCATCTGCTCAATCTGATTTCTGCTATGTGTCATATCCACAAACATAATGGAATATCCCGCCAGCACCCTGTTGTTCCAGATTTTATTCGCGTGTACCTCAAAGGTATGGTTACAGCTGATATACTCAAAATAATTATTCGCTGCAAAAACCTCTCTCAGGTTCTCCCTGCAGACCTGCTCTCCCTTTCTGTAGTGGGATAGTTTCTGAAACTGCTCCTTCGCCCTGTCGTTTGCCTCCACAAAGCCTCCGTCCGCATCCACAATCAGTACCGCCTCATCCATAGACTTGATAATATCCTCATGGGCGGTAACCGTAATATCAAAAATGTGATAGAAAACGATCACCAGACCAAATGCAATAATGCTCAGCGCCTCACAGGCAGGCACCGCATCGTACCCTTCTATCAACTGGAACATATTGCACAGGAATCCGGGAATCGGCAGAATACTGCAAATCCCCAGCGCAAACAGATTGATATTCAGCCTGCCCTTGCCGATCCTCCTGTTTGCCTGATAAGTCATAACGAAACAGCCGATCATGTGGATAAACATATGTATCAGAAACACATAGTGGAGCGGTCCTTTCTCCAAAATCAAATGGGGAAAAAGCCCCTCCGTCACAAAGGAAACCCGCGAGTAATAAATGGGCGTGTAACGGTACCCCCAGATACACAAGAGCACCAGCCCGTCCAGACAGAACATAAGGGCTTCCAGCTTTGCCGGGAGATGACATCCACAATACTTTGCCGTAAATACAAAGAGAAAGGTAGTAATAAAAGCGCCACCCATAAACTCCACGCGCACGGCAATCATTGCCTCTCCGATGTCCCGGGAAAGCAATTCCAACAGATAGCCTGCATTTTGGATCGCACCTAAAAAGCCGAGGCAGAGCATCAGCTTGGAAAGCATATTTTCACGCTGTCTCGTCATAAGAATGACGAAACAAAAGCACCCCAGAACCATGAGGATCTGGAACCCTACTAAAAACCTAAACATACTTACCCTCGTCCTAAACCGTTGAGCAGGGGAACTCTCTGTGAAAAGAATTCTCCCTACTCACGCCCGGTTCCGGCAATCAAATTCTACGCCATCGCGTTTGCCTGCTTGTACTTGTAAAGCATCTCCGCATGGTTCTGCTCCTCAATCTGTATGTCGGCAAGCAATTTTCTCAACCCCGAATTGTCGCAGGAAAACACATTGGTATTGTACTCTCCCGATACCAGTTTCTCCGTCCCAATACAGTCTGTGGCAAGAAAACAATCATGTTCCTTGTCCGCGGCGTTTGCACCGTCCTTGTATGTGCCCTTCGGCGCATAATTTTTTCCCTGCGTATCATTGCAGTCGCATTCCGGGACATTGCCGTGAAGCGCCTGTCCGATGGACTGGTAATGCTTCTGCTCATCCTGCTGCAGCGTGCGGAACAGACTCTGCAGTTCCGTGTCCTTCGCCTGGGCAGCGTACTTCTCATACTTTGTGATACAGGATTTTTCCTGTGTCTGCAAATCGCGCAGCGCGGTCGTCTCTTTTTCCGTCAATATCATGGTCAACACTCCTTTCTTTCGGACGTTGCAGCAGTATGCAGCCATACACTCTCTGCCGTCCTATGAAACCAAGTATTGCCAATCTGGCGAAAATCCATTCATGAACAATATAGTATTTATTATACACGGTTACACAGGGGAACACAAGAAAATCCATGCTTCTGTTCAAAAACTCCCGTTTCTACAGACCGCTGACTGTACGCCACGAATATTTTTCAATTTCTTTTGCTGGTACTGCATGATCCACGGCCTCCATAAAGATTTGTATGAAAAATGCCGTAACCCCTTGAGATTACGGCATCTTAAATGCATTTTTCAATACAACTTTTTATTCAGTCAGACTTTAGAACTTCCCTGCCTTAGCAGCTTCCTCGATCGAAACAGCCACAGCTACGGTAGCGCCTACCATCGGGTTGTTACCCATACCGATCAGACCCATCATCTCCACGTGCGCTGGAACGGAAGAGGAACCGGCAAACTGTGCGTCGGAGTGCATACGGCCAAGTGTATCAGTAAAGCCGTAAGAAGCGGGACCTGCCGCCATGTTATCGGGATGCAGGGTACGGCCTGTGCCGCCGCCGGATGCAACAGAGAAGTACTTCTTATCTGCCTCTGTTCTCTCCTTCTTGTATGTACCTGCTACCGGATGCTGGAATCTGGTCGGGTTGGTGGAGTTACCGGTGATGGATACATCCACGTTCTCTTTCCACATGATAGCCACACCCTCGGGCACGGAGTTTGCGCCGTAGCAGTTAACCTTGGAACGAAGACCCTCAGAATAAGGCGTTCTGCTCACTTCCTTCACCTCGTTGGTGTAGGGATCATACTCGGTCTCCACAAAGGTGAAACCGTTGATTCTGGAAATGATCTTCGCAGCGTCTTTTCCAAGACCGTTCAGAATGACACGAAGGGGTTTCTGACGAACCTTGTTCGCCTTCTCAGCGATACCGATCGCACCCTCAGCAGCCGCGAAAGACTCGTGGCCTGCCAGGAATGCGAAGCAGTCTGTCTCCTCCTCAAGGAGCATCTTGCCAAGATTACCATGACCCAGACCTACCTTACGGGTGTCAGCCACGGAACCGGGAATACAGAATGCCTGCAGACCCTCACCGATTGCAGCCGCAGCGTCAGCCGCCTTCTTGCAGTCCTTCTTGATTGCGATAGCCGCGCCTACAGTATAAGCCCAGCATGCGTTCTCAAAACAGATGGGCTGGATCTTCTTCACCTGCTCATATACATCCAAGCCGGCGTCTTTTGTGATTTTCTCTGCTTCTTCGATGGAAGAAATGCCATAGCTGCTCAATACGGAATTGATTTTATCAATTCTTCTTTCATATGATTCAAATAAAGCCATCTTATCTTCTCCTCCTGATTTTTGTATAACTTCCCTCTAAACTACTGTTCAGCCCGCGCCATTCGCAAAGCCACTCTTTCAGCGTTCTTAGCTGGTTCGCAGGCCCAGATTGCGCAAAGCCCAGCCGGCTCAGTACTGGCGTCCCTCAGAACTTCATCTATATCCAGATTCATATGTCCTATAGATTCGTTCTGGCTGAACTGTTTCACTCTATTCACATCTGGGATCGATGATCTTAACAGCGTCGTCCACGCGACCGTACTGACCACAAGCCTTCTCGTAAGCTGTGTTCGGGTCGTCGCCCTTCTTGATGAAGTCTGTCATCTTGCCAAGGCTCACGAACTTGTAACCGATAATCTCGTCATTCGCGTCCAGAGCGATCCCTGTCACATAACCCTCTGCCATCTCGAGGTAACGGGGACCTTTCTTAAGCGTGCCGTACATGGTACCTACCTGGCTTCTTAAGCCCTTACCAAGATCCTCAAGACCTGCACCTACCGGAAGACCATCCTCGGAGAATGCAGACTGTGTACGACCGTACACGATCTGTAAGAACAGCTCTCTCATAGCCGTGTTGATAGCGTCACACACCAGATCCGTGTTGAGCGCTTCCATAACCGTAAGACCCGGCAAAATCTCGGAAGCCATCGCTGCGGAGTGCGTCATACCGGAGCATCCGATTGTCTCAACAAGCGCCTCCTGAATGATACCCTCTTTTACGTTCAAGGTCAGCTTACAAGCGCCCTGCTGAGGAGCACACCAGCCTACGCCGTGTGTCAGACCGGAAATATCTTTTACTTCCTTCGCCTGCACCCACTTTGCTTCCTCGGGGATAGGAGCACAGCCATGATGAACGCCCTGTGCCACTGTACACATTTCTTCCACTTCTTTTGAATAGATCATGTGATAACTCCTTTCGATTATGTATTAATTATTTGATAACAGGTCAAAAACCTGTCATAACCGCCAGTCTCATTGTCTCATATCAGAGGAAAAAAATCCAGATGTTTTTTCTTACTTTTCATGAGCTCTTAACCTATGAAGTACTCCGATATATCAAAGCTGTTTATCAGGGCAAGCCCATTTTCTTCCTTGCACTCAAGCCAGCTTGCGCTGCTTCGCGTCCAGCTTCTTAAAGAGTAGTTAAACAGTTCCTCTGTACAGCGGCAGTGCGAATCGCTCTTGTCCAGATTTCGCAGGATACAGTTCTCACATGGCGTATCCCTGTTCTGCAATGCCTTGTAACAGATATCTCCGATTTTCACATCCGGCGATTCCACCAGTACTTTTTTATTGATAAAACTGATCTCATAATTATCCGGATTTACAACATAAACAAAACTGTCCAGATTGTCGAAGACAGCGACCTGCGCCACGAAATTCTGCAGTCTGTCCATCAGACCGATCTGGAGAATGTGTGCCTCCATCAGCCGGAACAGAGAACGCACCTCTTCCATCTCACTCTTGGAGAGTTCCATCTGCACGTCCTCATGGTTTTCAAATACGATAGCTCCTTGAAACTCTCCCTGCGAAGTCAGCGGGTAATAGAGCATGCTCTTAATACCCTCCGCCCGGAAATACTCGCGCATCTCCTCCGCCGTCAGATCGTAATCATGAATCATAGCCACGCCCGGGAAGAAAGAGTAAAGGATCTCGTTCACCATCCTTTTCAGTTCATAGTGTTCTTCCGCTTCCTTTCCTGTGGCATACTTCTTGACGGTAAACTGTATCGTTCGTGAAATCGGAAGCGAATCGTTTCCGCAGATATAGCCTCTGTGAAACTGGTATTTTGCCGTCATCAGCTCCAGAGAAGACCGCAACGCAGATTCCAGTACCTTATCCTCAAACAGGATCTGCATGACCTGATCCTCGATATGTCTGTCAAAATCTATTGTCTTCGTCATATCATAGCCGACTTTTCTGTTGGCATGATACACTGTCGTGCTCGCGGCATGATAGACGCGGTAACCGTCTTTGCCGTTCGCCTTAACTGTGTAAACAGCCCTGTCCGCCTTCTCGAAAAGTTCCTCGTAAATCGTGCCATGATAAGGATAAACAGCAACGCCCACACTGCAGGTCACATGGATCGGCTGCTCCTCAAACTCCAAATCATACCGCACCGATTTTACAATATTTCCCGCCATCTCATCCGCATCGGAAATGCTAGGCAGATTTCTCATATAGATCATGAATTCATCACCGCCGATACGGCCGATCACGTCACCACCCTTAAACATTTCTTTCAAAATCTCGGCGGTTTTACACAGAAGCTCGTCGCCGTTGGCGTGCCCCAGAAGATCGTTGGCCTCCTTAAAATTATCCAGGTCAATAATCATCAGTGCACTCAGATCATTATCTGTTGCGCCCTCAATCGCATTGCGGATCAGCTGCTCGGTGGCACCCTGATTGTAAATGCCTGTCAGCGCATCCTTTTCGGCACGCAGAAGAAGCTCCATCTCTTTGAGCTTTTTGTCATGAATATTGATCATACGACCCACAATGCGGGTCACGTACCCTTCCGCGCCAAGAAGGGACGTCAGATTGGCCTGATACCATGTAAAATCTTTATCAAACCGCTTGATCCTGAACTCGATTGTATCGTGTTTGGGCGACTTAAGCAGCCCCTCCAGAACTGCCTTGTAATAAGCCACATCCTCTTTATAGATCGTTGCCGCGTTAAACCGCTCGATATATCTGCTGTAAATTTTATCCTGCGCCATTCCATACTCGTCGTTGGACCGGATAACCATGACATCCGTCTTGGCGTTATAGTCAATAATCTTCTCTCCTTCCGCCTCCGACAAAATATGCAGACGCTCCGCCTGCCTTTGCAGCTCTTCCTCCACACTCTTTCTCTCGGTTATATCCTCGATCACAGATACAATCGTATATTTTCTTCCCTCTCTGGCATAAAGATTCCCCCGGACATGGAGCCAGCGCAGATTCCCGCTGCCCGTGACAGTACGAAACTCAGTATCTACCACACCGTCATCCTTCAGCACATCCCTGATGGCCTGCCTGTAGGTCGGCAGATCATCAGGAATAATACTCAGCTCCACCTTCTCCAGATATTTCATGCCCTCTACCCGGGAATAACCCAGCATGCGGAAAAATCCTTCGTTGACAAAAATGGGGCTCAGCTCTCCATCCTCATACTCGAAGAAGCAGATTCCCGCTATGATATTGTCGATCATAGAGCCAAAGTTTTCAATACTTAAATCAATTGCCATATGCTCATCCCCAACACACACTTTCTCTTACTGTTCTACCGCTTTTCCGACTCCGGCTACTGCCGTTTTTCCACTATTTCACCCTGCCGCTTATAGATACTTCCCGGCGGAATTACCCCTCTTACCATGGAAGTCGGATAAATATTGGTGTTTTTGCCAATCACCGTACCGGGATTTAAGACGGAATTACACCCCACTTCCACCTGATCGCCAAGCATGGCGCCAAACTTCTTTAAGCCCGTCTCAGACAATTCCTCTCCCGCTTTCACCACCACCAGCGTCTTGTCGCTCTTCACATTGGAGGTAATGGAGCCGGCTCCCATATGTGCCTTGTAGCCTAAAATGCTGTCGCCAACATAGTTGTAATGAGGCACCTGCACCTTATTAAAGAGAATCACGTTTTTCAGTTCGGTGGAATTGCCGACTACTGCGCCTTTTCCCACAATCGCGCTTCCTCTGATAAAGGCACAGTGACGTATCTCCGCCTCCTCGTCGATAATCGCAGGGCCACCGATATAGGCGCTTGGAAACACCTTCGCATTCCTTGCGATCCAGATATTGCCTTCTCTTCTCTCGTACTTCTCCTCCGGAAGCGTCTCCCCCAGAGCGATAATAAAATCTTTAATCTTCGGCAGCGCCTCCCACGGATAAGTAAGCCCTGCAAACAATTCCTTTGCGATTGTCTCCTCCAGTGTATAGAGTGCTGCAATCGCAGTGTCCTGCAATCCGATCATTTTGTTTACCCCTTTTCTTTATGATACCTTTCCGGTCATGCTGGCATTCTCTTATGTGAAGTTTAAAACACTTAGCGAGGTTCTTTCGAGCTTAATGTTTTCCTTCACATTTATAAAACTGGGACGCATATTGAAACCTGTGGTATAGCGCACTCTGATTCGTCATCTGTTTTACGATATTCGTTCTTCTGGTGACGAAATCATCCAGTTTCCCCATGTACTCTTCCTCTGTAATCTCCCCGGCAGCCACAAGGGTCAATCCCTTCTCCCAGCTTGCCGTCAGTCTTGGGTCAAGAAGCGGCTTCACGGAACCAGCAACCACCTCATAAATCATCTCTCCCAGAAGTGTGGGGGTGATAATCTGCGTCTTTTTATTCAAATCCAGATATTTGATATGTACTAGCTTCTTCAAAATTTCCGCTCTGGTAGCGGAAGTGCCGATCCCGCTTCCCTTAATCTGCGCGCGCAGTTCCTCGTCCTCAATAAACTGCCCTGCATTTTCCATCGTCAGAATCATGGTTCCCGAATTGTAACGCTTGGGCGGGGAGGTCTCCCCCTCCTTCTTTTCCAGCGCTTTTTTTTCAAGCGGCGCGCCCTTTTTCAGAGCACCCAGCGCCTCCATGAACGATATGTCACAGGAATCCTCCTGTTCCTTATCGGCATTCTCTCTTTCAGTATACTCCTCTGCCTTCTTTCTTGCAAAAGAATTTTGCGAAACTTCGAGAAATCCCTGCTCCACCTGCACTTTGAACCCGGAAATAAAGATCTCTCCCTTACATTTCGCCGTCAAAGTGATCTTCTGATAGACAGCTGCCGGATAAAAAATACTTAAAAACCGTCTGGCTATGATCTCGTATACCTTCGCCGAAGTGGGATGCAGGCTGTTCAGCGCTGCAAGCCCCTGTCCTGTCGGAATGATCGCGTAGTGATCCGTAATCTGCTTATCGTTCACATATCTTGATTTCGCGATACCTTTAAACCGTTCTTCCTTCAGAATTTTCTCCGCAAATGCCGCAACAGGCTGGTAATTTTGCAGCCCTTTTATGTTTTTACCGATCTCCTTTGCCACTGCCGTGGAAAGCACCCTGGCGTCCGTTCTTGGGTAAGTGGTCAGTTTTTTCTCATATAGTTCCTGTGCGATCCTAAGCGTCTCATCCGGACTGATCTTAAAGAGCTTGGAGCAGTCGTTTTGCAGCTCCGCCAGATTGTACAGAAGCGGCGGGTTCTTTGTCTCCTTCTTCCGCTCGATCTTTTCCACCAGAGGTTTCTCCTCCGGCTCTGCCTGCAAAAAAGACAGAAAATCGTCCGCGTCCTTTTCCTCTAAAAACCCGTTGTCCTTATAGATTTTTGGGGACTGGTAAAACCGGGACTCCTCCACGGCTTTCCACTCCAGCGTACATTCATGTCCCGCAATATCCGCCTTCATCAGAATACGGTAAAAGGGAATTTTTACAAACTCTCTGATCTCCCGCTCGCGGTTTACCACCATGCCGAGCACACAGGTCATCACCCTGCCGACAGAAACCACCGCCTTGTCTGCATTCAGATAATTTTTAATCGAATAACTGTATTTCAGGGTGAGGGCACGGGAAAAATTGATTCCCATGAGATAGTCCTCTTTCGCCCGCAGATACGCCGCATTGGAAAGATTGTCATACGCAGAGAGATCCTTTGCCTCTCTGATGCCCCGCAGAATCTCCTCCTCCGTCTGGGAGTCGATCCACACCCGCTTTCTGTCTTTTCCCGAAACACCCGCCTGCTGTTCCACCAGACGGTAAATGTATTCCCCTTCCCGCCCGGAGTCGGTGCAGACATAGATTGTCTCCACATCCGCCCTGTTCAAAAGGCCGCTCACAATGCCAAACTGCTTTTTCACACTGTCAATCACTTCATACTTAAACTCATCCGGGATAAAAGGGATCGTCTCCAACGACCATCTCTTATACTTTTCATCGTAGGCCTCCGGGTAACTCATGGTGACCAGATGCCCCACGCACCAAGTTACAACAGCCTCCTCGGACTCCATATAACCATCACGGTTCTTCATGTTGTATTTTAACGCTTTTGCGAACTCCTTTGCCACGCTGGGCTTCTCCGCAATAAACAAACTTTTTCCCATAAATCTCCTGCCGTCACTTTACATAGCCGTTCAGCCCATCCCCTTCTATAAAACCTCGTGCAAGCACGCCTTGCCCGAAAGATTCGGTCTGACCGAACTGTAATCACAGATCAGAAATCTGCACAAGCTTCAGATTTGATTTGACCTTTGCCTCCAGATTCAGTTTCTCGTCAAACCTGAATGCCGTATACATATAGATATAATCCGCACTGATTTTCGCCTTTTTCGCATAAAGAAGGAGATTCTCATAATCCTCATAGGTCATGGGTTTCTCCCAGTTGCACAGCCCGATCAGCGTGCGACCTTCTTCATCCTGCGCAATGATATCCAGAGATCCCACCTTGCCGATCCACTCGCCGATCGACCCACAGTTGATCGGAAGCCTGTGACGGTCACCCAGCCTTGCCAGATGCTGTCTGCACACCTGCTTGAAATAGCCGGACACATAGCGCCTGAAATCCCGCATAATATAATGATTGTAAAACTCTCCCACCGAAAGCATCTGCAGATCGCTCAGATGGGGGTACATATAAGTATAATAAAAGTCCACAAACGGATGGCTGATCCGGTAGATTCCCTTCTGCACATTCTCCTTGCCCGCAGTATCGTAGGAAAACACCTTTTCCACCAGCTCCAGTTCAATCAGGTTTTTTAAGTAGACACTGATCTTGGCACGGGAAAACTCCGTGTGCTGATGCAGGTCGTTTAATTTATAGTTTCCCGCCGCAATGGACGCCATAATGGTATTGTAGACACCCGGTTCCCTGAGCTGTTCCGTGAGAATGCGCTCTCCCTCCTCAAAGAGAAAACTGTTGCAGTCAAGAATGTTACGGCAGATGTTCTGTTGGATCGTCAGCCTGTCGTCAAACTGGTTCCACAGACCGGGAATCCCGCCCAAGATGGCGTAAGCCTCCACACATTCCTCAATTCGGAAATTGGGGAACCGCTCCACCAGATCCGCAAAGGGCATCTCCTTGATCTTAAGAAGCCCGGAAAGTTCGTAAGCCGCCTCCCCGATTCTGGTAATCATGCTGTTTTCAATCCAGCCAATGGAAGAGCTCACCAGAATGACCATCACGTCATCCCGGTTCCACTGGCTGTGCACAAAAGCAACCAGTTCTTTCATAAAGGTATCGCTGGCACGCACAATATTCTGGAACTCATCGATCACCAGCACCTTCTTCCCAGTGACCCGGTGGGCAATCTTTTCAAATATCTCCTGAAAAGTGGGGAATTTTTCTACTACATAACCGTCATGGGTAAGCTGCCTGCCCCACTGATAGGTCTGTTCCCTCTCCGAACATGCCTTTGCCAGATAATAATACCCCGGGCGATCCTTCATAAATTCTTTCACAAGCACGGTTTTTCCGATATGCTTCTGCCCATAAACAATCAAAATCTGACTGCCATCCCTGTCATAATAATTATTCAGATAACCGAGTTCTGTCGTTCTGCCCAGTAACATAGTTTTACCCGCCTCATCCTACCTTTACCGTCAATTTTTCAAGCAAATCCGATATGCCCTGCGCCGGCATCGGTCTGCCCATATAATACCCCTGTATCATATCGCATTCCAGTTCTTTCAGATACTGAAATTGCTCTTTGGTCTCCACACCTTCCGCAATCGTCTCATAACCAAGACGTTTCACCATGTAAATAATGGACTCCGTGATAATCTTTGTATTTTTATCCGTCAGAAGCGTATCCACAAATGTCTTATCAATTTTCAGCGTATCGATCGGCAGCCCCTTCAGATAGGACAGGGAAGAAAAGCCTGTGCCAAAGTCGTCCAGTGAAATTCTGACCCCGGCGTTTTTCAGTTCATTCAGCCGCTCGCTTATGTAATCAAAATCCTCTATCAGAATGGTTTCCGTCACTTCGATTTCTATCTCGCCAGGAGACACATGATACTTTTCCAGAATCTGCAAAAGGCTGTCCATGAATCCCCGTTTCTTGCACTGTACCGCCGAAACGTTCAACGATAAAATGAGCGGATAATGATACTGATCACGCCATTCCGCATAAGTCTGCACGCTCTTTTCTATCACCCAGTTTCCGATCGGCACAATAGTTCCGTTCTTTTCCGCGATCGGAATAAACACAGCGGGACTTATCATCTCTCCTTTGCTGTCCCTCCAGCGGATCAATGCCTCCACACCGCGGAATTTTCCACTTTCCGCATAGTACTGGGGTTGGAAATACATGGTGAAATTCTGTTCAAACACAACCTCCTTCAGCTTGTTCTGAATGTTCACCGTCTGCAAAAACTCTTCCAGAATCGTCCCGTCAAAATACTGGATTTTGTCCTTTCCCCGGCTCTTCGCCTTAAACATGACAATCTCCGCGCAGTTGATCAGTTCTAACGTCCCAGGCGCCGCCTCCGGATATTCGGACACGCCCACACTCACCGTCATGGTGACCTCCTGCCCGTCCGTCATTTTAAACGGTTTTTTCAGCCGTTCCCTGATCACCCGGTATATCGTGTCCACGCTTCTTGAGCCGCAGGGATCGTAGATCGCAATACAGTAAATATCCGTACTGAAATGGGAAACGATCACATTGTTGTTAATCAGCCCGGTCAGATACTGGCCGAAAAGCTGCACCAGTTCATCCCCCGCAATGATACCCATGCCGTCATTGACTCTGCGAAAATCATCAAAATCCATGAACATTACCGCCACTTTTTTCGATTCCTTCTCCGCACAGCGCAAAAACTCGCCCAACAGCCGGACAAAATAATTCCGGTTGTACAGCCCCGTCAGCATGTCATAATACGCCATGTAGGTCAGTTCGTCTTTCTGGGCGGTAAGTTTGGTCACGTCTTTGAACCGTATGATTTTGTCCATGGGTTTCCCCTCAGCATCATAGACAACGTTTACCTCCACTTCAATACAAAGCCGGCTTTCCTTAAGCTTAATCCCAAAGCTGTCTCTGTCCCTCCACTGTTTTTCAATAAACAGTCCTTCCTTAAGCGGAATTTCATACTGTTCCTCCACCCTGTCATAGAGTTTTGTCAGATCGTCCATGGTTGAAATAGAAAAATCAAAATAATGCTCCCAGTTTCCCAACGTATCAACCCGGTCTTCCCGAAAATTATAATAGATAAATGCGCTGCTTGACGTATCGCACAAAAGGCGGAGCATTTTCTCTTCTCTTCGGAGTTTTTCATTCTCCTCTACAAGCTGTTTCGTCCCGTTTCCCTTCAAATTTATTTCTGTATTGATCACTATATATGCACGCCGTTCTCCCCAGACGGCGCCCTCCCCCATATCATTGTTCTTTGTTTACAGTTTCCTTACAGCCTTTCTACTTTTTCGTAATATACCCCTTCGCTTTCAATGTCTCCGCACACAGTACAGCGCCCCCAGCCGCTCCGCGCACGGTATTGTGGGAAAGCCCCACAAATTTCCAGTCATAAACACTGTCCTCACGGATGCGTCCCACACTGATTCCCATACCATTTTCATAATCCACATCCAGCTTTACCTGCGGACGGTTATCCTCCTCCATCACCTGAATAAACTGCTTCGGCGCGCTGGGAAGATCAAGTTCCTGCGGCAGCCCCTTAAACTGCACCAGCTTCTCCACAAGCTGTTCCTTGGTCGGTTTCTTCTTAAACTTCACAAACACGGCAGCCGTATGACCGTTTAGCACAGGCACCCGGATGCACTGGCAGGTGATCACCGGGCTTGTCGCCGGAACAATCTCGCCGTCCACGATCTCACCCCAGATCCGAAGCGGCTCCTTCTCACTCTTCTCCTCCTCACCGCCGATGTAGGGAATGACATTCTCCACCATCTCCGGCCAGTCCTTAAATGTCTTGCCCGCGCCGGAAATTGCCTGATATGTGGTGGCAACTACCTCGTAAGGTTCAAACTCTTTCCATGCGGTGAGCACCGGCGCGTAACTCTGGATCGAGCAGTTCGGTTTCACAGCGATAAAGCCCCGTTTCGTGCCAAGTCTCTTTTTCTGAGACTCGATCACGTCAAAATGTTCCGGGTTGATCTCCGGCACTACCATGGGTACGTCGGGTGTCCAGCGGTGGGCGCTGTTGTTGGATACCACGGGGGTCTCCGTCTTTGCGTACTCTTCCTCAATCTTCTTGATCTCATCCTTGGTCATGTCCACTGCGGAGAACACGAAATCCACTTCTGCCGCCACTTCCGCGACCTCATTTACGTTCTTGACCACAATCTTCTTTACCGCCTCAGGCATGGGCGTATCCATCTTCCATCTGTCACCCACTGCCTCCTCATAAGACTTGCCCGCAGACCGGGGACTCGCCGCAATCGTGGTCACCTCAAACCATGGATGGTTCTCCAGGAGCGCGATAAAACGCTGCCCCACCATGCCCGTGCCGCCTAAAATACCTACCTTTAACTTTTCGCTCATAATAGTTACTCCTCCTTCTTATCAAAGCATTTATGCCAAAACCGCGAACAGAATCTCCAATTCCGCTCCGCGATTTCCTTAATTCACTGTTTCGCCAGGTACTCCGCCAAACATGTCGTCCTCATCCTGCCAGTCCTTTGTGAGATACTCCCTGTGCATCCGTATGACCTCGCGCATTGCCTCCGGTCCCGGCGCACCGATGGTCAGCCGTTTCTCCACACAGGTTTTCAAGCTGATCGCCTGATAGACGTCCTCCTCAAAGACAGGACTGATCTCCTTAAGCTCTTCTATGGAAAGCTCGTCAATGCTGCATTGTTTCTCAATGCAGTAAAGCACCAGCCTGCCTATGACACTGTGGGCATCCCGGAAGGGAACGCCTTTTCCCACCAGATAGTCCGCCGCGTCCGTGGCGTTGGTAAACCCAAAAGCTGCGCTCTTTTCCATCACGTCCTCATTGAACTTCATGGTGCGGATCATGCCCTCAAACAATGCCAGACACCCTTTCACCGTATCGATGGCATCGAAGGTCAGCTCTTTGTCCTCCTGCATATCTTTATTGTACGCAAGGGGAATCCCCTTCATGGTCGTCAATAGGGAAATCAACGCCCCGTAAACACGCCCTGTCTTTCCCCGCACCAGCTCCGCAATGTCCGGATTTTTCTTCTGGGGCATGATGCTGCTCCCCGTGGAGTAGGCGTCGTCGATCTCCACAAAGCGGTATTCATTGGAATTCCATATGATGATCTCCTCGCAAAAACGGCTTAAGTGCATCATAATAGTAGAGAGCGCCGATAAAAATTCGATCACATAATCCCTGTCGGAAACCGAATCCATACTGTTTAACGTCGGTCCCTCAAAGCCGAGCAGAGACGCCGTGTAGGCACGGTCAAGCGGATACGTCGTTCCCGCAAGCGCCCCCGCCCCAAGCGGGCAGTAATTCATGCGGTAGAATATATCCTTCAGTCTTGACCGGTCCCTCTTAAACATCTCGAAGTAAGCGCCGATATGATGCGCAAGCGTCACCGGCTGCGCCTTCTGCAGATGGGTGAAACCCGGCATATAGGTCTGCGTGTGCTCCTCCATAATGGTCAGAAGCGTCTGCAAAAGTTCCTTCAGCAAGCTGTCTGTATTGAGGACTTCCAGCCTTGTGTACAGCCGCATGTCTAGCGCAACCTGATCGTTCCGGCTCCTGCCCGTGTGCAGCTTTTTCCCCACATCGCCGATCCGGTCGATCAGATTCGCCTCCACAAAACTGTGGATATCCTCGTACTCCTCCGTAATCGCGAGCTTACCGTCCTCCACATCCTGTCTGATGCCGGTGAGCCCTTTTAAGATTTCGTCTTTCTCCTCTTTCGTCAGAATTCCCTGTTTGGCAAGCATAATCGTATGTACAATACTACCCTCAATGTCCTGCTTAAAGAATTTCTGGTCAAAGGAGATCGACGCGTTAAAATTATATACAAGCTGATCCGTCTCCTTCGTGAAACGACCGCCCCACAACTGCGCCATGTCTAAAACCTCCATTTTAATTAAATCTAAATTTGATGATACCATAAATTGGTTTTGTTTTCAATCAAAACACATATTTTCTTACCCGTCATAAAATATTCTATACTCGTAGTAAACGACCCGTAAGATTTCAGTTCTCGAAAAACAGGATGTCGTTAACTATAAAAGGAGGCATTTTCTATGCAGCCAATACTTTCTCTGCGGGATGTTTCCTACTCCTATCACAATCTGAAAGGAGAAACCCCCGCTCTCTCGCACATTAATCTGCAAATTTCCGAAGGGAGCTTCGTCGCTGTCGTGGGTCCGAGCGGCTGCGGCAATGCACTGGGTATAGGTTGGAAACTTCGGATACCACGGCCGTAAAATTTCTTCCTTCAGACGGGCAAAAATATCCCGGTGCCTGCCTGGCACCGGGTTTCTGATATAAATATGGGCGATTTCGCCATCCCAGACGACCTTTTCTATGATCATCCTTAGAAAATCCCTTTTCTGCATAACCGTAAGCTCTTCAAATATCTGCGGGAAGTGCTTCATCTTCTTAAGCCATTCCCCTACATAATCGGTGACATCCAGATTCGCCTCCTTATTGCTTTCCATGGCTGTAATCCGCGTCCGCAGCTCCCGGCATATGCCGTCCGTCCGCTTGATCTCCTCATTGATATACTGCACCGACACACTGTCCGCGTCCAGATTTTTGATCGAGGCAATGAGCTTCTGTATCTCCTCTTTCTTCTTATTATATTCCTGCTGCAGCAGATCCTTTTCCGACACCACCTCCATATCCGTGTCTCGGATCTTCTTTAACAGCGCTTCCAACATGGGGATGATGCCTGCATCGGGGTTCGTCATCCCGATCAGCTCCTCACATACCCTTGCATCCAGTGTATTGCCGTGGACATTTTTCACATCACACTTTTCCCGGTGCGTGGCATCCTTGTACGGACAGCGGTAAGCGAATGTGCGTTCCCCCTTTTCCGTCAGCCGGGACGCCGGATAATTCTTCGGGCGCATCAAATGTCCGCAGGAACAGTAAAGCAGCCCCGACAAAAGCGCAACACTGTTTTTCGTATTCTTGAATGCCGCCCCTTTTTCCTTGTTGCCCGCCAGCAGTTTTTGTACCCGGACAAACTCTTTGCCGCTTACTATGCCCTGATGCCGCCCTTTTGATATGATCCACGACTCACAGGGCTGGCTCTGGTTCTTATAGTGTGTGGAGGTTGTTTTGGCATACCCCATCAGCCCGGATTCCCCGTCCAGCTCCTCCTCGTCGATACACACCTGACAGCCCAGATCGTAAAAATACTGATAGGCGTCCTGATCCGCCTTGCAGTATACCGGGTTCACCAGAATATCCCGGATGCCCGATATGACAAACTCATTTCCCTGCCTTGTTCTGATATCATTGGTGATGAGACTTTTATACACCTTGGTCAGCGACCTGCATTCCATAAAATACGAAAATATGTACCGGGCAATCCCGATCTCCTCCGGGTTCTGCGTAAGGCAGTACATGGACTTTTTCTTGAGGGCGCTGACCTCCTTCTCCAATTTCATGGAAGAATATCCGAGCGGCGTATTGCCGCCAAGCCACCGCCCGCTCCTTGCAAGCATGATCATGTTGTCCTTCACACGCTCCGCGATCTGCTCCCGCTCCATCTGGGCAAGCACGCCCGAAAAGTACAACATTGCCTTGCCGATCGGCGTGGTTGTGTCGAACTTCTCCTTGATACTAATGAAGGATGTGCCCTTTCGCTCTAAGTCTTCCATCAGATTGGCCAGATCCGCAAGGTTCCTGCCCAGGCGGTCAAGTTTGTAGCAGACTAAGTAGTCAAAATGCTGCTCCTTCATGTCACGCATCATTTTCTGGAACTGGGGGCGCCTGGTATTCTTGCCGGAGAAACCTTCGTCCTCGTATACAATGATTTCTGCCTGCTCTCCCCCTTCTATAAACATTTCGATATATTCCCGGCACATGACGATCTGGTTTTCTACACTGTCGCCTTTGCCGGTCCATTTGGATTTTCTGCTGTAGATGGCGATTTGCATAAAGTGTTTTCCCCCTTTCTACTGTTTTGTCTGGCATCTCCCAAGAATAATGAGGAGATGCCAGATCAAACGTTTTATTGTGTATCTATTGTCTTGTTTTTAGATTATATATCAACTCTTCCAGTGCGGCTATCTGTTCCTGTCTGGACAAGCTGCTTTCACGGATGCATTTTTCTATGTGCATTACCGTAAATGTATTGATTGTATCTTGTATATATTGTAGATATTGAGATTCCTTTTCTCCTGTAACAGTGCAGACTATCTCGTGTTGCCGCATTCAGGACTCCGTTTTATTTTTTTCATACTCATTTTATGCGCCCTCCGGTCTTCTGCATGCTAAAACAATCTAAGACTTGATTTCTAAGTTGTTGATATTTCATCTCTGTCCAATCCTCTTTCCATAATTTTTTTCACACCTCATGCACACCATTAATCACCGAATCAAATACTACTTTCCTGATTTTCATAAAATTATATTTGTGTCCATTACCAACCAATACTCTAGCGCAATACGTCCGCTTCCCTTGCCCGTTTGAAGCAGTTTGTATTATCCTATCATCCGCCAGCATTGCCAAAACCTCCTTCAGATCGTACGGAAAATAGCGGTTTGTTTGACGTAAAAATGCAGCCACCTTCTTGTGCACGACATCAGGATTGAAATACAAGAAATTTTCGTCTTCAAATCCGTCAGCCGTTTCCACCTCTGTCAGCATTCTCTTTTCCGCACAAAGTCGAATATGTCCCGTTCTCAATAATGCAGCGATTGCTTCAATAAATATGTCACTCGGTGACTCTTCTGTGGACAATTCCTCACTGATCACAGCACAATCTAAGATTCCTTTTTTCATTTCTGAAATTCTCCTCTCAGCTTCATTCTCTGACATCCTGCAACAACGTGTTAAAAATCTTGCAAAAATATCCAGTGCGATGCACAACATTGCCGTACTATCGATAATTCGATATTCTTTTACCACTTGTGAAATCTTTTTTCGTTCCTCGCCAAAACTGTTACGAATAAAATCAACAATCAATTTATAATTCGTACCCACAAAATCTGCAAAAGCCGCAATCAAGGTTGTGTAGGCGTATTTGTTATTCTGGAACCAGGTTATCATATTTTCATTCGCCTTTTCCCTTTCCATTTTACAATAGAAACAACGCAAATTACTCGACAGTCCCTTACCTAAAAGTTCTCCTGTCAGGGCTACCATGCCTTGCACACCTTCGCCCCTTCTGTCGTCCAATTTCATGCTACTCCTGCTTCGACTGCTTCCGTCACCCACCATGCGAACGATCATTTCCAGCTTGTCCGTCATTTCGCGCTTTTTTCTTGCCGTTTTAGCTGGCGAAAAGTCATCGATAAGGGTGATCGCATCATATCCCGTTAAAACGACCGCGCGTTCCAGCGACACTTCCGTGTCTGCATCAATTCTTCTTACACTATCTCGATATCTTTCCTCGCACAGTTGCGTATAAAAAATCTTCGCCACCGTTGTCTTCATACTCCCTGTCTTGCCATACAGAAAAAGCGTAAAATGTGGAGTATACCCGGCTTCTTTAAACAACCGATATAGCACACCCATTAAGGAAAATGCAAAAATTACAGCTATCGTATTCCCGTCCATATATGTACACATGCTCCTCTCCCATATATCCCGAAGCATTTCTGCACTATACGATATAGCCGGCAAAGTCACTCCCGTATTAATCTCTATTTCACTTGCGATATTCAGTCCGTCCCGAACATAAACATTTACCCCTCTTATTTGCTGCCACCCCTGCTCAAAATAAATAAATTTTTTTGGACAGCGCCGGACTTCATCCCGAAATTTTCCTTCTATAACCTTCGGTGCATTCCGTTCACGATGATCGATGATGGCCTCTGCATATCTTTGCTGCACTCTTTTTACCATCGACGAAATCTCTTTCACTTTAATCATAAATGGATACGGTACTTTGTTGATGTATACAACGCTCTCAATTTCCTCCCTATCTGGCACCTCATTTCCTTCCCGATCAATATAAATCTGCCGTTCCACAGGTAATATTGAAACGTTGGTTTTTAGAGATTTGGGCTTTACCATCCCTAGCTCCTGCGTCGCTTTGACTGTGGAAATCTTCTGATCTATTTTCTCTCCCACTTCTTTCTCCGTCATCCTTTTATTCAGTTTCGCCTTCTCTTTAATTCGTATAACCGTTTTGTTTTTGTATCCACTTTTACATTCCTTTTTTAACGCTTGTGAAATCACAGTTTCCGGCTCAGCGCCAAAACACTCCACTGGTGGTTTAGTGTAAACAAAAGGATCAGCTGTACCATCCGCCAGCGTTCTGGTGTAGAGCAGCGGATCAATCACCTCTTCTTTCGGCGGTTTCGCATACGCCAATGGATCAATCACCCCATTTACCGTCGGTCTCGTGTATACAAGTGGATCGATCACCTCAGCCGTTTTCACTTTCGCATCAACTAACGGATTCTCCTCGCTCCCTGACATCGTTTTTGTTTCTGCCATTCCCATTTCCTCCTCTCTTGTTTTTCGTTCTGATTATCCCTATTATGTCATACATAAATATTCTTTTAATGCTATAAAGAAATTATTTATTATATATTTTCTTTATTTTTATCACTGATTATGCGATAATATAATAAATTATAATATTTTTGGAGGTCTTATGAGTGAAAAAGAATATAGAAAAATAAAATGCCAACTTGAATATTTCTATCTCATACCAGTAGATCAAATTATCGCTACACTCACCAAAAAAATTTCAAACATGCATATCAGTAATAAAGAAGAAATCGTAACCGAGGTTTTTAAATACGTGTTTAGAGGAGCGTCTTTCTATTATGATTTCATTGATGCCAACATAAACCATACTTTCTTTAACGAAAATTATGGCACACATTTAAGGCGTGGACTTTGCCATTTCATCTATCTGACTTTACAAAATAACTGTATTCTAAACGCCTTTTTTGAGGAACTTGCGCTGAAATCGGAGCCCATTAAAATATCTGCAAAAAATGTAGCATCTATCAAAAACGCTATTATGAGTATGATTAATTCAGATCAAAACATAAACTCTCTCAAAGGAGAAGTCGACTCACAATTTTTTAATAATAGAAAAATCATTTACAAAAAAGATCAAAAAACTTATAGCTACACAAATATGATTATAAATTCTCTAAATATCTCCCAGCGTCAAACAGAGCCTTTTCCTATTGAAGTATTGCAGTATATTTCACCTGCGATCAGTTTCTTATTTATGGAAGATGCCTGCTGCAAATTCGGACGATCTGTAACTGTAAATAAAAATAACATACTCAACAAATATAATACTTTGTGGGAACAGTGTCAGATACAGCAAGAAAACTATTCTGAATCTATTGATAAATTGATTTTTCAATCTGAGATGGAGATGTTCTTTGGCTTTTCCTTTCTTTCATCCATTTGTAATCATATTGAAACTATTCATCAAATGACCTTATCCGATAATAAAGGATTAAAAGATTTGGAGGGGCAACTGTTCACAAATATCATATTGCAGACAGCCAATCTGCCCTTATTCTTTGGAAAAGATCTTGTCTTTAAATATATTTGCCACTCCTTTTTAGATTCTTCAAATATTGACTTCACCTACTTTGAAGAATCTGCCAAAGAAATCGCAACCATGCTCCCTCCTCCCCTTCCTCGGATGCAGCAAGTCCGCAACGGATTAACGTTAATGAACCAATTTTTACAAATTTTAAACTCTATATCCTTACCCGTACTATTTTCCCTTTGGAATGTTGTAATCCATGAACTAATTCAAAACAATACATTGCCAGATAATATGTTAGACATTTATAAAGAATACCTAATCAATAATTTTGATGTCTTTATATATAAATCTGACCATCTGTCTGACGAAAATATTTCTAAATTATCAAAAGAATGTCTTTATCAAAATAGAAGTGTGGATAATCATTTATTACGCAGCTATATTTGCTCAGAAAAGAGATCAGACAGTTCTGCACAACTATCCATGCCCCTTTATAATCTCTCTTCCTATTCAAAAGAAATTATGAGCCAGCTAATCTGTAGCTACTGCAGCATACACTCACTGAAGGAATTTCGTGCACCCCTATTTTTTCTATCAGGTGATAATCTTGCTTCATATAGTTCATTGTCAAGTTTCATCGCTTCACTACAATATAAGTCGGATGACTTTGACAAACCTAACTATTATAGAAGAAAAGCATTCCTGATCAGCCACAGAAAATCAATATTTGAATATCTATTTACAACAGATGCCCCTTATACTTCCTGACTGTTTTTATATGATATTCGCTGTTTCCACCAATTCCACCTATTATGACCCATCATATATGTGCTGCTTATTATCTGTCTACACCAGATGGAATGGGTGGAATCGGTGGGAGGCCGCCTTATGCAGCCTCCATTGCAATCCTGCACTGTCAGACTCCCTATGAGTGACAATCACCATACCAAATGATGACGGTTTATTTCCTCCAACCATTGATATCAATGACACAGCATCCCGTATCCGGCGACTTATACATATCCGAGACAGATTCCACATTGATTTTCTGGAACACATATTCCTTCGCATTTTCCAGCCCGTTTATGCGTGTAAGGTATTCGCCGTCCCTGTGGATGACGATCTCCTCCCGGTTTTCCCACCACAGCAGGCGGTACTCTTCCCTGCAGCCTCTCGTATCCCCCAGTGACCTGATATGCAGCGTCTTTTTCCTTTTCTCGGTACCAGCCCCGACATAGATGCCGAAATCCTCGGTAATGCAGCTTTCTATCATCCGGCCGCATTTTTTCAGTGAATCCGACACCAGCGTATGCCCGGACATCCCCCAACTCCATGAACATGTCTTTCCCGCGCCAAAAAATATGGTGCATGTATGGTCATCCCCTTTTGTCAGCCTGAGCATGGTTTCATCGCCGTCAAAACAGCCAAGGCAGACCAGCTCCTTCTGCACGCCGTCCTTCACTTCCAGCACCACACACTCCATGTTGTTTTCCAGCACTTCTACAAGATCGCATAACCCCGCCATGATACGTTCCTCCTCCCATAAATTTAATTGATATTCTTACGCCGCACTCTTCGTCTTTGCCAGCGCCTCCATCACCCGCCTATACACCGCCTCACTCATCGTCTCGGGTGTCGCAATCTTGTACCTCTCCTGCACCGTCTCCATCGCTACCCCTGTCCTGTCAAGCTCCGCCTGCAGGTCACTCATCTGGCTGTCAGTAAGGACTGCCTCCGGCGCTTTCTTCCTTGCCGCCTTTTTCTTTCCCGTCCCGGATGCCGCCGCTCCCTGCATCGCATAGACGCAGTCGCCTTTCGTGTTGACGACCACAAGGGACACGATCTCCCGGCTGTCATTGTATCCGATGGATGCCACCTTAAAACGGTCGTTACAGTAAAGCTTGTCGCCTTTTTTCTGGATATCTGCCAGATCGCCCTGAATCCAGATGAACGGGGCAGTATAGAGCTCCCGCCCGATGCCCCAGTTAAAGCACGCCCTCTTGAAACTGTCCGACGCCTGCCCTTTCTCCTTCTCCGAATAACTGGCCGCTCCCACATCCTGCTTTGCCACCCATTCCTTTTTTATTTCATCATAAATCTCCACCGTGCAGTAAAGGTTCCCCTCTATGCTCTGGTGGCTCCGCTTCCACCCGAAAGCCCCGAAAGTCTCGTCAAGGATGCGCTGGTCAACCCTCGCGTCCTTATAGAGCAGGAGGCTTAACCCGTTTTCTTTTATCACCGATACCCTGCACTCGATCTCCTCCGCTTTTAGAAGCCTGATCTTTTTCGCTTCATCCTTCTGTCCTGTTCCTGCATCCATTTTCTCCTCCCCTTCCTGACTGCCGGAAATCCCTTTACAAAGACCCCGGCAGTCCTGTTTTCCTGTTTCTGTAACCGCGATTCTTCTATAAATATATTACAGACACCGCTTTACGCCGCTTTTACCTCAAACCGCCTGCAGTGGGACACGGTGGCATAATCCGCATAGATCTCCGGCCGCTCCGCTTTGATCCGTTTCGTATCGAGCCTCGTGGAATCCACATTGCCCCATGAGACACGGTAGTTTCCGCTCACCGCCAGTTCATGCTCACCCATCGCCAGCTTCACTTCCTGCTCGATCTGTTTCTTCTCCGTTTCCAGTTCCGCGATCTCCTTAAGGATCGTCCTGCGCCGTTCCAGTTTCCCGTCAAACCCGGCAAGGGACATTGTCCCGCCGGGCTTTGCGCTGCCAAAATACTTCTCTATCACCTCGTCGCAGGCTCTGCTCCCATCCGGCGGCGGCATGGTCCCTTTCACCACATGGTTATTCCAGAAATCTTTTTCCACATCTATGAGCCGTTCAATCAGATCATCATCCCATTCCAGTTTTCTGTAGACGAATCCCTGCCCCAGTATCAGTGCCGCTATATACCACACCCGCTTTCCCGTGACCGCCATGTAGTGGTGACACTGCATTACATAGTGGAGAGGGATGTCCCCGTCAGACCACTTATCCGCATTGTAGGCGCTGGCTGTCTTGCATTCCAGCCCGGCGTCTTCCCCGATGACCAGCCTGTCCACATCCGCAATCATAAATGGATGCTCCATGCTCCGGTACATAAAGTTGGAGCGGCGGACTCTTAAGCCCGTCGCCTCCGTAAAACGCTGTGCCACATACTGTTCGAGGTCATGCCCGATACGGACTGCCTCGGTATCGACTTCCTCCGCCTCGTCACTGGTCTTGTCCCGGAATACCTTCATGGCGCTGCTGTAGGGGTTTACCCCGCAGACTGCCCCCGCATCAGAACCGCCGATCCCAGATTTTCTTAAGCGGAGCCATTCCGCATTGCTGACTCCTGCCAGTGATATTTTTTCAAACATGCTGTTCCTCCTCCGTTTTTCGTCATTCAGACATCCTCTGAAAATCATCTTCCGCAGCAGCAGTCCCGGGAACAGCGTACATTCTCCCCGGATATTTTACGCTGCTGCTGTTTTCCCATCAGATAAAGAATAGAGGCAGCCGGGACATAACGCCCGGCCACCCCCTGGTTATTCTTTATCTTTTCCGTGATATACTGTTTCCCTTTAAGACCATAAAGATAAATATGTCTTCCTGTTTATGCCGCCTTTATAAGCTGGTACGCTTTATCGATCAGCGGGTTGCCGTCCACCGTGCGGGCAAACAGGTTCTCATTATAGTTTGCCGTCCTGCGCAGCGGTTCGCTGTGTGTTGCAAAATCCGATACCGCATTGATGAAGCGGTACGCATTGTTCCCGACTTTCTGCAGATCGGGCGCGTCATAATACCGCCGCTCCATATCCCGGCGCAGTTTCAGGATATTTTTGCTCTGGATGGATGACGGTTCCCCTTCCACCGGCAGGAGCACTTCAATGTATTCTTTTACCTGCGCATCCGTCATCTTCTGCCTGCGTAACTGCTCAAACTCAGCGCCGAGGCTGTCCATGTATTTCTCCGCCATGAAGAGCGTGTCCCTTGCCTCCTGTATCTTGTCATGTATATTTCCTGTGTGGATCATGCTGAAACTCCGCTTTGCGGTATCCAGTGCAAGGTTCAGCGTATTGTTGCACACCACCCTGACAGGGGTGACTGCCACCTTCACGGAGCCGGAACCGTCATGGGTGTTGGAAAACACCAGATAGGGGCTGATCCGCTCCCCGGCGATGATATACTCCCTCGGAAGTCTTGCCAGGAGCCAGACCTTCCTCCCCTCCTGCAGTGACCCGGCAGTCTCATAGCGGACGCCCTTCCCCAGCAGTTCGTCGGTAAAGCTGAAAGCGTCCACGTTCTGCACCACCTTATAGCGGTCAGACACCACGCCAAGCACCTTCCTGTCGAAACTGCGCACATTTGCCTTATAGCCCTTCACCATTTCGTTATAGCCCGTATACACAGGCTCCTGCACCACCTTCCAGTCAAGCCCCGCAAGCCGCAGCGCCTCCGCTGACGTTGGCGCTTCCATGACCACCGTGCCTAACCCGTGCCACGGTTTCTCCCTTACATAAAACATGGTTTCTACATCTGCCGGCATTTTCATATCCTCCTTTTCGTTTTTTCTTTACTGTTTCATCTCCATAATCCCGTCCTGCGGACCATAGGGCCATCCGGGAATCCCACATCGCAGAATCTCAAATCTGTATGGAGAATGCAGCTTTTCACATTATGTATCCTTCCCCATCTCCTGCAGTACGCCCGCAATGATGAGGACAAGGCATTTCAATACGATCTCCATATGCACACACCTCCCTTCACGCCGCCCCTAAAAGTTCCACCGCGTCCTTCTCCCTGCTGTAGAGATAGACGTTATCGGAGAGCACTTCCTCCGGCTCCAGCACAGTCCTGTTCACACCGCCCACCGTCTCCCTGTATGTCTGCCGTTTTTCCTCCAGATCCGGCACAAGCAGCACCTCATTCAGCGACGAGGGCAGGATCACAAGGTCAGTGCCGGTGCTGTCTGCCAGTTCCCTGATCTTCCCGGTATATAGCATAGCCGCCGCCCCGTATCTCCCCGTGCTGTTCGTCAGCACATAGATGGGCGGCTCCTCCCCCATCCACGACGATGCCTTCCTCCCGATCAGGTCACTTAACGGGAACAGTTCATCCGGCACGCTGTTTTTCATGTTTTCCATGGCATCCTGATACAGCGTCTCCACCGTTTCTTCCCACAAGGCAAGGTGCCTGTTGTTGATCTGTATCTGCGCCTGCCCGTCCCCGATCTCATAATAAAAGATTACTGCAAGGTCATTCCATCTGACATAAGGCATATCCCGGAGAAGTTCCGTGTTTTTCCCGTAGTTTACCAGCCTAAGCCGCAGATATTCCTTCACATAACTGTAATCCGCAAACTGTTCCGGCTGGAAATCCCAAGCCGTCTCCATCTCCCGGATCTGGCTGTCATTATGCTCCATCAGCCCCTCAAATATCTCCCCTGCCGTTTCGCCCGCCAGATATCTTTCATAAGCCGTATCCAGATACAGTACCGGGGTAAAACGTTCCTCTCCTGTTACTACCCGGATGCCCCTCCTTGTGACCCCGTTATTTTTCAGAATATCCTGCACGCTGATCTGTGCAGTTTCCCCGAACCTTTCCCGTAACAGTCCTGCCATCTTTTCCTCAAACTCCTTAAATTCCATGATTTCCTCCTTCCATCCCGGCTCTCACGGCTTTCCGCCTGCCGTTCATCCAATCTTCCTCCTTCTGTCCGGCTGTCATCCGACCGCCAGAATCCGCCTACTTTACAATCCCTGTTTCTTTGAGCAGCGAGGCACAGTCCTTAAACCCCTGTAAGTATGCTGCCGCACTGTAATAAGCGCTGCTCTCCGCATTGGCGGACAGGAGCATGTCCACTGTCCGCCGCTCCTTTTTTGACAGTCCGAGCCTGCTGAACGCCCCCATTTCTTTTCCGATCTTACATTCCAGTTTCTGGAACTCCGGGTCGCGGAATAAGATAGCATCCAGCCTTTCATTTGCTCCATGCTCCGCGATGATATCCAGAATGCTTTTTTCTCCTTTCTCCTCCAAAATCTTCACCTCCTTCTTTTCTGTCGTCCGCATGACGCACAGAATAGGGCGGCAGGATATGCCCCTGCCGCCCGGTTCTATAGTCAGCCTGTGTGATTCATAGCTATTATTTATTATTTCACTCTCCTTATTTTACGCTGTCCATTCTTATCTCCCTGAATGTTTACATTCTCTTTTATGCGTCTACGCTTACTTTACTTTCATTCAAGAATATAAGCGGTTCTATTGCTCCTGTCGCCATGATCTGACATCTGTACAATATCTCATTAAAGACTGCCTCCCGCCCTTTGATCTCCGGCATTGATGTATGCCATTTACGCCCATCAATAAAATTAATACTGTTCACGGCAAAATGAATATGGCATCGTTTCTCAGGTTCCCAGTGGACGCCAAACACTGCCTGATGCCCCATCTGATAATATAACTGGCTGCATCCCATCCCAACATTCCAGAGCCACTCCGGGCTGTTGGCTAATCTTTCCACCTCCCAGTCCAGCAGATTAAGGACTTCATGGTACATCCTCCTGCCGCCTCTGCTGTTTATCCCATTGACATTCTGCACATAAAGAAACTGCTGTATCATGTCATCCACAGTATGAAAATAATCTGCGCCCACGGCTCCATAGGCAATCAGATCGCCAGCCCTGTCTTCGTTCTTCCTTGTCCTCGTGACATAGTGGATCAGGTTCTCCACCGCATCCAGATTCGTATAATTCTTCTTTTTATAATGTACCGCATTTTCCACGATCTGTTCTTTCGTTTCTCTATTTCTGCTGGGCATCCCTAAAATTGCCATAATCCCGCCATCCTCTCCATTAAATCTAATAACTGTTCCCGGTATCCGCTCTGGTCATTCCCCAGCTCTCTTACCATGTGGTTCATAGCCTCCTGTGTCTCTACCAGCGTTCGTGCCTTACCCTTGTCATATCTTGACCGCCTTCTCAGGATCACGTCAACAGCCTCTTCAAGCAGCCTGCTCTCGCTGGTTTCCATCCGTTCTGCCTTCGCCGCAATCTTCCTCTTTGTCTCTTCCGTACAGCGGATGGATATCTTTGCTGTTTTTCTTTCCATTTTCAGGAGTTTAACTCCTGTCCTCTGGTCCATATTTCTCCCTCCAGTGTATAAAAATCGCGCTATTTCATTTCATCAGGGAATCAAATTATATATGTATATATGCTAGATCTAATTTTTACGGATAACTTTCTTAAATAAGAAAATTACTTTTATGATATAAAGATATATGTGTATAGAATAACAGCATATAGAATTATCAATAGAAATAATGATATAGTTTTCTTAATATTGTATCAATAGTTCATTTATTCTCTTCATTTCATTCCGTTCATAAATGAACTATTGATACAATAAATACGCAAAATGTATGACATTTGTCTTTCCCTCCATAAAACACCACCGCCTTTAGTTTCAACCTTAATATTTTCTTCTTTACCTCTATGTTAGAAACTCTGGTACTTTCTTACTCTGTCCACCTCACTTCCGTTGATGCTCTGCACATCTATTATTTTCTATCTATATGTAGATACACCTGTAACAATTAAATTAAATAAAATCAATCTTGGAGGTAGTTGAAATGCTAAATGATTATCCTGATATCCTGACTGTTGCCGAAATAGCCGAAACTTTATACATCGGGAAAAACCGAGTATATGAACTTTTAGAAAACGGGTCTATAAAAGGATTCCGAATTGGCCGTGTCTGGAAGATTCCAAAAGAATCCTTGCGGGAATACATTCTGTCGCAGAGCGGGCTGCATTAAGATATTTACTGAAGAAGGGGCAGACCGTCAGCCTGCCCCTTAATATGATATTTAACCCACTGCATCAAAATTGAGTGCCTCGTCCAGATAATAGCTTCCTGCATAATTTCTAAGCGGTACACCATATCTGCTCTCATAATCCTCATTGTTAATGGTTTCTATACTCATACCATTATTTAAAAAGGTGACATGGGCATATTCCATATCGCATGATCCATCCACAACAGTATAATAATCCCCGTCATTACGAAGATATCCGGCAAAATCACCAACCTGATATCCTTGCGAATCGGTACAGTAGATTGTAATTACATAAGGATTATCTTCCGAATCCGTGTAAGGCTGGACGTAAGCTTCGTTTCTCCCACTTATAAGATTTACAGCTACGTGATATCTACCGCATACTATATCACCAGGTTCACCGCCTATCCCATTCATCACCTGGTCTACTACCATAGCTTTATGCTCTGCCTCTTTTTGATCTGCAGCAATTTGTTCAAGACCATATTGCCATTCACCATTATCCTTAAACAATGCAACCAAGCCATTTAATTCCAGTTCTATACTGTTTGCAGTATTGGCATCGCTAATGGGCATTGCTGCATAGTATCTGAATTTTGTTTTGCGGCCGGGATTAACGGCTATGGTTTCACATTCAATCCCCGGGAAAATAGTATCCATATATCCATACCATGAGTCGGTATTTACTTGGAAATCATCGACATACATTTTTATAGCTGTGTCTGTGAGGGTAAGTTTATCTTCGTCATCCTTATTACTGACTTCCAGATCAATATAGAAGATATAGTTATCGGTAGAGTCAAGCGGACTTACCGATCTGGCAATATTAATGTCTGCAACAGTATACTCCCATTCCATATCACTGTCATTACTTTTGATCGGATAACTGTTTCCTATTTCGAAATAATATCTGCCATCATTTTTTACTCCCAGAGTTTCCTCTTTGGCAGCTGCAACAACTACCTCCTTTTCTTTCTCAACCCTTTCTGTCTCCTCTGTTTGTTCAACCTGCGTTTTTTGCTGTACCTCTTCTGTATTTGAAGCAGGTGTGTTGACGCTGTCATCGCTATCACCAATCCACAACGCCAGCAAAAAGAATATCGCAACTACGGCGATAATGACGTTTCTTACCGTATGTTTCTTCTTTTTTCCCTCTACGATTTCTGCTTTAATGGGAACCATGTTTTTATTCTCTTCCATTTCTTTTACCTCTCTTTTGTTTTTTCGTCGATAATTTCCCCAAACTATTGATAAAACTTATACTATCACCAGCACACCTCCCCCTCCCCCAGATATTTCTATATGGGAAACTCCCTTATCATTGTACAGCCCGATTCGAACATCTTTAGTCATTATGAACATTCAATAAATGCTTATAAATTTTATATGCCCTTTCCAGATCCGCAGACACCTTCGTTTTTACGACAACACCGCAGACAGCCATCGCCGTCCCCACCGCAAGCCCCATGAATGCAATAATCCCGGCAGCCAGCGAACCATGTCCCCATAACGACAGCGCCACCCGTAGCGGTGTACTGCCATTCTGAAAGACCAGTACGCCTGCCGCGCCTCCTGCTCTCCGGGATATCTTTACGAGCGGTTGCGCTGCGACATATGTGATAATATCCATGACCACGCCTGCAGGCAGACCAATTATCACGCCCTTTTTCACCAAAGGCATGATCGGTATCAATCCCAACGCCTCTTTACTCCATTTTTCTTCTGTCCCGCCATCTTTCATCCACTGCTGCATCCTTTGATCAAAGTGGCAGATCATTCTCTGGTCCGACACTGCCCCGATGATCTGCCTGAGGCCAAACATCCATGCCAGAATGCCCATCCCCATTGGAAATAACAGTATAAACATTGTATGGCTCCTCCCTCATCCGCTTACTGCGCATTTTTCGTATCGGCCACTCATATCAGCCCGACCAATCCGGCGCTTAATACATCCGCCACCTCGTCCAGCGCCGACTGATACAGTTTCCTCACCTGCTCGTCCATCTGCCCGCAGGCCGACTCATAGCATTCCCTTATCATATCGTTCAGACTACAAACCGCATCCTCTATCTTGTAGCAGTAGCTTTCGTCATCTTCCTCATAATCACACTGGTCAAAATATGCCCATACATCCCAATATTTTTCCACTGGCCGGTCAAACACGTCTTTACATATTTCATCCAGCTTTTCTTCCAGTTTCATGGACTCGTACTGCTTTGTGCCTGCGTCCACGATCTCATTCCGCATCTCCTCTGCCCAGACCCTCGCCTCACCTTCACAGTACAGGGACACATAGTCATCATAGGATGCCGTAAAGTCTTCTAAAAATAGCCGGATATCCTCCGCCACACACCTTAAAAACTGCCTTCCACCTGCCGCTGCCTTTCTTTTCCCTTCCTCATAACAGTCCCGCATATCAGTAACCGCTTGCGTCAAAGCATCCCTGCACGACACCTTTGCCTGGGACAGCCGTCCGTAATCATAATCACCGCTCCCATAATCGGAAGCATCCAATTCAGGAAGCTCCTCACATTCCGCAAAAGTCTCTTCTTCCTCATATTTTTCCGAAGCCTTCTCCAGAAAATCACTAAGACAGTCGTGCATCTCATAGGCAAAATCTTTTATCTGTAGATGGTACTCCTCTGAATAACGATTATCACTCATACGGTCTCCGGCCACCTTTTCGACAGCTTCACGGAATGCGTCCGTCCTTTTTCTGTTAACGCTTGCTCTCCCTATATCGCGTATGATCTTTCCCGGAGCCGATACAGTCGAACCATACCCGGATTCCAATATTGGTTTATTAATATTCTTCATAATCTCCCGATAGGACCTCTCTGCCTCTGGAACAAGAGCTGTGTTGATCTTCACTGCCTCCACAGGACCATACTCTAATATGTCTCCAACCGTTTCCAGACATCTGATAATCCCTAATAACATAGCTTTATCCTCCTACTCGTTTGTTCATGTTGCAATTACACCTGTTTATAAATTTCGTTGACGATAAAATCAGTATAAAAAACAGCTATGACAGATTATGTCACTATTAGAGAAAATTTATAAATAGACAAAAAAAATCCCAGAGCATACCTCCGGGATTCCCCATATTTATCGTTTCTTCCACTTTCACATCTCTGTCCTATTCTAAATTAATTGTACAGTTCTACGATCTCCTGTGCCTTTTTTTTCATCTCCCGCCGCAGACTTTCCGGGCGAAGCACTTCTATCCGGCTCCCCTGGCTTAACAGCCACATTAAAATGCCATTTCCGTATACCTCCGCGCTGATCGTACACACATGCTCACCCTGTTCTATAATCTGCGCCGTTGGAAGCCGGTCTAATACCGGCTCCGGGTTTTCCCCATAATATTTCAATTGAATCCGCATCAGTTCTCCGGCATACATAAACTGAATCCGTTTGCGAAATTCCCCTTCCTCAAACCTATTCACATAAGCCACCCGAAATTTTTCCCCCGTCTCCCTGTAGGACTGGATCCGGTCTATGCGGAAGATTGCGGGATAGTCGTACTTATGAGACCACGTCCCATCTTCGTTTCGTTCCACAATAAAAGCATTCAGATAAAAATAGTACTCCGAGAAAAGCACCGCCATTGGCTCAATCAGACGTTTCACCATTTCCTTCATGTGCTCCGCTTTGGTATAAGTAATCTCCACCAGATTATGCTCCTGAATGTCCGTCCCAAGCTCCCAGAGTTTATCCTGAATATGGCTCTTATGATGCAATTCTACATAGTGATATTTCTCGTTGGAGAGCAGCTCACTGACCAGCCGCATATTCCGCAAAGGCACGCAACCGTCCACCAGCTTTTTTAAGATACTGCTGATCTCCTTTTTCGTGAAGGCCCGACTCGCCAGCAGAATCTTGCTCACGGCAAGAATTTCACTGTTTGTCATCATGGAAGTCTCCGCCCCCGTCATAACGAAGCCCTTCTGTCTGTAATCATACTCGATCAGACGGTTGTCAGCGGCTTTGTCGGACTGCCTGTCTGCAAGGAAAGCACGGATATCATCAATGTCCCGCTGAATGGAGCGCTCGTCCACGCCGAAACGCTGTGCCTCCTGGGGTTTGCTGATGATATGTCCTTCGGTGAGGCGGGTATAGATATCTAGGATGCGGTTGTTTTTAGATGATTTTGCTTCTGTCATAAAAACGGCTCCTTAAACCCCTATTTTATATCGATAAGTATTTTTCCTTCCAGCTTTTCTCATAAGAAATCACATCGTCTGAACAATCTTCATAATCAAAATCCGTTTTCATTGCTCCGTTCTCTTCTACAATCATCGTAAACGACAACCATTTATGTTTATCATCCAGCTTTTCTCTCTCTTTTGAAAGCACTTTATCAATATCCATAAACACTTTCACTAATTGTCCCTTTGAAACACCTTGCAGATGAAAGCAATCTGTATACTCACCCTTTTCATCTTGAATATAAAACTTCATGCTATAGCTGCCCTCTGTATATCCGGCAAAATAAATCACCTTCTTCCAAGCCTCTGGTAAATAATACTGAAGTCTGTCAAAAATATTCTGAAATATCTTATCATTCATATTTATGCCTCCTCTCCATTTGGAAAAATTCTAACACTTTCCTCACCATCAATGCTGTATGTAACTACAATAGCTGAAGGCCTTCTGGAACCATCCTCATAGACAGGTTCCACCTTATACTCAACTACTTTTCCATCCTTTACTTCTCTAGCAAGCGAATTCTCAAAATTCTTAAAATCATTTCTGTTTACTTGAGCATTTTGCGGAATCATATTTTCCATTCCATTAGAGCCATCAAACTGATCACCTATCAGATGCCCTCTGTCATCGCCTTCCCGTTCATCACCTTTCCCAATGTCCTCAATCGAATCCCTTATTTGCAGCCTGCCCTCACGGTCTTTCAAATGCAAGGTTCCTTCTGCCGAAATAATATTGCCATTCTCACCAGTCTTATACTGATATCCATTAATTTCATATTCATTGTTAGGCGTCAGCTCGTTACCTAAACGATACAGCTTCCCGTTATCATCATAATAACATATTTCCCGAGTCTCCGGTTCCTCCGGTCCTATATTTTCTCCTCCGTCAAAAATTCCAGAACCAGTGTCATCCTTCTCAATTGTAAATTCCTCTTTTTTGAATAAATTATCCCAAAAATCCTGCGCCTCCTGAAATGAAGTTCCTTCTTCCGGTTTAATCTGCTTAAACTCATTGGTATCTTCCATCTTTTTAATATCTGTAATTTCTTTTGGCGAACCAATCTCCGACATCAAAGCAGCCTCCCTTCCCGTCTGTAAATTTCTGTAAACCTACAAAACAATTCTTGATAATCCACATTCCTTAATGCCTGCTCATTTACAATCATCCCTAGCAGAAGATTAATCTGCTGCTGGCTATAACCTCTGACATCCGGCTGTAAAGCATCTACCACCGCATTTGCCCATTCCCGGATGTCACTATATTTTCTCGACTGGTCTATCGCCTCGCCTGCGTGAAGGAAATCATATATAAGCGTTCTCAGAGATTTAAGGACCATTCCGCCTTCCGCTTTCAGATATTCAATAAATTCACATTTAATCGAAGATGAAAGACGAGATCTTAATATATCATACCTCAATCTTTGAATCTCTTTCCCATCTCCTCTCCTATATATTTCCTTACTCATGATACATTCCAGAAGTGACTGTTGCACTTTGTCATTATCAACAGCCACAGTAACAAATTCTTCTTTAGAATCCAAAAATTGAAATGCATCACTGTCGTCAAACTTATTAACCTTACAAAGAACCGGCTCAATCCAGTCATTTTGATAAATCGCAGCAACCCCTTTTTCCAGCTTCGCAAGCTCTACTATCTGGCTGTCACTTAAGCTCGCTGCTTTTCCAACAAGCTCTCTGTCTGAATAATCCGGCAGTCTTAAAATAATTTTTGTATTAGTATTTCTGATCACGGACATATCAAGCAGGCCTGGCGCCTGATCCGCTATTACAAATCCTTCTCCATAAGTTCTCATCTCAGCTATTGAGTTAGCCAGCATCTCTACTGACTTTCCAAGCATATTGGCTCCCTCGCCAGATTGCTCCGTGGGTGTTCTTTTCAAAAGATTATGCGCTTCTTCCAAAACAGTAATATGCTTTAAATCATCATTCGCATTTGCCCCGGCGCTCCTCTGCTCCATTCGATATTCCTGAAGCTTCAGGACGAGCAAACCCATAATCAGAGATTTCGTTTCCGAAGATCCCACCCTGCTTAAGTCAACAATGGCATTCCGGTCAAACAATTCTTGATCGCTGATATCATCCGCACTGAAAATCAGCCCGTTTATTCCGTTCGTCAATGAGCGCAGTCTCGTCACCAAAGATCCGACATAATCTCCCTTATTATCTTCAGAATAATCGCTCTCATTTAAGACAGTCTTAATTTGAGTGACTATGTCGCGAAAGGTGGGAAAAAGAGCCGCATCATATTTGTTTGTTGATTTCTCCAAATTCCATCCGCACGCTGTATATGCCCGTTCAACGGAATCCTTTAAAATAGCGGGCATGGCTGCGTACATCGGCCAGCAGACATTAAAAATTTCAATCAATCGATCCAAATGCTCCAGTATATGCGTATGCTCTGGAAATCTAAATGGATTAAGCCGAAGCATCTGCATATCCTTCATGTTCGGATTCGTACCAAACACCTTGACGTCACGATAAATCCCCAATGCTGCTTTATATTCTCCCTTGGCAGGCTCAACGACAAGGAAGGCTACTCCCTCTTTTCGCAATCCAGCCAGCATTTGATAAATGGTATTTGATTTACCGGAGCCTGTAGAACCAGTAACAAAAGTATGCATAGCCAGACTGTTCACATCAAGCGACATAGGCACATTTGTCACCTGCCCAAAATTATAGATATGTCCCAGCCATATTCCTCTGCCTTCAGAAATATTTCTTGTAATTACTTCCGGTGCGAATTGTGCATGTTCCACTACGGCAAGACCCCTGACAGAATGTCTGGGCAGCCCCATATGGATAGCCAGCTCCTTTGTGCTCACCAATACAGATGGATTGACTGAAACATACCGCTCTTCATCATAGCTGAATCCTCGATAAAGGAACTGCGGATGCAGAAAATATCTGATATAGGATACTACATTTTTCACCAACTCCTCATTCGTCCAGGAATTGACCGCACTTCGCTCAATACCGCTGTCTGTGCCTGCTATGACAGATTTATATGTATTAGCAGCCGTCTCCGCCTCCGCCGCCGTTTCTCCGAGAAAGTAGGAAGCAAAATTCCACATACCAAAACTCTCACACTCTTCTAACCTTTCCAAATGCTTTGCAATCCTCTGCAGAGTCAAATTCAATGTCATATTCTTTGCATTCAGCGTAACTGCCTTTGAGGTACCGAAAGTCTCCGTCATTGTCGTTGTATTCACCAGATTAAAGGCTTCACCTGAAGTATGGGAAGTACTCTCATTACTACCCATTCCCATGCTTACGGAACTCCCCGCCGAGACACTCTCACTTTCATTTGTTCCCCACGTATTACTGTCACCATGACTGTGCCCCCGTGCATCACTAAAGCCATGGGACAACGTTTTAGATACAGAATCAGAAACCGATTCTGTATGGCCTGTCGTATCGGAACTGGAATGACTGTAACCGGCATTTACATTAAGCAGATCAAAAACTCCCCCCGATCCCCCTGCATAAACCGTATTTGTCCCCGTGTGGCTGGTACTTTCGGATGTTCCTTTCGTATGTGTCCTGCCATCCGCAACTGAATCAGATACTGTGTGTGTTCTCGAATCCGTATCCGTTGTTCCCCTTGTTCGACTCGCCCCCACCGTTGTCGTACTAGAATCCGTTTTTGTATCTGTACGCGTCTCGGAAGTACCTCTGGTTTCCGTTCTCGAGGTATTTCTCGTTGTCCCCTCACTGTTCCCGACAGAAGCGCTCCCACTGTCCGAAACCGAAAAATTCATCTGCATATTGGCAAAAGGAGAAATCTGCGTATAAATCTCTTCATACTCCCGTTTTCTCCGCATCAGTTCCCCTTGTCCGACACTGTCCGCAATGAACACCGCCGTATAACTCTTTCCCTGCATGGCATACACAAACTTTTCCAGACCCTGAATATAGCTTTTATTAGATACTCCATCTTCTTCCTGCTTATAATCCGCAATGCAGGTTACACTGGAAACGCATCCTACCTTCAATGCCTCCATATCTTTCTTCATTTCCTCGTCATAGTAATCCGCAATACAACTCCCAGGGAAAAATCCCAAAAGGGTCTGTTTAAGCATCTGAAACAGCGTACCTGCCGAGTTTGGACCGACAGGTCTGGCTCCCAAATAAAAATCTGTCTTCTCACCATCGCTTTTCAGCATTAAGACAAGAGTACATGGTCTGTTAGACAAAGCATGAAAAACCATGGCAAGCTTATCCACAGAAAATTCATCTTCCTGAAATACCAGCTCTGATATCCTAAAAAAATGAATATCATTGATTTCCTGTCCCAGATATGTCTCTGGTGGGATCACGGGAAGATGATCAAGCTTTGTCACATAACCTTTCATCACCTCATCATCAATAATATTAAGGCAATGTCCGAGATTGCCCTGCAAAATATCCAGATTCAGCATACTAGGAACCGGTTCTGCGTAAGGCTTGATTTCCGCCATCGGTTTGGCCGCAGGTCTTTCCAAGGAAGGTAAATCATTTCCGTTTACTTCCTTCTTTTCATAAACATCCTCAAATCTCATAAACCTTATCCTTTTTTCCATAATGTATCCAGTCATCTTCTGATCTCGCACGCATCACACGTATAGTCGAACCCAAAAGCTCCGCTTTCTCTTTTCTTATGATTTTATAATATCCTGTTGGCTTGTTATGTGCATTTTGTTGTTGTAAAACATAATACCCATAAGTATCCCCATCTACACATAAATGCCAATTTTCACTAAGATCCTCAATCCTCCTTTTCTTTCTTTCATCCGATATCCTTATATATAATCGTTCTCCTTTTTTCTGACCATCACGAAATTTTGTCATTCTCAAATATTTTCCCTGCGCAGAAATCTCAATTTTTGTTTTATCTGTACAGTAAATCGTTGTAAAGCCAGCTCCGGAAACCAGCCGGCGCCTTTCCGAAACAATAGAACTTCTCCGGGATTGCATCAGCGCAGCATCAAAACGATAAGGATTACCACCATCACTGCGATTGCCAATACAATCCCCAGCCATTTTTTTGAGCCGCTTCCCTCCGCTCTGTTTCTTGCGTTATTGTTTTCAGCCGCCCTTCTAGCCGCCTCGATCCGCTCTTGCTGTGCTCTTTGCTCTGCTTCACGGCGGCGGTTTTCCTCCGCCAATTCCCGTCTTCGTTCCGCCAGTCTCCGCTCCTCCATTTCATTTTTGGACACTGCCCCGGAGCCCTCCCTGATTACTACATTCGATCGGACATTTCCCTGTATCGGTCTTGCATTCTTACCTTGTGCCTCCGTCTCCGTTCTTCTGACCGCCTCAGCCGACGCCCTTCCCCTCTCTTTCATCAACCGCTCGATTTTTGCGGCATAAACCACTTTTGCCACTTGAATCATATGTGCATATCTTTTCTCTGAAAAATTCTTCATCAAGTCTGTTTTTAACCGTTCCCAATATCCGGCATTCCATCCTGCTTCATTCTGGTTCAGTCCGCTTAATTCCTGATGCGTATCAAATAATCCGCCTATTTTCTTGCAGTATTCGTAATCCTCCCGGTATTTATCAAAGGTAGGATCGACATCAAGGGCATCCATAAAAATATACCGAAGCCCCTTTATGTCCTGTTTTTCAGCACATTTTCTGATCTCTGGCAGCATCGTTTCACCCTCCTTCATCATATATTTAAGATCTCATCTATCTCAGTCCTGCATGCCTCGATCCAGGTCAACAGCTTCCTATTTTTCTCCAGCTCCGCTTCCTTCTTTTCCTGATCGTTTGCACATTCTTCCAACTCCGCATACTTCTGCTGAATCAGTTCATCCAGCTCGTCAAACAGCTCCATGAACTGTGTCTTCATCCCGTCAACCTGATCCTCTGCGTAGTTTAAGGCATCCTCAATTCCTTCATCCAGACTTCTTCTGAGTTTACTCACCAGACCAGACTGGATTACCGCCGTCTCCACGGAAAATTTCTCGATTTTCTCTCTCCGCTCCTCAAAGATGTCTTTCATCACCGTCTTATATTTCACTCTTGTGTCATAAACATCTTCGTCCTTATAATCATCAACTGTCTCGTAAACGTCCTCTGTAATATACTTGGGTTCCCAGAATTTAAGAAAACTGAAGAATCCTGTCTTGTTTGGATTTCTTACCGTTCTCGTTCCCGTTTTCTCCCTGTGGGAACCAACTTTCACCTTTTTTGTGCCAACCTTTACCTTTTCGGTGCCGGCAACCACTTCCTCCTCTTCCTGACCAACCTTCTCATAATACACCTTTTCTTCATAGGTAGTCTCACCGACATCCTCAACGGTTTCCGCGGCAAAGTCATCAGAACACCAGTTTGCCGCGCTCTCCCTCATACTGTTCAGTGCCCCTTTAATCAAGTCTACCGTATCAAATTCCAGCGTTTTATCCTCGGCATCCTCATCAATCTTTTCCAACTTCTCCTGATATTCTCTAAGAAGCCTTTCCCCTGTCTCCATGACTTCTTGATTAATCACACTTTCCAGATTAGAAGTAAGTTCCGCGATCGAATCGGAACTCATCATGGTAAACTGGGATACAAGACGCTTTGCCTCATCCTTATTGGTGATAACATCTCCATAAGCTTCAAAGACTCGTGTCGTTTTCCGATTGGCTTCCATCTTCAGCGTTTCCGCCTTTTCTTCAATGGATTCCATAGGATTCAGAGCGGCGATTTTCTCCTTAAAGACAGCCGCCTCTTTTCCATCCACTATTTTTGCCCTCACAATTGCAGCCCGCTCCGCACATGCCTTCGCCGCCTGCTCATCAGTCGCCACCTGTGTTTTTGCCTTGGTGAGAACCTGCGTGCTTTCCAGGACTTCCTGAAACGATTCTACCAGATCCTTTATCTTCTTTGTCTTTGCATATTTCTTTACATAGGCAGTAATCGCTGCTTCTATGGAATAAATACCACAATGAATCAACGCCTGTTCCTTGGTATCCCCATTCTTTTCTGCCTCATGCAGTTTAAAATCCAGTTCTCTCTGCGCACTCGGTGATAAGGTAGAATACTGCTCCAGATGCATGGAATCATATTCAATAAATTTATCAATCATAGGAAGGGTATCCCTCGCCGACTGGGGCAGCTTCTTCTCCTCAGCTCTGGTAAGGTTATCAATATCAATACCTCCCAGATAGGTGCGGATGTTAAGCGCTGTGTACGCAGAGCACGGAAAAATTTGCGGATCTTCAATGCCGTAGGAACCCAGATATCTTTTAGCCGCCGTAATAGCTTTCCCGATATCTTCTTCCTCCGGGTTAAACCCGTCCATTTTATTAATCACAAAAAGGAATCTGTCCCTCACCTGCTTTCCACCCTTTTTGATCTGATCCGCGACATACGAGAGCAGTGAGGCATCGTCATTTGTAGATAACTGCGTGCCATTTAAAACATACAGTATCAAATTGTTGGAATCATTATTGATAGCCCTGTAGGTCGTATTTTTATGTGACTGATTTTGGGAATTATTCGGTCCTGGTGTGTCCACTAGCATAAGTGCCGTGCTCCTTGCGTCAAGGAACGGAATATTTCCCTTAGCAGCTATACGATATACCTCTTCACTGTCATTGAGTTCATTCATGATGTCATAAGTCAAATCGGGAACTTCCCGGAGAACGACATTATCCGCATCATACACCACAGCCGCAAACCGCTCCAGATCATTATCCAGAATTTCTGTGATAGACGCCGTGCATGCCTCATTTTTTGACGGCATCATCCGCTTCCCCAGGAGAGAATTGATCAAGGTGGATTTCCCGGAACTCATCGTTGCCACTACGTTGATCGGAAAAACAGAATTATTGATATTAGCAAACGCCTTTATAAGCTTGGGGTCCCTGAAATCTTCTATCGGTCCCTCCTGTAAATCCGTAAATACCTGTACGATCTTATCGTTGATTGTCTCATCCGACTTACCTTCAGTAAACTTAAGATTCAATTTCTTAATTACACCCTGCTCCTTCGCACGGTTAAAAGCATCCTCCACATCATCCCAGTCAAGAGACATTCCATAAAATGTAATATCGAAATCCAAAGTATTCTGTTCGTTCACAAGCATCTGCGGAAAATCTCCAATCCACTCCTGCAGACGTTTTCCCTTCACAACCTTAAAAAGAGTGCTGTCATTTGCAATTTCTTTTCCATTTATACTAATCTGTGTTGACATCCTATAAGGATTATATTTCATGTATACCTGAGCCATTTCCTTTTCCTCCTGTTGTCATCGCGCCTATGATTTTTTCTACATAAGCCAGCCCGCATGTCTTCTGTAACTGTTCTTCTTCCCTTTCCACATCGTCAATACGTATCTTTTTTATATATTTTTCATAATATGTCGGAAGCCCCATCCGTTCAAACTTATCCACAAAATTATACAGCTCTCTCTCATCAGCCCTGGATAAGCCGCCGTTTATAAACCGTTTTGACAAATATCCAGCTTTTGCCGAAACCGGACAGACCATCGGATTTTTAAATCCCTTCTTTTTTAGAAATTCTATCTGTCGTTGTAGAGCCTCTTCCAGATTTTCCTCCTCCACATTGAAAGAGTCAATTTTATTTACCACAAAAAGAACCGGAGTCCGCCCTATCGTTTTTTTCACAAAATCAAGATGGTCACTCTCATCATTCGTTCCCAACTGTGTGGCATTCATCACGTATATCAGCAGCTGATATTTTTTCCCCTTTAACAGCTTGTCCGTTATCACCTTATGCTCCTGATCGCCACTAAAATTTACGCCCGGCGAATCATGAATGATAATTCTGTGCCCCTTTAACCTTCCATCAAAGTGAACACCAACCACAATTTTATCTGATCCGTTCAATGTATTGTCATTTAGCAATTCTTCTTTTCCTGCCGTAAGCACAAGATCATGATCATATTCATAGGCATAGCCATCTTCATATACCTTATTTACAATACTGTGGATTTTGCTCGTACAGGCCATATTTTGCGAAAGACATATGTATTTGCCTGTCAAAGCATTGATAAAAGTAGATTTTCCCGCGCTCATCGTAGCCGTTACCATGACTCCGGCAGGCAGCTGATCTTTAAAATATAAGTTTTTTAATATCAACTGAATATACTGCCTTTCCTCATCAATCACCACACTTTTTGACAATGCCTTCAGTTTTTTATATTTGTCCCTCTCATTTCCCCTAAATGCGCGGAACAGTTTATTGACAAACTCCTGGTTTATCCCACAATCCCGGAAGTCTTCATAGTACTTCGCTTTTACCAGCTCCAATCTGGGCTCATCAGACGCCTTTACTTCATATCCGAGCAAATGCATGAAATCCAGCAGAATGTAATATTTATAATAGGATATATCATGTTCCCCGCAAATCTCATCCGAACCCAAAATAATCTTTTCATAGGCGAGCAGCTCAGCGCTTTCATATTTTCTTCTGTTCCATTTGCCCGCTTTAAGATATGTCTCAAGTCTATCCAAATATTTCCTTTTTCTCTCCTCTGACTCCCGCATGACCGGATTATTCACAACAATATGCGAGATCGCTAGAAATGAAATGTTAATGCCGTCCACCTCCTGCTCCATTGCTATAGATTCCAGATAGTTCTGTTCTTTTCTAATTTCTTTCTCCCTTTGTATTTTTCTGTACTTTTTTCCATTTTTCTTCAACTGCATTCCTCCATGATAAATTCATCTACAATTTTATGATTTTTTGCACAGTGTGTCAATATTTGTAATCTTTTGCGCTTTGTTCAATGAATCGTTTATTATGTCATTTGTTTTCTCATAGAGGTACTGAAATAATAGATTCAAAACAAACATAATATATTGTTTATTTTGAATCTTCCCATATAATCATCGAAATCAACATCTGTTTCATTTTCACAACAAAGTCTGAACAGACATGCTGCAACTCTGTAAGATCCGTCTTTTTTTCTCTTCCATTGTAAACTGCACGCATAGCATTAACGAAATTACCCATCTGCTTATTTAAATCCTGTCGTACAAGTGACATTTCATCAGTTTCGTTTAACCGTTCCGCAACTGCTTCCATATAATAGCAATACATCCCGTTCTTACCCTGATTATAGGTACACAACTCAAAATAAGACTGCGGATCCACAGAAGAACTTGTATCCAGACCATATTCTTCTTGTACCAGCGTCTCTACCTTCCCACGCAGATCAAATGCATTCCACAATTTTAACAAACTTTTTTTACTTAACGAATGATTTCTGACATTGTCCGCGAGCGTCTTCGCCTCACCGCTACAATACAACTCTATATAGTCAGCAAACGATTCCTGAAATTCATCTATAAAATCTTCTACACTCTTACCAATTTCATCCAGCCATTTCTGCACATTCTGCTCTACTTCATCCAACTGTGCTTTTTTTATTGATTCCGTCTCACTTTCCGCATCTTTGCACATTCTCTGCAATGCTGCCTTACAAGCAAGTTTGGCCTTAGAAAGCCTCTCAAAACTATAATCCCCGCTACCATAATCCTTAGCATTTACCGTCTTCCGATTCATTTCCTGCCGTTTCAAAATCGGTTCATCATAAGTTTCCAGCATATTCTCTTGGAACTCTTGTATGCAATCATATAGATCCATGGCAAGATTCATAATTTGTTCATAAAATTCTTTTGAATTTGGAATACTGTCATCACTCTTCTGAGAATCAATTATTTGTTCCATTTTTTCTGCAAAAGGTTTCTTATCCTTTACATCTGAAACCGAAATCACTTCATTTTTTACCTTAACTCCACCCATCTCATAAATTTTTTCAAAACTCCCCAAAACTCCTTCATAGCTCCACATCAGCACTGCCTCCTTCGTTATAAAAATACTGACTGCATATGATTTTTAATTTTTTTGAGTTAATATGGACTTATTTGTATACCTCATATTTTGTTTCATGTCATATCCAGTCATATAGTTTCAATCAAATTATATAATGTTTAAATACGATATGCAATCAAATATTTCGTATAAATATGCTATTTAAAAATAAGCTAATTGATTATAATTCCATAAGAGGGAGGATTTCACATGGTACGTTTACGCATTCTCGATATCTTAGAAGAACAGGAACACACAAAATACTGGCTTTACAAGCAGATGGATATGATGAGTTACCGTAATTTCAAAAACATCGTTGAGAACGAGACTTCCAGCATCCGCTTCGAAATTCTTGACAAGCTCAGCCGGATCCTGAATGTCCCCATCGGCGAATTATTTGAACAATCCGAGGATCCGACCGACATTTAATAGAATTATAATATACACCCATGACATATACTGTCATTCCAGCAAAATTTTCATAAAAATTTATAAATCTTGAAAAAAGAAAACATGGAAACAATCATCACCTCCATTGCTTCCATGTTCCATATGGATATTTAATGTCTCCTTTAACCTCTCCACAAACAGGCTGTCTGGCGTAAAATTCTACAAAAAGTTTCCGTTTTACGGGGATTTCAAAAGGCAAAGCCTCCGCTTGCTCTCTGTCACAAAAACTTATTCAAGGGATTGTTCTAACATTTTACGGAGCAGTGTAATCGATTTTTCAAAAATTTGCATGATGGTGAATCCGCTTCAATAACAATATATACTTCATTATTCAGTTTCCGCCTGGATACGTTCCTTGCAATACCTCTCAACCAACTGTATAAATTCATCAGCTACCGCAATTTGACGCTCAGATTCTTCTCTACTGGCAATATAGAAATCATCGTAATCGCTTGCATGTCGTATTTCTTCCGCCTCACCAATTTTTCTTCCAATTTCTCTTGAAAAAATCTCCGTTTTCACATAGTTTTTATTAAAACTTCCAATCGCATCCTTATGACGTTTATAAGCATTCCCATTTAAACCATGAACAGCATTTACTGCTTGAAAAATGGCATAATAGGATCGGTTATTAGCACTCTTATACTCTTCTGCCACAAATAGTATTTTGTCGCTTTTAAATTATCTTTGGCTGTCTGGATTCGATATAAACATAAATCTTTTCGTGTCCCTATATCTTTATGCTGCTCCATATAAAATCACTCCCTCTTTATGGATATTTGCATAGAACGGATAGTTCTCAATCCATTTTATAAAATGTGCCTCGCTTTTGGCAATCGGTTTTATATCAAGATCATTATCTAAATTAAAGTCATATGTCATATAAAAAAGTTTCTGGCTGTAAGACTTTAAATCTGACTCCGATATATCAAGCAATATCATAATATCTACGTCTGAATTCTGTTCGAAATCTCCTCTGGCATAAGAACCATACAAAATCACCTTCCGTAAATGTAAACCATAAATTTTCTTAATTTCAGAAATATACTGATCTATCAAATTCTGCATTGCCAGTGACATATATCACTTCTCCTCTAAAATATCCATTCCTGATCATGCATCAATAATGTCATATACTCATGCCTCTTGTCTATATCACTCCAATTTTCAGTGTGGCTCCATTACCTGAGCAGCCTCTTTCAACAGAAAACTTTGCTTTTATTATTGCCATTATTATAAAGCTTTTCCCAGACACTTCCATCCTGCTTAAAAATACAATACCTATTGTTTCTATGACAAATTCTGTTATCCTCCAAAAAAGAGGTTACTGATATAGCAAAAATCTCAGCGGAAAACTTCCAAGTCATTTAAATTATAAGCAGGCATCTACATAATCTGCCAATAGCTTATCAATCTGCAAGTTCAGGCTTTCGGGCATCCGCCTATCCGCATCCTGCAGTTTTACCCACAGATGCAGCTTTAGATACCTGACCGCTTTCCTTTTCTCCGCCTTCCCCTCGTCTGCCTGCATTTTGACCTGGACTCTCTTCTGTTCAAAAAGAGGAATGATTAGATAATACATACGATCGTCTAAAAAAGAAAGATACCCCAGCTCCTGCCCTGCTTGATTTTTTATATATAATCTGTGATTACTAAGCCTGGACGGATAAAACAGCTCCCCCTTTTTTACAGGAGCCATCCCATCTTCCAATTCCAGCATGGAATCAAGATAAAAAATCCTTTCTCCGTCCGGACTGCTTTCCTCCTCTTGCGCAATTTCCGAGAACAAGGCAGATGCATCTATAAATTGCTGGGCAAGCAGATACGCAAGTTCCGCCTGAATCTGCTGCCGTCTGTTTGAAGCCCCTCCCTTATAATATCTCTCATCTATCCCGTCCAATAGCTCCTTACTGCATTGATACATACTGCGCAAAAAAAGTGGAAAATCCTCATCTGTCTTCCACAGGTATTTCCCTTTAGCCACACAGAAAGTTCCCAAAACCGTCCCATCATAATCTTCCACATACTGCAAAACTTCCCGCTCCACAAATGCATTTCCATTGACAGGCGCGTCCCACGCGGCATTCTTTTTATCCTTCGAGCCCGGATGCCGGCCATCATAATTAATATTCTCAAGATCGGCCGGTTTCTCTTTCATCAAAATTGCATATGCGTGGTTAATTTCCTGCGCACTGTACAAATAGTTTCCCTGCAATGATGCGTTAGCATCCGGATGCACCTGTTGCATCAGTTTCCTATATCTTTTCTTGATTTCGCTCTTTCCGGCTCCCTGCGAAATTCCAAGAACTTGATATGCTTTCCGTAATGTCACAACTTACTCCTGTCTATGCCAGTCCCCTTATCCTCTTCCTTTTTCCGTATACTTTCTTTTTTGCAAACATTTCGATCAGTATATCATATCTTTTTCATACTTTTATAGTGCTCCCTTATCATTGTATTATTTTGGGAAACCCTCGTTTATCGGAAAATTCTTCTCAACTTTATTCCAAAAGACTGTTCTTGTCACGCGAGGTAAGTGCCGCAAAACAGCAATAGACAACTCTTAGCATAATGATTATGCTCCTGTGACTCCATGCCGAGCATCACAGGCTCCACACCTTACACCGTGGATTTCTTTCTTAATCTTAATATGATCTCTGACCGCCTGTATACTTCTTGCTGTGTTCCCGTGTTCTAATATGGAAAACACTTCCGTATCACGGTCCTCCAATTCCTCCGGCTTAATGACATTCCTTACTTCAAACTCGCACTCATACCGTCCGCTTTCCGAATCTTGAAACATATTCCTGCGCTTTCTGAAGCGATATATCCAGTTTCTTTTGGAGACGCTCCAATATATCCTGCTCTGAAAGTCCAACATCTAAGCCAGTCTCAATAATCCCCTCTGCTTTGCCCTCTGCCTTTCCCTCTGCTTTGCCCTTCTTTTCGTTCTCTAATGCAATCTCTTCAGACAATGTACACATCCTGCCATCTCCTTTTTCAAATGCGCTATAGTCTATCTTGCTGTTGGTAGCTCCGGCTATCGTCATAACCACCGCCTTGTCCGTCCCATGTTCTTCACTATATTGTATAGCCTTCCCTATATAAATCTGCAAGGCGCCCGTCATCATATTTGCAAGCATCTGGAAAAAAGAAGTGAAATACCCCGCAGCAAGCTACTGGGCATTGTAGCTTTAATGCACAGCAAGCTGCGGGGCATCGTAGCTTGAATGCGCAGCAAGCTGCGGGGTATTAAACCCTCGCGGCAGTCGCCAAATGCCTGCAAGCAGTCACTTGGCTCGTTGCTCGCGGGAATAAAAACCACTTTTTCAATTCTTCGTACTGCCTGCAAACCTCAAAGGGAAATATGATATTCTTTATATAATTCCTGCCGGTACTCCTTATTATCCTTAATTTTTGATATGTCATCGAAACGGTTATTATCCACCAATTTCTGAACCAGCATAAGCATCATCTCTTCCCCTACAGATTTCCCCTTTTCTATCCCTTTTTCTATCCCTTTTTCTATATTCTCCTGATCACGCATTAATAATGTCATATACTCATGCCTCCATTCCCTGTTCTTCTTTGCTTCACGCACTGCCTCCGCCACTCTCTGGACGTAATCATCTTCCGATTCTATCCCAGCCACATAATCAAGAAACGCCTTTAATTCCTTGCTCACATCATCCTGCCTGCTACTGGCATTTAAGAATATCTTCACCGCTCCGTCATCCAGAAATACGCTGTTGTCCTCTTTGCAGATATTCTCAAAGCTATAAATATGCCTCCCTTTGCCAAAAAGGTCAAACGGACATATAAAAATAACATAGCTCGGCTTCAGCTTTTTATAAGTCTGCCCTTTGTCAATCAACTGTAGATCCAGCATACTCTGGTAATACCGACTTCTCTTGGGTAATTCCTTCGTATCCGCCGCCTGTAGTTCGATATCGTAAACGGTGCCCTTCCCATCTTTCACATAGACATCTAACCTGACACTCTTTGCATCCACATCCGGTCGGATGCCCTTTTGTGTCTCCGGGTACTCTATATGGTCTATTTCCAGATCAGGCAGTATCCTCTGCAATAATTCCTTACATAGTCCCGCATCCTGCATCACCTTGCCGAATATAAAATCGTTGGCTATTCCTAACGATTCCCAAATCACATTAATTTCTGTCTGATTTTCCATTTTCACTTTTCCTCCCGCATTGTTTCCAGTTCTTTTTCATAATCAACATCTGCAGGCAGCGTACCCGCAAAAGACTGTAATGCAATCTCTTCAAACAATGTACACATCCTGCCATCTCCTTTTTCAAATGCACTATAGTCTATCTTGCTGTTGGTGGCTCCGGCTATCGTCATAACCACCGTCTTGTCCGTCCCATGTTCTTCACTGTATTGTATAGCCTTTTCCCTCGCTTCATTCCTTGACAGATCCCGCCCTAAAAGAATTTCAAGCAGATTAAAAAGGTCTATGTTATCCCCGTTACTGAATGCCAGGCTATTGAGCGCCTTACATGCCTGCGCGTTACTGTCATACTGCTTCTTGTATACACCATAATCGTACCCCATGACCCGCATAAGCATGGCATAATGAATATGCTCCTGTGGCTCCATGCCAAGCTACATTACCTGAGCAGTCTCTTTCAACAGAAAACTTTACCTAAACATCCTACGGATCTCTTCATCTGTCGGTTCCGCATCTCCACCCTGATACTTCTCCGCTGTGTAGTCACCATAACCGCCATTGTCAAACTGCTCCAGAAACTTTAGAGTCCCGGTTACTCCCAAAGCCTCCTTAAGCGCCATAATACCATTTTTTTGAATTTCCGCGTTATTCACTATATTTAGTTTCGTCGAAATCATTAATATAACACCTCCAATAGCCATTGATTTGGATTCATGATCCTTGTATCTATCTTGATACGTCCGCCATTATGAATAAACTTTTTATCTGTTGTCAGAAGAGCATCTACTTTTGCGGTTTCCGCACACGCTAAATGAATGCTGTCTTTATACTTAATATTGGAACAATGACGTATCTCTTCTGCTCTATCTAAAATCGAACCATCTACTCGAATTTCTTCAGAACACAAGTCATACATCATTTGAAGAACAGATTTCTTATAACTATCAGCAATGTCATTCATTTCCTTAACCAGCATTTCACTTCCCACTAATTCAACTGCTGCTTTTTCTGCCAACTCCAAAATAAGCATAACCGAATTTCGTTCATAATAAATCTGTGAATTGCTGCGATCATCAAGAATACGGTTATAGCAGCAGTTATCCAAATATATCTTCACTTGAGTCCTCCCTCATAGCTTTCTCAATAACTTATTATCATTTTACCACATACCCTCCCTAATAACCACCCATTTTCTCTGACCACATCACCCTTACCCCACCTTTCCACCCATCCCACCCTATACAAATTCTATGAAAAACACACATATCATATACTTTGTAACAGGTGGAATAGGTGGATTGATGGATTTCAGGCTGGTCAGCCCATTTCCTACTCAAACGGTCCGTACAATTTTCGCAACCTAAGATAAACCGAATATGGCAGACTGCTCTTGCCTTGCTCATAAGTTTTATACATGGCAATCGTAACCCCCAGCTCATCAGCAAATCTTCTCTGTGTCACCCCTTTTTCCTTCCGCAATCTTTTCAATAGCTTAACCACATCCACAGTATCTATAAATTTATGATAATCATTACAGAAGTAATAAGTATCCTTGTCAAAATACGCTGCAAAAGATTTTAAGACCGGAATCTGCATGGACTCCTCGGGGAAATTTTCCCTTGTATAACTGCTGACCAGATCTCTGCCCACGCCCACCTCTCTGGCTAATCTTACCTTTGGAATCCGTCTGTCAAACAACTCATAATTGATCCGATCGCTGATCTTCTCCATATGAAATTCCACTGGCGCAGACTCAAAATATCTCATACTCCTTATCTTGCTTTTGATGATCAGCATGTAGTCAAAAGTTTCCAAATAGGTACCATCGGCAAGTCCACTCTTTTGTCTATCATTGCAGGACTGCTCGCCCCGGAGGAGGGCGAAGTTCTCTACAGAGGACTTTCCTCCAAAGACTACTGCGCGGACACAGCTCTGAAGATAGGCTATATGCTGCAGAGAGACCATCTCTTTGAGTGGCGCACGGTCTACCGGAATGTCATTCTGGGACTTGAACTTACCCACAGCCTCACGAAGGAAAATACGGACTATGTTCTGAAACTGTTGGAAGATTACGGGCTTTATGGCTTTAAGGATAAAAAACCCTCCGAACTTTCCGGCGGCATGCGCCAACGCGCCGCCCTGATCCGCACCATGGCTGTCCACCCGGATCTCCTTCTTCTGGATGAACCTTTCAGCGCACTGGATTTCCAGACCAGACTCTCCGTCTCCGCCGACATCGCCAATATCATCCGCCAGACAGGGAAAACCGCACTGTTAATCACCCATGATCTCTCCGAGGCAATCACACTTGCCGACCGGGTGATCGTCCTCTCCAGACGTCCCGCCGGAGTCAAACGCGAAATGGAAATCCAATATGATATCAGCCGGGAAGACCCTCTTGCCGTCCGCGGCACCGCCGTCTATCAGACATACTTTAATCAATTATGGGAGGTATTAACCGATGACAAGACAACCGCATAAGACTTCGCCGCCTGTCTCTGCACAGCAGGAAAATTTCCTGCGCGCCCACCACAGGCACCACCACCGGATCACACTCGGCAGATTTTTCCTTCTTCTTCTCTTTCTCGGATTGTGGGAGATGGCCGCAAGACTCGTCTGGATAGACAGTTTCTTTTTCAGCAGCCCTTCCGGCATCGTGAAATATCTCGGGCAGATGCTTGTGGATCACTCCTTCTTCGCCCATACCGGCGTTACCCTTTTTGAAACAATCGCGAGTTTCTTTCTGGTTACGGTCTTAAGTCTCCTTGCCGCCACCTTACTATGGTATCACAACAGCCTCTCCGAAATTCTGGAACCCTACCTCGTCGTCCTGAATGCCCTGCCAAAATCCGCCCTTGCGCCGCTTTTGATCGTATGGCTTGGCACCGGCACAAATACCATTATCGTGGCTGGTATCTCCGTAGCTGTTTTCGGTTCCATTATCAGTCTCTATACCGGTTTCTGTCAGGTTGACCCGGAAATGTGCAAGCTGATCTACACGCTGGGCGGCAGCCGCAAAGACGCCCTCTCCAAGGTGATCCTGCCAAGTTCCGTGCCGCTCATTTTGAGCAGTATGAAGGTCAATATCGGTCTTTCCCTTGTGGGCGTCATCATCGGGGAATTTCTTGCCGCCAGACGCGGACTCGGGTATCTGATTATCTATGGCTCTCAGGTGTTCCAGCTCAATATGGTGATCACTTCGATTATTATTCTGTGCGCAATCGCCATGGTGTTCTACAAACTGATCCAGAGTGCGGAGCATTATTATAAGAAGAAATATTAATAACAAAAAAATGGAAGGGGCAGGCCCTATCGCCTGCCCGGTTTCATTCACTCAACAATGTTTTTGACAAATCCTCTGATTCCTATCACCCCGGCCGTCATAATACCAAACACGCTGATTCCCAGCTCCCTCCATGTAAAGTAGGAATGACAGCAGGAATGATCTTTGGTAAATAAATACCAGAAAAACGGATACAACGACACAAATATAATTGTTCCCACTGCCGGAAAAAGGCTCCATTGTATTCTGACCTGTTTTACAATTCTGAACGCGACAATACATACTGTCACACATATAACCGCAGGCAGAATAACCCTCGTATTACATACACCGAGATTCAGCTTCAGCGTATCATAATAAGAATGCTTTTCGGTAAAATATCCGCTGCGATAAGCAATCTGAGAAAATGCGTCATAAATGATACTTTCCCCTGTAAAAACAGAAGCAATCACCCACTTTGACGACCACATTCCCGCATAACCGATGCCCCATGACAATGTATGTAAGAAAAGATTTTTCCAACTGCTTCTTTGCTTTTCCGGCAGACAGTTCCCATCCAGAACCAGATAAAAGATCAGCGGCACTCCCAGAGTAATAAACGGATATGTTAGGAAATCGAAATAGGCAGTCATTACGCCAGTCAGAAGAAACAGATAATTTCTCTTCGTGTCGGTCAGCTTTTCTCTCCCTGTCAATAAAGCATACAGCGCCAGCATCATAATGTAAAAGCACGGAGAATACTGTAGGGAACTGCAAAGACTGACAGGAGAAAGGAAAACATACATCCCTAAGAAGGGGACGATAAGTACATTTTCCTTCATCCCTGCAAGGACACCCACAAACCCAAAGACAAGCGTAAGCTGCAAGATCATATTGATCTGCCGGACGTCCGAATAGTTGAAAAAGCATAAGAGGGGCCGCATCAATACCTGATATCCATGCCAGTATCTTCCGTAATTCTTTACTGTATAATTGTCATTGGCAAGAACAGCCACTTCGTAGAGAGATTCCATCGGATTTTTTCCGTCCACCTCCACATGCGTGCCAAGCAGAATGTCCCTGACACCATCCTTTGTCTCTGTGTAAGACACGTTGATGATCAGTCCGTCCGTATAGATATCCAGCATTGTCTCCTCGATATCCTGCCAGATATAGGAACCCAACCCCTCCTTATGCAGTGCAATTGATGATGCCCACACATTTTCCCGCATCCAATCCTGCGGAATAAAATAAGTTGCCGCAAGCGCTGCGACACCTGTTATCGCACAAAGAAAAACAAGACCCCATTCTTTTATCCATAAAAATAACGTTTCTCTCATCGCCCTTTATCTGTCAGACACACGAAAATCCCCTCTTTCGCAGTCACCCGTATATAAATATTGTCAGACAATCCTTTCCTTTATATCTCTCATATTAAGATATTGTATATCATATGTCAAGATTTATAGGATTTTGAATGCGTCATTATGGATATGTATATAATATATAATCTACAGGTAAGGTGGTGATATCATGTTCGAAGAATTTTTTGTGGAAAGACTGAGCTCCCTGAGAAATCAGAAAAATGTGTCAGCCAGAGAAATGAGTCTGGCTCTGGGACAGAATGAAAGTTATATCAACCGCATTGAAAACAGGCTTGCCTTTCCCTCCATGCAGGTTTTTTTCTATATCTGTGAATATTTTCAGATCACGCCGCAGGAATTCTTCGATGAAAAGAACCCTGCTCCGGGAAAGATTAATCAGATTTCAGAAGAAATTAAAAATTTAGATGATATTCAGCTTGATACAATTATAGCTGTGGTGAAAGGTCTGCAGCATAAACCAAAATAACCGGCAGTATTGCGTTCCCTGCCGGTTCCTCTTTTGCTCAGAATGTACCTGCCAAGCAATATTTTACAAATCCCACAAACTCATCTGCCGTCCCGCATCCTTCTCCTCAAACTCCTGCAGATACCGGAAAACCTCATCATTATCGTGAACAATCCCACCCTCTTCACATTTCTGATGGAACAGCTTCATCAGCTCTTTGTTGTCCGGGCTTTCGATCTCATACCGGTTCCCGTAAGTCCGTATATACTTTTCCTTCAATCCGGGAAAGAGGCAGTCAAGCTGCTTATAAAAATATTCCCGGTTCCCCTCCCGGAGCGTCAGCCCCATGCCAAAGCTGATCACACCGTATACTTGCGCCTCCGCACACATATCCAGAATACCCGCGATATTCTCCCGCGTATCGTTGATAAACGGCAGAATCGGAGACAGCCACACAACGGTGGGGATGCCTGCGTCCCGCAGCTTCATAAGCACCGCAAACCGTTCTCCTGTCGTGCTTACATGAGGCTCGATTTTCCTGCACAGCTCCTCATCGTAGGTGGTCAGGGTCATCTGCACAACGCATTTCGTCTTTTGGTTTATTTTTCCCAGAAGATCCAGATCCCGCAAAATGCGGTCCGATTTCGTGTGCACCGTGACGCCGAATCCATACTGTTCAATCAGCGTCAGTGCCTTTCTGACATTTCCAAGCTCCATCTCCAGCGGGATATAGGAGTCGGTCATCGCGCCTGTGCCGATCATGCACTTTAGCCGTTTGTGCTTTAAGGCATGTTCCAGCAGTTCTATGGCATTCTCCTTGACCTCGATATCCTCAAAGTCGTGCTCCATATGGTAGCACCTGCTTCTGGAATCGCAGTAGATGCACCCGTGGGAGCAACCCCGGTACAGATTCATCCCGTTATGAGAGGATAAGATCCCCTTTGCCCTCACAAAGTGCATCCGTCCGCCCTCACTTTCCGGCACAGTTTTTCTTATGCGCCTTCAGCTTCTTCATCGCCCAGTCATAGTGGCTTGAGGTGTTGCTGACAAAATAGGAGCCAAGGGTGCTCCCGCCCACCCACGGAAAAACGCCCTTGGAAAACAGCTCCTCGTTGGAAAAAGTCTCCGCTAACGCCATCACTTCGGCATGAGACCCCGCAAACATGCTCTTCGCCTCGTCAAGCGTCGTTTCCTGATGCTTTTTCCAGAACATCACATTCATGTCTCCGTAGGTTTTCCAGTTATAGGGCTTCGGGATAAATGGCCAGCTGTCACCCCTCTGGTTGGCATGCACCCATGTCAGCAAAAGCTGGTGCCACTCGTAGAGATGTACCAGAATGTCCCGGAGATTTTTGTCCCGTTTCCAGTGCGCCTCTTTTTTCGCGCTGCCCGAAAAATCAAAAGGTGTATCCAGCTCTTCTTCCGTCAGTCCCTCCATCATCTCATTCAATTTCCTATAGTTTTCTGTTGCCGCAGTCAATAAATCTGCTTTTGTCGTCGGTCTTGCCATGTTCCCCTTCCTTTCCGTCTTCCGTCAAAGATCTGTTTTTCTTCCATCTGCCCTATTTCCCACAAGCAGCAGCTCCGTCCTACGACATACATCAAATTGTCTCCCCGCCGCCTGACTCGTTGCCATCGGAAGCAGTGGTCTGTATATTTCCTATGATACCGCAGTAATGTTGACACTATATGTCATGTTTTATATTTTTCCACAATTTTTTTCGCTTCCAGCGCGATCTCCTCCCTCAGATACACCGGAGAAAGAATTTCCGCCTTTGTCCCGAACGACAAGAGGAAGCTGATAAGCCACGCCCCTTCCGGCATTCTGGCAGAAGCAATCAGATCCCCGTTCTCCCGTCTCTCGATCTGGTTCCCGTCAAACTCATCGTATACCCGGTACGCCATCTCTTTCGGAAAGCGAAGTGTAACCAGCGGGTAGTTTTCCTCACCATCCTCAGGCTCTTCCGGAAAACTGCGCCGCACGAAGCGCTCCTCCAGAAGCGCCAGCTCCAGAATACGGTTCAGCTTAAAAGTCCGCATCTCCTGCTTTTCCATGCAGAACGCTTTCAGATACCACGCCTTTGCCTTATAGACAAGCTGATAAGGTTGTACCACCCGCTCTCTGTCCGCCCCGTCAGAACCTGCGTACCGGATTCTGATCTGTCTGCGGTGCATAACCGCCTTTTTCAACAGCTCAAATTTCTCCTTGTCAAACCCTTGATTGCCCCATCTGGAAAAATCCACCGCAAGCCAGTTTTCTGAAGGAAGGGCAAAGAGGGCGGAAAGTTTCTGTAAGGTATGGCTTTCTCCAATATTCCGGGTGACATTCATACTCTGCAGCGCCGCAAGAATTTCCTGCTTTTCCTCCCCCGACAGCAAGGCATGATCCAGCACAAAGTCATGCATCAGCCGGATACCGCCGTTTCTGCCCGCCTCCGCATAGATGGGAATGCCCGCCCCGCTCAGCGCGTCAACATCCCTGTAAATCGTCCTGACCGACACCTCGAAATGCGCCGCCAGCTCCGGGGCGGTCGCCTGCCCCTTATCCAGCAGATAGTAGATGATCTGAAAGAGTCTGCTCTCCTGCATCGCCCTCTCCTCCTTTCCTTTACAACATATCATCAATATGCTGACACGATATGTCAAGTTTTATTATACCCGCTTCTCTTCCGGATGACAAATCCAGTATCATTCATAATATTGAACTTAGACGAAATCATTTCATGAACCGACTGCCAATACGTCCAAGAACTTCGGCAGATTGTGTACGTTGGCACTTAAAAGGATGGGAATGGAAAAGATTGTAGAAGAAACTATGATATACCGTTTACAAGTGATAATTTATCTGAGGATTACCCGATACCGGTAAGAGAACCTGATTGGCAATGGAAACAGTTTATTGGAAGGTAACATGAAAAATGTATTGTATATTAGTGACAGACATGGAAGGCGGAATACAGAGCGATTGATGCACATGTTCATTATTAAAAGGCGGCTATTGCGTAGAACAGATAGAGCAATCTCTATCTGCTCTCCTCCTCCCACAGCACAGCCTTCCCCTGCCGCAGGCTCTCCTGCACGTCGATGATCCGCTGATTCTCCGACCCCCGGAACCGAAGGCTGATATTCTTCCTCTCCTGAATGAACGCCCCGTCCACAATCACATCCAGATACGAAAGAAACTCCTCCATCCCCTCCCACTGCGCGCAGAATTTCTCCAGAATGTCCGCGTCATACAGGTATCCCGTATAGCACCAGATATCTTTCCGCGGGTACGCCTGTTTCACCGCCCGCAAGAGCGGCAAAAGCGCCTGCCGGTTCGCGGATTCTAACGGTTCTCCGCCAAGCAGCGTAAGTCCCGCGATATAATCCGGCGAAAGCGCCTCTAAAATCTCGTCCGCCACCGTCTCCGTAAAGGGCTGCCCATACTGAAAATCCCACGTCTCGGGATTAAAGCACCCCTCACAGTGGTGCGTACAACCGCTGACAAACAGAGTCACCCGCACCCCCGGCCCATCCGCAATGTCACATTTTTTTATCACCGAATAGTACATGTCACACCTCAAACATCCGAGGCCGCGAAGCGGTCCTCACAATCGAACTTGCCGGATTTTTCACCATACAGGAAACCGCGACAGCATAAACCGTTTATGGAGAATGCGCAACATTCTCTGAATCGAACGTACCGGCACTCGAGTTTTCACTATACAGGAAACCGCGACAGCATAAACCGTTTATGGAGAATGCGCAACATTCTCTG